>JABGPF010000431.1 GCA_018645065.1 Phycisphaerales bacterium
AGCCCCTCGGAATAAATATAACTGACAAAGGATCCTGGCTTGAGTATGTATGGAATTGGAATAAGGGAGCAAAGGTGGATAATTGGCGAAAGTACCCAAAATTGGGGCTTCACGATTAGAGTTTGCAGGTTGTATAGCAAGTTGGTTGTTTCTAATGCATAAGGAACAAAGCAGATGAAAATAAAACTTTTTTTACTTCTCGCCGTTGTTGCAGTGTCTAGTGTTGTTTTTGCCGCTGACAAGGCGACTTCTCAACCTGCTGATTATATCATGCGGGGTATTGGCAAAAAACAATACGAGGTCACTGCAACGATGGCTTCACCAGGATTGCAGGTGCATTCCAGATTGATCTGGCTACTACGCAGACAAGAATACAAATATCAGGAATCCCATGCTGCGGTTTGGAAAGCCTGCATGCTTGACGAAAAACGGGATATGTACGCCAGGCTTTGCGCCGCTTACTTTCTTCTGGATAAAGATGAAGAAGCCCGAAAATTCGTCACCGTACAACTTGCATCCAAAAACTTGCGGCATCGATACAATGCGGCCAAAACCGTAGAATTGTACGTCTATCTGGACACCACAAAGAAATGGGGCACTAATACTCTGCTCAAACTCCTCTCGGACGGTAGTATCGACGATGGCGACATAGTCAAACGTCCTGACGGAAAGTATCCCGATGGTGACAAAGATGACATCTGGTTAACGCCGATAAACAGTATTTGCGCGAATCTTGGTTACATGGATCTCAAACGCGCAGCACCAGTCCTCATAGCGGTTGCGAAGCGAAAAATTGAAAACAAAGACCCATTTATTGATCAGGTGATAGTCGCCCTGGGAGAGCTTGGGGATAAGCGTGCTGTTCCTGTATTAATGCAGTTATTGAAAACAGACATAGGCTACAAGCACTATGTGGTAGCTGCTCTGGGAAATACCGGAGACAAGCGTGCTATTCCACCCCTGCTGAAAATTTTAAAAAAGGACTCTGGAAAGAAGTATAGTGTAATAATCGCCCTGGGACAGTTGAAGTGCACAGAGGCTGTCCCGATTCTGATAAAACGCCTTGAACAATCCAAAAATATAGATAAGGGCATCGATGAATGGGAAACTGTAGACATTCTTCGTGCGATGCTGGCAATTGGCGACAAGCGAGCGGTGGAGCCCATCAAAAAATATTTGAAAGGTGATGTTCCTGACTATCCCAAAGCCATAGCGCGGCGTGTACTGGTGCAGATGACGTCGCCGGATCCTGTTGCGGGACTATTGGAACTATTCCAGACCGCAACGGACGAGGATGATCAAATGAGCATCATCAGGGCAATGTCCGGATACCGTGATGACAAGAGAGTAATAGAGAAATTCACAAGCATCGCGAACACGTCTGATTCGGCATCACTGCGGCGTGACGCGATTCATGGGCTAGATAATATCGGGAATCGGCAAGCACTCCTGGTCTTGACATCTCTCCTGAACATCAAATTGCCAAAGGACCTAAAGTTTGAATCCGATAGACAGCGGCTTGGTTTTCAAGATTATTTTCGCGGGCTGATTAAAGGGTACCTGAAGCGTGGCACGAAGCAGGATTTCGGTACAGATCGCGCCAAATGGGAAGCGTGGATTCGCGAACATGTCAAAGAATGATATAGAAAACGCCAGGATTGCTATTCTCTGCGGTTAGTCTTGTGCGGTGATTTTGCGTTTGATTGTTACTGCTTTTTTTCCGTCTACTGTTGAGAGTTGTCCGATGTATTTCGGGATGCCGGCGAGGCGGATTACTACTTCGCTGTCTATCGCCGCGTCAGTGGAGATTACGTCGCCGATCTCCAGTTCGGCAAGTTGATCGGGCGAAATCTCGGCTACGTTTAGGGTGGCGGACAACTCTATCGGCCCGCCTTTGAAGCCTGATGTGCTGCTGGCGGCCTGGCCGTTCGACCCGCCTGTTAACTCACCGCAAGCAAACAACCATATCGATCCGCCGATTTCCAGGTCCATGCACACAGCAGAAACTTCCGGTAGATCGGGCGTCTGTTCGTCGGGGCGTTGTTGGAGCGGTTGGTCTATCCCGGCGAGTCCTGCGATTAGTCCGGCGGCTCGATCAGTAATTCGCCCGAGCAGGCGTTTATCTATCGCAGTAAGGGCCCGCTGTCCGGTGGCGCTTTGGTAGGGTCTCCCGCCGAGCATGAGGTCTATCATCCCGGCGGCGGACGTCGCGTCGAGCCCCACCCAGATGCAGCCGTCGTTTCGGTCCGGCTCGGGAGCCCAGCAATACGTTCGCCCGTAAGTCAATGCGCGCAGCACGTCGCGGAACTGTTTCGGTGTGAGTTTTAAAACGCTTGCGCCCTTTAGTTGCCCGCGTCCGCGGAGCAGTTGCGACATAGCGGTCGGGAATCGTCCGGCGAGTTGGCCTACAAGAGCCTTCCACGTCGCGGTCGATCGTTCGCCGTTGTCGTCGTCACCATGTTGAGTAATCTGATCCATTGACGACCTCCATGCCGTCACACGTATTATCGCTATGCTCGCGGACTTGAAAAGGGCCCAGCCAATATTTCACGCTCTTTTTCGCGCAGTTTCTCAACGCTGCGTGATCGTAACATCCTGGCCGAACGTTTCCAGCATTTTGAGGCGGTCGGCGGACATTACGGCGGTGATCTCCGCGGTCGATTCATTATACGTCTGCTGCTCGATTTCGGCGTGCTGTGCGATAAATTGCATCAACCGCCCATTCCCGCAGTTTGCCTGGAGCAGCACGTTTATAAGTCCGCCGCGGCTTATTTCAGCGACCTCGCCGGTGAGTTCATCGGCTCCCTTTCCGGTAAGCGCCGAGACGACAAGCGCGTCGGGATATTTTTGCCGCAGCACGGTCATCACCGTCGGATCGATGATTTTGTCGACCTTGTTCAACACGAGCATTTTCTGTGCGGGGTTGCATTCGAGTTCTTCGAGTACTTTTTCGACCGCTGCGATCTGCTGTTCGACTCGCGGGTGGCTGGCGTCGGCGACGTGTATCAGCATGTCGGCGTGGATCGCTTCTTCGAGCGTCGCCCGGAAGCTGGCGACGAGATGGTGCGGGAGGTCGCGGATAAATCCGACGGAATCCGACAGCAGCACGGTTTCGGACCCGTCGAGCCTCCAGCGTCGCGTTTTGGTGTCCAGCGTGGCGAACAGTTGGTCAGCCACCAGCACATCGGCTCCGGTGAGCAGTCGCATCAGCGTGCTCTTTCCTGCGTTTGTGTACCCGACCAGTGCGGCGCAGAACGCCTTGTCGCGGCTTGCGATTTGTCGAACTTTTCGCTTATCGATTTCCTTGATCTTGCGTTTGAGGAACGATACTCGTTTCTGCACGAGTCGGCGGTCGGTTTCGATCTGTTTTTCGCCCGGGCCGCGCGTTCCGATTCCTCCTGCGCTTGACGCCGCCCCGCCGGCGATTCTCGACAGGTGAGTCCACATGTGCCGAAGTCGCGGATATGTGTATTCGAGCTGTGCAAGTTCGACCTGGATT
>JABGPF010000432.1 GCA_018645065.1 Phycisphaerales bacterium
AGAACCTAAACGGCGACGGATCAATATCCAACCGAACAACAAGAAATATCCAATTTCCAAGTTAACGGCGACGACGAACGGCAACGACTTAACGACTTCACCTCTGACGTTAGCCTGGACGCTGTCTCTGCCTGAATTACCAAAATGCCGAGCGACATTTAACCGCTCACGTTGACTTTGCCGTTGTCGTTACTTGGAAATTGGATATTTCTTGTTGTTCGGTTGGATATTCGCCGTATATACCCACTGGCCGCTAATCCGTCATGAACACAAAAAAACGCCTCGCCCGCGTTATTCGCTTCGCGGCGAGACCAACTCCACCACCTGTCGCGACGTGGTGCTGTTGCGCAGGCCCATAATAATATCGTCGCGCCGCGTCAGCAGGGAAAGGTTGGCCATCAGACGCAGATGGATCTCCTCGCGGGTGGCGCAGGTCAGGAAGAAGATGTGGACCAGTTGATCGTCGATCGCTCCGAAATCGGCGCCCTTGGGGCATATTCCAAGCGCGACCGCCGGTTCGGGGAACATGCCCGGTATCAACCGCCGCGGGTGCGGGATCGCGATACCATGCCCCACCGCGGTGGTCATCATTCGCTCACGGTCAAGCAGTCCGCTCAGCAGCAGATTGGTGTCCTTGGCGAATCCGGTTTTCAGCAGCGGAGCCAGCAACTGACGCAATATGCTCTCTTTGGGACCGGGCTCAATATCGAACGTCATCAGCTCGGGATGCAAGATCTCGCGCAAGGGTAGAAGCGGGTCCCTCAGATCGCCCGACGGAGTTATCGGCTGGGCCGGGAACGCCTGCATCTGACCGACCAACCACTCGCGGATCAGAGATCTCATAAATCGCCATTGGCTGGCGACCTTCGCTGCGGGGATATCGCCCCGCTGGGCCATTCGCAGCACAGTGCGCTCGGCGAGCTGCAGATAATCCGCCACTTCCGTAAGCGTCATAATCTCGCCATTGGCGTTACCAAGCTCCATGCCACAACCCTTCAGTTCAAAATATTAATACGCGATGTCCGCGCCGAACGGCAGATCAACAAGTAGCCCGCTATCATATTCACCCCACCGCCAACGTGCAACGCCTAATCGCCGAACGATAGTCGCCCGGGGCCTTCCCGCGGGCAGTTTTCAAATTAGAAACACCGCAGCCTGACCATCAGGCAGCGGCGTCTATTATGTATTATTGTACGAGATGGCTGTTCAGCTATGTTGGTTTCACATCCCGTGCCCCAGCCACGCTAAACCAGCATATCTATGCCTTGAGAAGCCGGTAGCATCTCGACTATAGATTCGAGCATGTCCGGAACAGTGAATTCATTAATGGCCTCTACGATCTGCACTGGAGGACCGGCGGTTTCCATGGCCATGGCGACATATCGGCGGAGTGCTGCCCTGGCCGCATATAGGCTACCGAGACTATCCAGCTTGAGATACGCCATGTTCCGGGCCATCGTACTTTCGTGGTTATTGCTGCCGACGAGACAGTTTTGCGGCCTGATGGTGTTTCGAGCTAGCTCATTTATGGCGTCGGTGTGTTTTCCCAGAGCACCCATCCCGCACTCCTCAGAATCGACCCTGGCCGAACGCGGAGGCACGGATCGGGACTTGCCAACTTCAGTCGCTGAGTACCCCGAAGCTACTTGAACCATGCTGCCGATACTGCCAATACTGCGGCTCGGAGATACTGTCTCCATTCCGATTTGGCTAATTGATAAACTCATCCTTTCTCTCCTTGATAAAACGCAATTAGTCACCTGGATAAATCACACCCCCGCAACAACCTTTACATATCCAGCGGGCCAATCAATCCGTCATCTGCATCATAAAATACATAAACGACAGAAACAAATCAGATTGCACCAATATCAACTTTATTACCGCAAACGCCATAACAACCTGCAAAACAAGCACATACAAACGTACATTTTCAATAATACATGCAGCCCTCCCGCGAAGAAAATCGGAATTATCAGAACAAGACATGCGTCTATTACGCCCCCTGATCGCGTCGAAGAATAATGTAACGTTTTAAAGTTATGAAAATGCGGTGCTGGGCTCAAAAACTAGTGAGCGTGGGGCTGGGTTAGGTTCAAATGCCTTGCCGTATTCATGCCAGCCCAAAACGCCGCTTGAAACGACCTCAAGAACCAAAACCAGGCGCCAGGTGAAAACCAACTTTGGGGTACCAGAGCCTGAATTAGAAACGCCGCAGCCTGTTGATCAGACTGCGGCGTCTATTATGTATTATTGTACGATTGGCTGCCCAGCCATGTCGGGGATTATGCAACAAGCTTCCCAAAAGCGCTAAGCCGCAAGCGGCACGACTTCACGTTCGTTCGGGTTTTATTGGGTTTGCCGCTTGCGGCTTAGCGCTTTTGGGAGGAGTTTTTTGCAAATCTACTGTAGTTGCGAACTCCTTTTTGTGTAAGCATTAATGTCAGCGATGCATAATCCTCTGTCGGCTTGGGGCTCTGCAACGAAATGGGCCTGCGAACTACAGCAGATTCCGCACCGAGAGCATTTCGATCACTCTGCCATCCCTGACGATCGGTAGATGCCGTATATTGTGTTCCTTCATGAGCTTCCACGCGTCATGGCGAGGTGTCTGGGAATCACACACTACAACGTCCCGGGTCATGATGTCCATCACACGTTGCGAGTACGCAGCGGGAGTGGCCTGGCTGATCCATCCAAGAATATCCCGCTCGCTTATGATTCCAACCATCGTGTCGTCGTCTTCATTAACGGTGACAACCAGGCAACCCACGCGATGTTCGAACATAACTTGTGTTGCTTCAGTAATTCGCTTCTGCTGTGATATGGTCACCATCACCAGCGGATCACACCCCATGCTCTCAGCGGCTGCACAATCAGTCATCACTATACTCCTTGCTATTCCTTAATAAGCCCCGGATCAACTCAACTCCCCCCACATATCAAGAATCGGACAGAAGACTATCCACCTTTACCAAGAAACACAATATCAGGAACTATAGTTCTATCGCCCCGCGTGAACCCAGCGTGTCGATACTTGTACTATATATCTCGACATGGACAAACCATATCGCACGCCTGCTTGCTTCAGCGCCCCGCTAAACCAGCATATCTATGCCTAGAGCGGCCGGTAACATCTCGACTACAGATTCGGGCACAGTCGGGACATCAAATTCCTTGATGACCTCTGCTATCTGCACTGGAGGACCAACCGACTCCATAGCCGTGGTGACATATTTGCGGAGTGCAACCCTAGCCACATAGTTGCTGCCTGAATGTTCCTTCTGGAAAGTTGCCCTGCTCCGAGCCATCGCAGTTTCGTAGTTATTGCTGCCGACGAGACAGCTTTGCGGCCTGAGGGTGTTTAGAGCTAACTCATTTACGACTTCGGTGAGTTTGGCCAGAGCGCCCTGTAGACGCTCCTGCGGATCGACCCTGACGGCCAGCGGCGGCACGGATCGGGATTCGCTAACCCCCGCATCTGCATGCGCC
>JABGPF010000055.1 GCA_018645065.1 Phycisphaerales bacterium
TTGCCGTTCTCTGCGATCTCTGTGGCAAAGCCGTTGCCGTTCGCCGTTGCCGTTCGCCGTTGCCGTTCTCTGTGATCTCTGTGGCAAAGCCGTTTGCCGTTTTCTGAATTTCTGAGTCGAATATCTGTCTGTAGCAGTGTTTCTATTAATGCTGGACTTGACCGGAGCGGGCAATATCGATAAACTTATACAATCTAGCGGCCGCAGAGCCTGGAATGGACTGCGGCTTTGCTATTACCGCCAGCGTAGCTCAATGGTAGAGCTCGGCTTTTGTAAAGCCGAGGTTGTGGGTTCGATTCCCTCCGCTGGCCTTTTTTACACCGACGGGGACGGTGCTTGCCTGCGGCGAGGTCTGAATGGCGGTAGAGATACAATCTGATAACATCCTTGCTGGAAGAACGCTGTGGATCCCCCGGATGACGTCGATCGGCGCCCGCACGACGGCCGCTGTTCTGCGATCCGTCGGTGTCGACGCCCACGCGACGCCTCCATCCAACGAAGAAACGCTCGAATTGGGCGGTCTGTTCAGTTCTGGTGAAGAATGCTACCCGCAAAAAGTCACGTTCGGTGACTTTTTAAAAATCGTACATCGCGACGATTTCGATCCCGACCGCAACGCGTTTTTCATGCCCACCGCCGAAGGTCCCTGCCGCTTCGGGCAATACGCTCCGTATCTGCGACAAGTGCTCGACGAGATGGGGCACACGTCTGTCCCCGTGATCTCACCGACCAGTAAGAACAGTTATGCGGGCATCAGCGCGTTCGGCGGAGATACGTTCCGCAACGTTTGGCGGGGGCTGGTCGCTGGCGATATTCTTCGCAAGATGCTGCTGCGCGTTCGCCCTTACGAAACGGAAGTTGGCGCTGCCGATGCGGCGTTCGAGCAGAGCGTTCGCCTCATTATCGATGCTCTGGAGACCTCCGGGCTTTCGACCAGCCGGAAGCTTGACGCCCTGGCTGAAGCGCTTACTAAATCACGCGCCATATACCGCGCCGTGCCTGCGATATACACTACCGACAAGCCGCTGATAGGCGTAGTCGGTGAGATATACTGCAGGCTCAATACGTTCTCAAATCGTGACGCGGTCCGCCAGATTGAAGCACACGGCGGGGAGGCGTGGTTGTCGGATGTGAGCGAATGGATCTGGTACACCAACTGGTCGCAGCAGGATAAGCTCAAACGAGCGGGCAAACGAATCTCGCTGTCAATGCTCGGAGCCGTGATAAAAAATCGCGTGCAAAAGGGCGATGAGCACCGCCTGCTGGCGCCGTTTGAACCGGATTTCGTCGGTTGTGAAGAACCGCACGAGGTTTACCGCGACGTGCTCGAACCGGCGTGGGAATACCTGCCCGCAGACGGGGCGCTCGGTGAAATGGTGCTCTCGACGGGCAAGGCGATATACGTTCACCGCAAAGGGGCTGACGGAGTTATCGACATCAGCCCGTTCGCCTGCATGAACGGGATAATCTCTGAGGCGGTCTACCATCGCATCAGCAGCGCCTGCGACGACATGCCGATCCGAAACTTTTACTTCGACGCATCCAGCTCGAACATGTCGCGAGATATGGACATTTTCATGGAGCTGGCGCGCGGGTATCGGCGCAGAAAATCCATCGCGCGAAAATACCCGACTTATTATGAAAAGTAACCTTTACCATTCGGCCGAACACAAACACTAGTAGTGAAATGATACTTCCAATAGACAACACAACCGACAAGGCCAACGCCTGCGGACCCATGGAACGCTCGCAGCATGAAATGCGCCGTTTCACAGCGGATTACGCGACGCTTCCGGTCGAAACGTTAGCGACGTGCCCAACTTGCGATAAGGTTGTGCCCGCGGTTTTCGATCGAGCAGGCAGTCAGATCGTTTTGACGTTCGACTGTCCCGATTGCGGACAGGCCAGCGAAGTGCATCACGATGCGATCTGGACTGATCTGCGGTCTGATCGTCCTGACTCACCGGTTAACACTTGGTCTGGGCGGCGTATTCATCCGGTTCTGAGGCGTATTCCGCGTACAGTTGAAACGCTGTGCCCTGAGTGCGGAGCGATTCTCCTGGGACGCTATTACGTTGCCGATGGGGCGGTGATGATCGAAAAAACCTGCCCCGAACATGGGCACGTTCGCGACTGCGTAAATACTGACGTTCGATTGTTTTCCAAGGCGTCGTGGTGGAGTTTTGAAGAACCGCCCGGCCTGAAAGAGCCCCAGAAACCTGATGGTCATCGTTGCCCGTCTGACTGCGGGTTATGCGGTTCGCATTTGTCCGCGGCGTGTCTGGCGCAGATCGATCTGACTAATCGCTGCAATATGCGATGCCCGATTTGCTTTGCCAATGCCGGGACCGCCGGCTATGTTTGCGAACCGTCGTACGAACAGATCGTAAAGCAGTTGCAAACGCTTCGCGACTTGCGTCCGACACCGTGTTCGGCGATCCAGTTCACCGGTGGTGAGCCCACGATGCACCCTGATTTTCTGCGTATCGTTTCGACTGCTCGCGACATGGGTTTCTCGTACATTCAGATCGCCACTAACGGTATCACGATGGCGAATCCCGACTTCGCTGATAAGGCGCTGGCTGCGGGTTTGCACACGTTGTATTTGCAGTTCGACGGTGTCGGGCAGGAGGCGTATGAATCCACGCGAAACTATCCTGGAATATGGGAAAAGAAGCTGGCGGCGATCGAAAACTGCCGCCGCATCGGGATGAAAATCTGCCTCGTTCCAACGATCGTAAAAGGCGTTACCGACAATCAGGTCGAAAAGATTTTCAAGTTCGCGATCGAGAATATCGACGTTGTCAGCGGGATAAGCTATCAGCCCGTTTCCTTCACCGGCCGCATCAGCAGCGACGATCTGTCGAAAATGCGTTATACGCTCGGCGACCTTGCCCGTGATATCGGCAGCGCGTCGGGCTCCGATCCGCTGAGCGACATGTACCCGCTGAGCATAGTTGTCCCGCTGTCGCAGATGATCGAGGCGCTGACCGGTCAACCGAAAATTCGCGCCTCAAGCCACCCCGACTGCGCCTACGGAACATACTTCCTGATATCGCCCGAGGGCAAGCCGTATCCGTTCCCGCGAGTGATTAACGTCGAGGGAATGTTCAGCGACATGAACCGTATCGCCGGTCGGATAAATAATCGCGGCGGGCGAGTCACCTGGTTGGACCGCATCCGGGTCTTACGCATGTTCAAACGCCACTTCCGCCCCGAAGCCGCCCCGCCCGGCCTGACGGTCAAACGGTTGATCCGTTCCCTGCAGGGGATGGTCGATAAAAAAGTTGGTCGCGGTGAAAGTGAAAAACTAAACTACAAGACTCTGCTTTGTGCTGGAATGCACTTTCAAGATCGCCATAATTTTGATGTGGAACGCGCTAAGCGTTGCGTGATACTCTATTCGACGCCCGCGGGCGTATTCCCGTTCTGCACGTACAACTGCGGACCGGAGTATCGCGGAATAGTCGAAGCCGGATATGTCGATCAGCAGAACACCGCGACTGTCGGTGTTGAAGAAACTTCGGAGATCAAATGATGAGAAAATCAGTAATCGCAGTACTCTTGACCAGCATCGTGCTGATTGGCGGATGCGGAATATTCGCGCCAAAAAGCGATACGTCTGCCGATTCGGCGCCTGCTGCGATGGAAAGCAACAGCGTCCAGGGCGACTCGATGATCCTGACCATCGAGATACCCAAGCGACGCTATCAGCTCGGAGAGTGCATCGATCTTCGGATAACGGCGACGAATACCAGTCAGGAGCCCATCGTGTTCCGGAGCCCGACAACTGCGGGTTACAAAGTTACCATCTACCGCATGACCGCGGCGGGTTGGCGATGGGTGAATCAATATCCCCAGGCTGCGATGCAGGTGAAAAAAGTCTGGACGCTCCAGGCGGCCCAAAGCGTCAAGTACAACCAGAGCATACCCGTTATGCGCGACTGGCCGATGGATGAAGCTTTGAGAATGGTCGTCGAACTCGACGGTGGACCGGATGTGAAGTGCCCGATGATCATCTCGGCCAGCGCGAAGATCCAGGACTAATCGTGAGCCAGACGCCCGAACAGAAGACCGAGCAAGGCGATTCATCCTACACGCGTCCGACCAGCCATTCGACGGCTGCTGAAATCGGTAAAGAATATAAGCACGAATTCACGCCGAGCAGCGACGCCGACAAAACACCTACCCGAACCTCCGACGGTGCGGAAACCAGCGGCCAACACGTACAGCAATGCGACGCTCTGGCCGACCATATCACGCCGAGACTGCTCCAACCTGACTTTCATCATCCGTTGGAGCAATGGTTGCCGCGACGACCTGTGCGATGGTTGCTGAAAATGCTGTCACGTTCTGATCGTAACGGGCTGACCGCTCTGGAACGCATCATTAAATCGTATCGCAATCCGGACGCGCCGATGTTCCAACGCATCAAGTATGCGCCTGTGCACATGCTTATAGATCGTATGCGAGGCAAGACAGACGTCGCGACGTTCCGCAAGAAACTTTCCGGTCATGGGCCTACGGTGCGCGGGTTGGTTATTGTCGCTCAGTCAATCGCCGAGTTCGGACTTACGATCCCCCAGAAGTTTGTGGCGCCGCTTTTTGCGGTCTGGAACTTCACCAATAAGTGCAACCTGTCGTGCAGCCACTGCTACCAGGACTCAGAAGCCCGCGCGATCGAAGGTGAACTTACGCTGGAAGAGAAGCTGGCGCTCGTCGACCAGATGGGCAAGGCGCACATGCCGATGCTGGCGCTGTCGGGCGGAGAACCGACGATCTCACCGGACCTGGTCCCGATCCTCCAGCGGGCAAAAACCTACGGTATGCACACGACTATCGCCACCAACGGTACGACGATGACGCCCGAGCGGGCCGCAGAACTTGCTGAAGCTGGGCTGAGGTACGTTGAGATATCTTTGGACTCGGTGAACCCGGCCCGTCACGACGAGTTCCGTGGGCATCCGGGTATGTGGGAAAAAGCTGTCGCCGGCGCCAAAAACGTTGTCGCTACTGAGGGCATGCGGCTGGGGATTGCAATGTGCGTGCACCAGGGCAATATCGACGAAGTGCCCGATATGATCGCACTGGCTGAAGATCTCGGAGCCGGATGCTTCGCGCACTTCAACTTTATTCCGGTGGGGAGGGGGCTGAAAATGGTCTCCGGCGACATCACGCCGAAGCAGCGCGAAAAGTTGCTGGTGCTGCTTAACGAGAAGATGCAGAAAGACGGGATCGGAATCATATCGACCGCGCCGCAACTCGGTAGAATGTGCATGGTCGGTTCACCGATAGACGACGGAAAGGCCGCCTGCAGCCACGCCGGGTCCGGCAGCGGAATCAAGGCGCGCGTTGTGGCGAAATACCTGGGCGGATGCGGGGCCGGGCGAACGTATGTTTGCATCGAACCGAGCGGAAACGTGACCCCGTGCGTTTACATGCCGCAACGCGTGATGGGCAACGTTCGCGAAAAACCGCTGATGGATATCTTCCGCCAGAGCGTGTTCTGGGATATCCTGAACGACCGTGACCATCGCCTGCACCACTGCGAGGTTTGTTCGTTTAAGAACTACTGCGGTGGATGCCGCGCTCGGGCCGACGCCTACTTCGGACACCTTCACGCTGGCGATCCCGGGTGTGTTTTCAATTCGAAGCACTGGGACAAACTAGTGGCTGACGGTATCGCGGTGGAATACACCAGCGACGAAGATCTACCGCCAATGCCCCACGGGCTGGCGTAGTTTTTTGGGTGCATGAGGGATTAGTGGGATAAGGATATACGGCGAATATCCAACCGAACAATCCCGAAGTACATCGGGATCCAATTTCCAAGTTAACGGCAACATCAACGACGCACGGCAACGTCAACCTGAGCGGTCCAATACCTTTTAGTGTTTCTGGTAATGCAGGCAGAAACAGCGCCTGACAGTAACAACTTTGGTCACCCGGGAGATATTCAGGCAAAAAGAAACCCGCAGATATTGCTTCTGCGGGTTTCTTATATGTGCGTTTTGCATTGTTCAGCTATTCATCCCACATCTCGTTGTCTTGGCGCAGAGCTTTTGGCGGTAAGAATATTTCGTGCATAATCATCGCTTGTCGCGCATCTGCGGTGGTTACGAGACTTACCGCAGGTGTGATCTGCTCGATCAGCGACAGCCCCAAATCGTCTTGTGCAAGTTTGGGATTCACCACTCGGGCCTCTACAGCGGCGCGGTCGGACTCGGGCGGTTTGCGTGTCGCCATGCGTTGTTGCTGTGCACGTTGTTGTTGCACCTGGCGTTGCTGTTGCGCTCGCAGTTCTTCGGCTACGCGAACGGTTTTTGCGTTCTTTGCCTGTGGTTGCGGTTTTCGCACATTGGCGGGCGGTATTGGTTGATACCGCGGTGTTTGCTGTTGCTGCTTTTGTGCTGGTTGTCGCACCTGGGTTTTTGGTGTTTGCTGTTTGTTTTTCGCACCAGCCTGTTTTTCCTGGGCCTTTTTTATGATGGCGCCAATTATGCTTATCCCGAAAAACAGCGCGATAACGATAACCTCTATAAAGCTGTATTCGCTTTCGGCCAGTATGTATGCCAGTAGATTCATGGGATATTTTTATTTTGATCCTTTGGATTGCGGGTTATCGCCGCCGATGTTATCTCTCATTTTGGTGTCGGCCTGGATATTTTTCAGGCGATAGTAGTCCATCACGCCGAGCCGTCCGTTGCGGAACGCTTCCGCGATCGCCAGCGGTATTTCCGCTTCTGCGAGAACAACTTTCGCTCGGTTTTCGCGTACGAGGGCAGCCATTTCCTGTTCCTGGGCCATCGCCATTGCTCGTCGTTTTTCCGCTTCGGCCTGGAAGCGTCGCTTATCGGCTTCGGCCTGGTCGGCCTGCAGTTTGGCGCCGATGTTCTCGCCTACGTCGACGTCGGCGATATCGATCGAGAGAATCTGGAAAGCGGTTCCCGCGTCGAGTCCTTTTTCCAGCACGCCCTTTGAGATCAGATCCGGGTTTTCCAGTACGGTTTTGTAGGAGTCCGACGAACCGATAGTCGTTACGATTCCCTCGCCAACTCGTGCGATAATTGTTTCTTCCGTTGCTCCGCCGATCAGGCGATCGATATTCGCTCGCACCGTTACGCGTGCTTTAGCCTTTACCTGCGTACCGTCTTTCGCCACCGCGTCGATAGTCGTTTTGCCCGTGGCGGGGTTGGGGCAGTCGATAACTTTCGGGTTAACCGATGTTTGGACCGCGTCAAGGATATCGCGCCCGGCAAGGTCGATCGCGGTAGCCAACTGCCACCCCAGGTCGATATCGGCCCGGTTCGCTGCGATAAGCGCCCGCACAACGTTTGTGGGTCTACCGCCTGCCAGGAAGTGCGTTTCGAGCTGATCGGTGCTCAAATCGATTCCAGCGCGAACGGCCTGGATGCGTGCGATAACGATAGTTGCCGAGCTAACCTTCCTTAACCGCATACCGATAAGTTGGAAGATCCCAACGTTTGCGTGTGCCGCCATTGCCTGAATCCACAACCCAATCAGCGGGAGGAACAGCGCCAGGAATATTAAAACCACCACCAGAAGAATTCCCAAGCCGACGATAGCGGGTACACTTATTCCTTCCGGTGCGGCTGCGAGTGTCATTGCCAGTATTGATGTCATTATCAGATCCTTTCTATATTGATCTTACGAACGTTCAGGTATTGTTTTCTATTTTTCGGACGATTACGTTCATTGAGTCGGCGTCTGTTACGATTACAGGCGTATCTTTTTCGATCATTACGGTCTCTGCTCTTGCGGGCAGTCGTTTATCGTCGACTCGCACCATGCCGGTAGGCCGCAACGGGGTGGAGGCGGTTCCGGTCTTCCCGATCATTTCGTCGTACGTATCGGCCTCGGGCGTGGCCTGACCGGTTCCGTCGGGAGCCTCGCTAAGGAAAAGTCGCTTCCCTATCGGCGTTTTGGGCAGCAGCTTCACCAGGAATGACAGGTAGATCGGGGCTCCGATCACAGTAGCGCCTATCATCACATATCCAAGCCATGCTCCGTAGTTGAACGCCATAAATATCGCCGTAAACAGCGATCCAATAGCGCCAACGGTCAACAGGCCGCAACTCGGCGTCAATATCTCCAGAAACGCCAGCACCATCGCCCCAACGACCAGGAGGATAATTATTACTACTGGTTCCATCTATAGTTCCTTAACGATTAGTTGATTGCCAGTCCGCTGGACAACGCGCACCTGGGCGCCTGGGTCTATTGTAGCGCCCTCGGATGTCGCGTCGCAGAGTTTGTTTCCGAACCGCACCTGGCCTACCGGTCTGCACATTGTTGCAACCGTTCCGGTGTCACCGACTTTAACGTGCATTATCGGCGCGTCGCTGGTGGCCGGCGCGTCGGTTGCCGCCTGGGCCTCGCCCAGCACCAGGCGTCTTGCGATCGGGAGTTTGGGCATATATTGCGCCAGGATAGTAGCGCCTATCACGCCGCCGCAGAAGCCCAGGCCCACCACATATATGGCGGTGCTGAACCAACTCCACTGTAGAGCGGTTTGCGGCCAGGGGAATTCCGTTGGCGCGTTGGGTACGCCTGTTGCGGCCAGTAGTCCGATGATACAGCAGAGGATTCCACTGATCCCTGCAACTCCGAATCCTGGTATAACGAATACTTCCAGTGCGATTAAGATCAATCCGACGGCGAACAGAGCGATCTCCCACCAGTTCGCCATCCCGATCAGGAAATTGCTTCCGAACAGTACGGCGAAGCATATGATCGCTGCGGTTCCAGCGACCCCGAACCCGGGCATTTTGAGTTCGGCGTAGACGCACATTATCGCCAGTGCAATCAGGATAGTCTGTATAGTGGGGTTTGTCAGGAACGCCGTGAGCGACTCAGACCATGTGTCGGACAGTCTTACCGGTTTGTTTGTGACATTGTAATGTTTTTCCAGTGCAGCGAAATCTTTGAAGACATGATAGATGAAGCCGCACTTTATAGCTTCACTGTCGGTAAGCATCACCAAGCCCATATCTTCTTTCCGGTCGATTGCGGCCAGGAATTCCCATCCCAGTTTGGCGTCTGTCAGCGCATCGGCGGTTGTACCGGGCCAGTTGGCGGTTTTTCTTCGCCAATTTTCCGCACTGGGATCGACTATTCGTATCTCACGCGTTTTTCTGTGTCTGATTCTCCAGACTTCGCGTGTGCTGGTGATCATCGCTTCGCAAAGCAGTTCGTTGTGTCCATTATTTTGGGCCAATGTTCGCGTTAGTGTTCTAGCGTTGGTTTCTATTTTACCCCGCTCTTTCTCCGGGATTTCCATTAGCTTTCCACCGGCGATCATGATGGGCATTGAATCACCGATTCTTGAGCTTGGCGCCATTACGATTTCCGTACACGCCAGCGAAATTATCGCACCGGCACTGATGGCCTTGGTTCGCACGTAAGCTATTGTGTATACGTCTTTGAGATCGTCGCGAATCAGATCGCAGATACCCTCCATAGCAGCTGAGCTGCCTCCCGGGGTGTCGAAATCGAAAATCACCAATTGAGCGCCCATGCGATTGCATCGCAGGACTTTGCGTTTGATGGTTGCGAGAGTTATCGATGTAATTCCGCCGGGATCGCGGATCGGAATAATAAACGCCTTGGTAATTTCGAGTGGTAATTTCGGTGCTGGAATTTTCCTTTTTTGCGGTGTGATCCAGCCTTCCGTGGTGTGTATGATGCCGTTTATCCCCGGTTGCGCAGTGGCTGGGCGCGTGGTTGTATTTTTCGGGTTGGACTTGTGCGGGACAAGTATCTCACCGGTCCCGTTATTTTTGAACTCTGCTGGCTTTACGGTGATATTGTAGTGTTTAGCCAGTGTTTCCATGTTGGTGAAGACATGATCGATCAGTCCGCACTTGATCGCTTCGGTATGGGTAAGCATCACCAGGCCCAGATCCTGTTTGCGATCGATGGCTTCGAGGAATTCCCAGTCCCGTTTTGCATCGTCTTCAGCAGTCGCTTTTGTATCGGGCCAATCTGCGACGATCCGTCGCCAGTTTTTTGCGTCGGGATCAACTATGCGTACTTCGCGGGTTTTGCGGTTTTGAATTCGCCATATTTCACGCGTACTGGTTATCATCGCTTCGCAGAGCGCGCGATTATGCCCGTTGCGTTCGCTCAGTATTCTTGTCAGCGCCCTGGTGTCTGTCTCGTATTTACCCCGTTCCCTGTCCGGAATCGGGATGAGTTGTCCGCCTGCGATGAAGATCGGCATGGAGTCGCCGATCCTACCACCAGGCGCCATAACAATTTCCGTACACGCAAGAGCGATAATCGCCCCGGCGCTTATCGCTCTTGGATTTGCGTATGCTACGGTGTACACGTCGGGGAGTTTTTTGGTGATCAGATCGCAGATTCCCTCCATTGCGTCACCGCGTCCTCCGGGCGTGTCCAGATTGAAAATTACTAATTCGGCCTTTTGAGCAAGGCATGTCTCGATCTGGCGTTTGACATCGGAAAGAGTGTCCAGATCAATTCCGTGCGGATCGCGAATATCGATGATAAACGCTCTGGTTATCTTCTTGGGAAGTTTTGGGGCCGGATGCAAGCGCACTCGAGGAGCCATCCAGCCTTCGCTGGTGATGCGAGCGCCTTTGGGAACCGGTTGGGTTGCGGTTGTCTGGGCGTCTGCAGTGTGCGGTAAAGTTAACCAGGCGACAAGAAAAATCGCACCCACAATCGCCCCGAGTTGTTTTATGCCCTTCATAGGTTCACATTCTAGTTGCGGGGTCTGTGGGTTACAAGCGTTTGCCTTGAACTGTTGGCGCATTTTCATATAAAAAACCCGCCCCGGAGCGGTCCGGGGCGGGCGGGTGTTGCTTTAAACTTATACCGCGTGTTACATGCGGATGTTCTTCGAGCCGTTCTTGGCGCTCTTTACTGCGGCTTCTACGAACTTCATGTGCTTGACGCCGTCTTGAATGTTGGCGTATTTGCTTCCGTCGCATGCGAATTTCTTGCCCGCGTTGTACTTGCGAACATCCTTCTCGAATTCGCGGTGCAGGCGTGCGAATGCGTCGTGGAACGCTTCGCCGTGTCCCGAGGGGATCGTCGCTTCGTCGGCGACCCAATTGGGGATCTTGCCCAGGAAGCTGTCCGAACCGCCGACTTCACCACGCCAGTAAACGCGATCGGGTTCGCCGGGCAGTTTGATGGTGATCTGTTCGGGATCTTCCTGTTTCCAGACAAGTGTGCCCTTTTCGCAGTTCACTTCGATGCCCATGTTGTTCTTGTTGCCAATGGCGATCTGCGTGGCGCGGATAAGTGCGCGTCCGCCGTTGGAGAGGCGACAGTACGTGGTGAAGTGGTCGTCGAGCTGACGGCCTTCGAGGAATGTTTCGATCATTCCGCGTACGTACGTTACTTCCAGACCGGTCAGGAAACGCAGTTGCATGTAAGCGTGGGTTCCGATGTCGCCGCCGCAGCATGAGGCGCCGGCCATTTTCGGATCAGTGCGCCACGATGCCTGCATTTGGCCTTCCTCTTCCAGCTTCGTCGCCAGCCAACCCTGCAGGTAGTACGAATCGCACCATCTTACCGCACCGAGCTTACCGCTTGTGATCACCCAGCGGGCGAACCAGCTTGACCAGTGGCCAAGATACGTGTGTGCAATACCGAACGGTACTTTGTTCTTCTTCACAGCGGCGGCCAGCTCAACAGCTTCTGACGCCTGCACGGTGATCGGTTTTTCGCAGAATACCGGGATGCCCGCGTTAACCAGCTTGATCGCAGGATCGAAGTGTACAAAGTTGGGCGTTACGATAAGTGCGTAGTCAATTCTTTCACCGATGGGCAGCTTGGCCTGATCTTCGATCATTTCGTCGTAGCTGCGATATCCCTTGATGGGGTAGGCCCATTTGCGGGCTTCGCTCATGGCTACGTCGGGGTCCTGGTGCAGGGCTGCACAGGTAACTCGCCTGGTTCCGTCGAAGTGAATGGCCTTTTGGTGAGGGTTAACGATAAACGCTCCACCACCGCCGCCGATGATACCAACCTTTAATACTCGTTTAGCCATATTGATTATCCTTTCAATAGATGTTGCATGATTCCATTAGCCGGGCCATCGCCGGGCTTGCTCCATTAAGATACCAATTCGTGCGCAAGTTGCAAGATGCTGGCAATCGGATTGTGAATAGATACACTTATCGGTGAAAGGAATTCGTACGATGGATGTTTTTGAGATGATCGCAGTTCTGCTGACCATGGCTGCAGTGCTGAGCTATGTAAATCACCGCTGGTTGAAAATGCCCCCGACAATCGCATTGATGCTGGGCAGCTTTGTCATATCGTTGATCCTGGTCGCCCTGGGCGCCTTGCCCCTGCAGATCGGGCATCATATTCAGGACGTTGCGCGGGACCTTGTCGAAGACATGCACTTTCGCGAGATCATGATGAAGGGGATGCTGGGGCTGCTGCTGTTTGCCGGGTCGCTGCACGTGCAGCTTAACGATCTGGCGGAGCACAAGTGGCAGATTGGCACGTATGCGACTGTGGGCACGGTGGCTTCGACGTTTCTTGTCGCTGGGTTGACGTTTGGCCTGTCCAGCGTTATGTCGCTTGAGATACCGTGGATATATTGCCTGCTGTTCGGCGCGCTTATCTCGCCGACAGACCCCATCGCGGTGCTGGGGATAATGAAACGAGTGGGGGCCTCGCGATCGCTGGAGACGAAGATATCCGGTGAGTCGTTGTTTAACGACGGTATCGGCGTGGTGGTGTTCATTTCGGTGTTGAAAGTCGCCACCGGACACGAAGCCAGCGTCGGCGGGATAGCGAAACTGTTCCTGATTGAAGCGGTTGGCGGGATCATTTTCGGGCTGCTGATAGGTTACCTGGCGTTTCGCATCATTAAGAGCATCGATAATTATCACGTCGAAATTTTGGTTACGCTCGCGCTGGTTATGGGCGGATACGTGCTGGCGCCGCGGTTGCATATGTCCGGACCGCTTGCGATGGTGGCCGCCGGGCTGCTCATCGGAAACACCGGCAGGCGTTTCGGTATGAGCCACGTCACCCGTCAGCACCTGGATATGTTCTGGGAACTGATCGATCAAATACTAAACGCGATACTGTTCGTGATGATCGGGCTGGAGGTGCTGGTGCTCTCGGGCAACGGTACGTACATGCTTGCCGGCCTGATCGCCGTACCGCTGGTGCTGCTGTCGCGAATGCTGACAGTCGGAGCGGGCGTGATGGCCGTTGGCACCGGACGCCTCGGGACGGTCGGGATAATGACCTGGGGCGGTCTGAGAGGCGGAATATCGGTGGCCTTGGCGCTGTCGATCCCGCAAGAGGCTCCATGCCGCGAACTGATCGTAACGATGACATACGTTGTGGTCGCCTTCGCTGTGCTCGTCCAGGGCATGACGGTGGGACGGTTGATAAAAGCCTGGGGCGGTGAGAAAACGCCCGGTAAGTGAGCGGTGTGGATTATTTGCAGCTAATCGGCGCGCCAGGGTCCCGGAGCCATCAGGGGGTCCAGTTCGATTGGTGTATGGGATGAGACCGAACCGCTGCCGTAGAGCACGTTGTTCTTTCCCATGTGCCGCGCGCCGGCTTCGAGGTTCTCGCTCACGTTTTCGCCATAGTTGGCGATCGGGGCGTCGTAGTCCAGCACAACGATAGTGTCCGGGGCGACCGAGGTCCTGCCGGCGACGCTGCGGTTGAGTCCGTAATCGCAGGGAAGTCCCGATCCGCCCATGATGACATCGTCGCCTTTTGCGTTGAGGCTGAGATTTTCCCATCCAGGCACGGTTTTCTCTTTGAACGTGAGAGAGGTTATCCGTGGGGTATTGTGCGGTACGTCCTGGAATTCAGCGACATGGGGCCGCGTTTTGGTTACGTGAAACACAAAGTCAACACCACCGTCGATATCTTTCAGGCGCCCGTCCTCGAACCAGAACTCCCAATAGCTGCCCCTGTCGAACACCAGGCGGTATGGTCGCGCGTCGGTGGTCTTGAAACTGATGTACATACCCCCTTTTTCCTGCTGGAGGAACAATGCGTAGTCTTCGAGATTCGAGCCGGTCTCTTTCTTCTTTTCTTCCAGCGGAGTGGCGTCTTCGGGGCACATGAAGATACCCCCATTGCCGACGGCTGTCTGGGGAATTTCGGGCCATTGGTAGACCGTGGGGTAGAGGGGTGCGTTTCGGCTGTTGTCGGCCAACTGCGCAACTCCAAAGGCTTTGCCTATCTCGTTCAGGTTCGATGTGCATTCGACGTTGCGCGCTATGCTCAATGCAGAGTTTACGGTGGGTATCATCAAAATCGCCAACAATGCGATTATCGCGATCACCACGAGCAGTTCTATCAATGTAAACGCGTTTCGTTTCATATTTACTTTCTTACCTCGGGTGATTCATCGCCCCAGGTTGTGTCAACGTATCGCATAACCTGTTTCATGTGCCTGGCCCACAACTTCTTATCTCGCGGGTCAGGTTCGGGCCTCAGCGACACCCCGGTGCCTTGCAGCAGTAGCAGCATCGATTGCTTTTGTACGACCTGGCTGCTGTTGGTCTTCATGGAAGAGACGAGTTTTTTAGCGCTCTCTCGCGATTTACACCGCGCCAGGGCCAGCGCCGCAGCCAGGCGGACTTCCTCGTCCTTATCGGCTTGCAGTAGTTCGTCAAGTCGGTTTACTGCTTTTTTGTCGTTGAATTTGCCCAGTGTCACCGCAGCGGCGGCACGCACTCTGGACGATTGGTCTTTTGTACCCTGTTCGATAGCGTTGCGAATTTCCGGGAAAGCGAATTTACGCAGGCTCACCATGGCGGCGCATCTTACTCGGGGGTTTGAATCGTTGACGCCGACGTGAGCGATTTTCTCTCCGGTATCGACACCCTCGCTCGACGCGATTGTATTAATGGCGGTAATACGTTGTGCAACATCTCCCTCCGCAAGGTCGGGCGTATCGTCTCCGACGAATTGGATGGTGATAAGCACAAGCAGAATCACAATTACCACGATACCAAAAATCACTTTTCCGGAAATTCTATTCATTCGATATTCTCGTACTGGAAACTCAAATCAGAAGCAGGCAAAATATTCGCCAGCAAGTGATTATACACATATCGGCGCGAATTAGATAAACATGAGGCTTGATGGGTCTGGAGCTACTCTTTGTAACTTGTTCGCTGGATGAGGGTTGCTTTGATTGTGCGGATTTTGTCGCGCTGCTGTTCGGGCGGTACTCTGGCGTCGTAGTCGAATCGCAGAGCGGTGGTGCGCCCGATAGCAGTTACCGCCCAGAGACGCACGCGAGCGTCAGGGTCTTCCAACGCTGCAACCAGCTCCTTCAACGCGGCCGGGTCCTTTCTGCGAGAAAGCCCCCGGGCGGCGCCCGCGCGCACTTGCGCATCGGCGTTACCGGTTAACACCTGCGTCAGCACGGTGATCGGTACGTTTTGTTTCGGGCATTTTCCCAGCGCTGCTGCCGCTTCGGCCCGTGCGGGCGGACTTATGTCAGGCTCAGCCAGAATTTCCTGCAACGGAGCATGGCTGGACTCAGGCGACGATGCGATCATTTTAATCGCCGCCACCGACACCCTTGGTTTGCGGTCGCGACTAAGGCGAACCAGCGTTTGCACCGCTTCGGTGTCAGTGCGTCCTTCGAGTTTGGCGATGGCTTGCAGGCGCTTTTCCGGGTCGGGCGAGTCCGGATCGCCAGCTTCGGGCCAACACGCCATAGCAATAGCGCCAAGCAGCAATATCAACGCAGCGAGTCCTGCAATTTGCCTGGGGGTCATGGTGAGTTTTCCCAACGCTTGCATCATGGGCCCCATATCCCCATACCCTGAGAACTGTTGAGCTCCAGTTCGAGCTCTTCAGCCGTTTTCGACGAAACGCTGCCGTCGGTCGATACGTAGTTCGCTCGCCCGAAATGCCGGGGGCGCAACGATTCGTCAATATCGGTGAAGTTGCCCTTCAGCCGGACGATCGAGGTGTGATACTCGACGAGCATTAACTGGGCCGGGCGGGGCGCTTCACCGTTAACCGCGGTGCTCATACCGTACGATGCTCGCTGGGAGCCCACGAGGTAGGGTTCTTCGATTATGTCAGCGTAATTCCTGCCGGTTAACCGCATGACAACTCGCGGGTCATTGGTATCCATCGCCGAGGTCTTGCTGTTCCTCACCGACTTCAAAACCGCGGTAAGTTCACTGCGCCAGTTCGATGATCCGTCGTCAAGGCAAACCCAGTGCTCTGAACCGCATCGCCCGCCGTCTCCGGGCGGGTTGATCGACTCGATAGTCGTGCTGTCACCACCGGTAACCATTATCGCCGCATCGTCATCGATACAAATCAGAGTCTGGCCGGCCTTGGGGTCAGGTGGGTTCCAACCGTGGTCACCGGCGATTCCGGGCGGGTTTACGACAATCTGACGGTCCTCCAGCGAATGGCCCCTGTCCAGCACGTCCTGGATGTTCGAGAACTGATTGCAGTTCTGGACGATGTACAGGTCCGACATGTCGTTGGGTTGTGTGTTCTCGAAATCTTCATCGTTATTGTCGTCGGGGCAGAGCATTAACGCTCCGGCTCGGTGACGAGTGATGTAACTGAACCATGAATTTGCCGACGGTAGAACACCACTGTCGTTCTCACCGAGAGTCAGCAGGCCGGCGAGTTCTTTGAGATTCTTTTGGCAGACGACATCACGACCATGGGCCGGGATACTACTGAGCGATGGGGTAAGCAACGCTACAAGCAAAGCGATAATGGCGACCACGACGAGCAGTTCAATAAGCGTAAACCCCGCGCGCCTGGAGGCGAAGAGCAGCGAATGTGATTTTCGATCAGTCATAATATGTGTTCCAGCAGTACATTTTATTCTACACTCACCGACCGGCATGACAAGCGGTATTTTGCTTTGAAGAGCGCTGGTGTAAATTGTTGTGTTGGAGTAGTATAATGATGCAATGAGCAACATTACGGAAATGCAAAGCAATCGACGCGAATTTATCAGGACCGCCGGGCTTGGCCTTGTCGTCCTTGCCTCGGGCGCCCGCGCCGCTAAAACGCAGGCGACCAAACCGGGCGAGCCGTATTTTTTCATCCAGATGGCCGATCCGCAACTCTATTGGAGTTCGGTGGCGTCATGGAAGCGGGCGATCGATCACGCAGGCGCCCTTAAACCCGCGTTCGTGGTGGTCACCGGAGATCTGCTGAATTGCGCCGGAGCCGTCGCAAAACGCGATTGGAAGAAGGACGAACAGCGGGCCAAAGATTATCTGACCACCGCGGCCACGCTCGACAAAAGCATCCCATTTTACAACGTCGCGGGCAATCATGACGTTTGCAACACCCCCACGCCGCTAACGCTGGAGTGGTACACCAAACGCTTCGGGAAACTCTGGTACACGTTCAATCAAGGGCGTGATTTTTTCATGACCATCGAAAGCGATCTGATCAAGAATCCCAAAGGAGCCCCCAAAGCCTCCGCCGCCCAAATGGCATGGATCAAGAAAACGCTACAATCCGACGCGGTTAAGAAGGCTCGCCATCGTACGGTCTTCATGCACCATCCGATATGCCTCAAAACGCCCGACGAAAAGGACCAGTACTTCAACCTTCCGCTCGGGCCTCGAACCGAACTGCTGAAACTCTTCGCCCAGTCTGGAGTTCGCACGGTATTCAGCGGCCATCTTCACAGGAATAATTATGTCAAGGCGGGCGATATCGACCTGGTCACCACCAGTTCAACCGGCAGGGGCAAAGACCCGCTGGGCTTCCGCATTGTAAAAGTCTACCCGGATCGCATCGACCACAAATACTACGGTTTCGAAGACCTTCCAAAGAAGGTGAAGTTTTAGTTCTCCCGATCAATTTTCATCAAACGCTACAGGCCTTAGGCCTTCTTATTCTTCCGCCGCTTGGTCTTCTTTGGTTTGGCGGTTTTTTTGAGCATTCCGGCCTTCTTCTCCCACGCGATTGTGCGGTCGAAGATTGTGCCGAATTTCTGGTATTTGCTGTCGGGCCTGGCGCAGGTTTTCCAGAGCGACAGTTCCTTGTCGTAGCGGGCTCGCATCTGGGCCAGATCCTTGGCGTGCGCGCCGGAGCCTGCTAAGTTCTTCAGTTCCAGCGGGTCGTTTTCCGTATCGAACAGTTCTTCGGCCGGCGTCATCCCATCGGCGCCGTAAGACCAGTAGGTGTACTTCCAGCGTTTGGTCAGCGCCGTCAGGCAGTGCGTCGGCGCCGGTCCCCACACGTTCATGAACGCCATCTGCTCGCGGATGTCCTGTTTGGGCTGAGTCAGCAGCGGCAGGAGGCTCTTACCGTCGACATTTTCCGGAACGGGCAGACCGGCAAGTTCGAGAATCGTCGGCGTGAAGTCGATGTTGCCCGTAAGGGCGTTGCAACGGAGCTTCTTGCCTGCTGTCTTGCTGCGAGGGTCGAATATCATCAGCGGGACGCGAGCCGATTCCTCGATGGGCAAAACCTTCGAGCCATACCCGTGCGAACCGCAGAGGAAACCGTTGTCGCTTGTGTAAATTATCACCGTGTTGTCGGCGAGGCCCTGGGTGTCCAACTCGGCGCGGATCATGCCGATCGCCACGTCGATAGCGTATATCTGCTGATAATACTTCGCCATCACCCCGTCGTAATCCTTGTCGTAGTTCCAACCGACAAAGCGTCCGTATTGGCGGCCTTTCTTGCTCTGGGGGGCGAAATGTTCGGCGTATTTGCGGCCGTAGTTCGCAGGCTTGGTGAACTTCTTGCCCGCGTAGACGTCGTCAAATTTTGGATCGGGCGCCACAGGTCGGTGCGGAGCCTTGAAACTGATCGACAGGCAGAACGGTGTTTTACGCTTGGCTGCAGCCTTTATCACATCTTGCCCGAACGCGCCGTACGACAGTGTCGAGTGCGGATACTTTTCGGCGTACTTCGACATCGATTTATTTTTCGCGGTGTCGTAGCTTGTCTGCCCGGGCCCGCCGCCCCACATGTCGAAATCTTTCTCGCACAAGCCCTTGCCTTCAACAGTGATCCCGAATTTGCCCGCGAACGCTGTGAAGTAACCCGCCTTCCGCAGCAGCATCGGGTAAGACCGCTCCCAGGCCGAAGCCGCCAGATTACCGTACCCGAAGTTGCATCCGGTTTTGTACTCGTACATTCCGGTGAGCACGTTGGCCCGGCTGGCCATGCATATTGAAGTTGTGTCGTAGTGGTTGTCGAAGATCAGTCCGTCGCGCCCGAGCTTGTCCATCTGCGGCGTTTTAACGTCCTTGTTACCGTAACAGCCCACCGAATAGGTGCACTGGTCATCGGCCATCAGATAGATAATGTTTGGCTTCTTCTTCGCTACGGCCCCCAGAGCAGGACGCCCAAGAACCGCAAGCGCGCCGGCCGCGCCCATAGCCTTTAAAAAGTCGCGACGTTTCGGTTCGTTCAAATTGTTCATTGTCTCGCTCCGACGACTGGTTATTTTTTAGCAGCGGTTACTTTCACCGACACCTTTATCGGCGTGCTTCGTTTTTCGGTGTTGTCGAAAACTATTGCGTAGTGATACTCACCGGTCGGCAGCGCTGTTTTATCAATATAGACACCGAGTTCTGTTCGGGCGATTTTTGTTTTCTCACCTATCTCGAAGTTCGGTTTGTCGCTGCGATATACATCGACCGCCAGCCCCCAGGTTCGCGCCGTCAAACCCCAGCGAACCGCAACCTCCCCGCCGGACAGTTGCTCCGCGGTGATTTTCGGCAGCTTTTTGGGGATGCGAACCGGGTAGATATTTCGATGCTGCCCGTATATAGCCAGCAGTTCACCGCCCGGCATGTCCAAACGCGGATTGGCGAGCACTGATGCTCTGCACTTGGTGATAATCGCCAGCATCTTCTGGTAATGAGCGTTCTTGGTGTTCTCAAACGAGACCACCGGTTTACCGCTGGATGCGCCCTTATCCCATTTTCGCCATACCTGTTTTGGGAAGCTGTCGAGCGGTTTTACGGCGTGTTCGTATCGACCGGTGCTGAAGATTCGCAGGCGTCTGAACGCGTCGACTTTCGCATCGCGGCAGAGCGCTGCCCCTAGTCCGTCTTTGCTCCTGGCCAGCGGGGCGCGGAGGATGCGACTATGTTCGGGCTTTTCGAGGTTGAACCAGTCGGGCTCGAATCGTCCGCCTCGCCCGGTGGTGGTGTGGCATTTTGAGCAACCGGCGGCTTTCATTTCAGCGATAAGCTGATTCTTGGCGTTGGCCCATTCTCCCAGATTAAACGCCCTTGGCGTGTAGTTCCACGTACCGTGATACGGTCCGTTCCCGTCGATCCAGGCGAGAATGATATCGCGCTGGGCTCGCGTCATTTTGAATCGTTTTTTGTGCCCCAGGGCTCCGTCGACAATAACCTTCGCCAGCGGCGCTGCCGGTGATCCGAGTTCGTAGGCTGGGAATATTTTCGTCGAATAATGCGCCGTCCCGTTCATCGAGCAGACACCGGCGATAAGCGTCGACTTGTACTGCACCTCGCGCCGCGAGACGAGATTCTCGTAGCTGTTGTTGAAGTACTGCGTCCAACCGCCGGTAAGGTCGAGCCCGGCTGCGAAGCCTTTTTCACCACCGTGACATTTCACACAGTGTTCATCAAGCACGGGCTGGACCATCGTCGGGTAATCAAGCGGGCCGGAGCCCCATGATTCGTCGGTCGGGTTCTGCGCCGGTTTCTTCTGGGCCATCGCCAGTTTTTTCAGGGGCGGGAATGTGGCTTTTTTGTCTTCGTGGCAGCCGACGCATCCGCGCGTGGCTCCGGGAGCGGCTTGGATGAACGTACGCATGGACCGCACGCAACGCCCTTCTGCGTCGAGGGCCTGCAGGAAGATCATCTTGCCCGCGGGCACCTGGAAATATGCGCTGCCGTCTTTCTCAACGGGCACCAGGCCGAGGTAATTCTTGCCCGTCCACGCCAATGCCGCAGAGATAGTAAACGTCTGATTGAACGGACCTCCGCCAGGCGTTTTGCTGATCCGCGAGGTCTCCTCGACCACGCGGAGATGCTTGATCGAACCGCGAGGGACCTTGGGCATTCCCTCGTACACGTTCTGCAGGACGAAGAAACCGTAGTCCTTGCTGCGGTCGACCTGCGAGGGGCGCATGTTGGGCAGCGGGCGAGCCTTGAGCAGGATGGGCGAATGACAGTCAATGTCCTTATCGCTCACGAGCAACTCGCGTGTCAGGGAGTTGTCCTTGTTGCGTTTGATCAGGAAAATCGCGTTCCTCTTACCGTTGCGATCGCTGAAGAGGATCAGGTCTTTGGTGATCGGGTACGGGTCGCACGCCTCGCCGGTGTCTTTGGTGGGGCGCTTCGGGTCGGAGAAATTGAAAACGGCTTTGGGATCGTTCTTGCCCATTCGGGTGTCGATCAGGGCGATCGTTCCGCGCGGCGTGCTGTTGTGCTTGGAGAACGTGCTGATAATGTACGACGGATCGGAAAATACCTGGCGCGAATCGAGCACGGCTTCGGGGAACACCATGTTGTTTGCGTAGAGGGCGGTTTCCATCGTTCCGTCGGGGTATACCGTCCAGAGGCTCTGGATGGTCAGGGCGGTTTTGTCGACATACTCCCACCGCCCGTAGAGGATCCGCCCGTCAATCATGAGGCTCGGGTCGAACTCGGTTTCGCTGTTCACCGAGATCGGGTAGGTGTTCTTACCGTCGGGGTCCATCACGTGCAGGATCGCCACGCCGGTGTTATTGCAAGGCACCAAACCGTTGTGGCGCATCGTAGTGAAAACGATCTTCCCGTTGGGCAGATACGCCGGGGTCAGGTCCTGTGCGGCGCCCAGCGAACCGTGCCTGCCGAAGTACACCGACTTGATCTTCCCGTCCTTGTCGCAGGGCAGGTAATCGACTCGCGGGTTGGTGATGCGCCTCAGGCCCTTGCCGTCAATACCAATCTCGTAGATCGACGAACTGCCCTTGGGCTCGCCCTTGAAGCAGAACAGAACCTTCTTGGCGTCGTAGGACAGGTCCGGATCGAAGTACATTCCCTTGCCCAGCGTGTTGGCGCTTTTCTCGTCGATGACGGCGCGGATGCGGTGCTTTTCCACAGGGTCAGCGGGGTTTTCCAGAACGTAAATACCCCCGCCCGGATGCCACTGATAGCAGGTGTCGTAAATGTGGATACCGCGATAATTTCCTCGTTTGGTAAAGAGGATAGGCGAGTCGAGTTTCCCCCGAAGCGGTTCTGCTGCCTGCGTGAAAGTCGCCGACATCGACAGCATCGCCAACGCCAGGATCGCGAAAGTGCGGGATTTCTTCATATCGTTTCTCCGATTCATTGACGCCCGGAAAACATCCCGGGCCGATTGCAACAATATAGCACCGCTGCAGGGTACAGTCAAAGACACGATTGGGATGCTGCAACGGCGAACGGCGGATATGCTACGGATAACGACTGATAACGGCAAGGGCGCATGTTCCAACGCTATCGAAAGGTTAACCCAGCCCTGACGAAGATTATGCATCAAGCTTCCCAACAGCGCTAAGCCGCAAGCGGCACGACTTCACGTTAGTTCGGGTTTTATTGGGTTTGCCGCTTGCGGCTTAGCGCTTTTGGGTGTAATCACCCGGGGCGAATTTTAAAAATGCATTCGCATTCGTGAGACGATCGCGGTCGTTTGGTTCTTACCTGATCAGGCGTGCTTCTATGCTTGCGATCTGCTTGTTGGCGAATTCGTCTGTCAGGTACCAATTCTGATAGAGGCTGTTGATCTGCCGCAAATACCAGTCGACCGAGCTTTTTTTCAGGTTGCGCGTCACGCCCTTTGGTCTGTCCTTGTCGAGGATCGGCGGGCGGATGCGTTCGACCGGCGGCTTGTAGGATGAATTGTAGACCAAAATGGGCAAGGTGTCGGCCGGTAGCAGATGGCGCCATAGGAACGCCTGCATTCTGTCTTCGGCGGGCACGGCTTGGCGGGCCAGTTCGGTGGTCCCGATCTTGGTGGTTCCCACGACAGTCACGTCGACAGGTTTCTCCATGGATCTGAGCGTGGTTTTCAGCGTCAACCTGACCGTATCCTTATTGGGCCAGATCGTGGGAACACTCGATGTAATCCCCTGGGGCAGGCCTTTTACGGTCAGTTTGATAGGCCCGTTGAATCCGTCCTTGCGGATGGCGTAAACAGCCGGCCAGAGACTTCCCTTACTGCGGAGAATAAGCCTGGACGGTACGACGCGCAACTCGAAGTCCGGGCGCGGATTGCTTATCCGCAAGCGGTATGCGTAGGCCTTGCCCGATTGACGACGAGTGTCGCCGAGGTGCACGAAATACTTCCCGTCGGCAGGCAACTTCACCATCAGATACGAATCGGCGTGATCGGTGTTCAAACCCGACGCCGCGTCATAATGGTCATCGTTCAACGCGATGATCTTACCGTCGGCGCGGGTGATTTTTACGAACGAATCCAACGGCGACCCGAGTCGGCGGGCATGCACTTCGGTGACGATTGTCTGACCGGCTTTCCCGTCAATCTCGAACACGTCCCAATCGCCAGGCCGGTCAGATCGCCCGTTAACAATAATCGGCAGCTTCACTTTCTGGGCCTTGGCCGGCTCGTCGTTCGACTCCTTGTCGAAACATTCCGGAAGCGTATCCAGAACGAAGGGAACATAATTGGAGACGGTTTTTCCACGTCTAGCCGAAAGCATATATCGTCCGGCTTTCGCGCCTTTCGCAGGCGGAGCGAGCACTGTTTTCC
>JABGPF010000056.1 GCA_018645065.1 Phycisphaerales bacterium
CGACTTCACGCTCGTTCGGGTTTTATCGGGTTTGCCGCTTGCGGCTTAGCGCTTTGGGGAGGAGTTTTTTGCAAATGTACTGTAGTTGCGAACTCCTTTTTGTGTAAGCATTAATATCAGTGCTGCATAATCTTCTACCGGCCCCGGCCATATTCTCGCCGGCCCTTCGGGCCTAAGCAACGACAAACGGCAAACGGCGAAAGCCATACAGCGTCCCATCAAAACGTTGCAACTTGATCCAACCGAACATAAAAAATCTGACACAACTGTCCATAACTGCTATTATTAATTGAAGAGCATTGAAACGATAAAACCGGAAACAACCAATAGCAAACTTTGGCGTCTGGAGAATCAACGATGAAATCAATCGCTTTGGGAACACTACTGTGCCTGACCGCAATCGCTTTTTCTGTCTCCGCGACCGACAAGAAGAAACCTCTGCAACCGGCTGATATAGAATACCTCGGAGCGTTCCGGCTCCCTGCCGGGGGCACGCAAGACGCCCAGACCTGGAACTACGCCGGCAGCGCCATGACGTTCTATCCAAAAGGCGATTCCGAGGGCGCCAATGACGGGTTCCCAGGCTCAATCCTGGGCACCGGCCACGAGCAGCATCAGCACGTATCGGAATTCAGCATCCCAAAGCCCGTGATATCCAAAACAAAGAACGTAAAAGATCTCAACAGGGCTAAATGCCTGCAAAAATTCACCGATATCCGGGACGCATCATTCAAGGAATACGAAATGCCCCGAGTCGGACTCGCGTATCTCGAAAAACATTCCCGTCAGGACAGCGACTACCTTTTCTACACATGGGCCCAGCACCTCGATGAAACCGCGACCGGTCCGTCACTTGGCGCCCACAAGCTCAAACTTGCAGATACAAAATCCTGGGGGCCATGGAAAATAGACGGCAAGAGCAACTACCTGACCGCCGATCTGCTGTTTACGATTCCCGCCAAATGGGCCGAGAAAAACAGTTCAGGAATGCGTCTGGCGATGGGAAGATATCGCGACGGCGGGCAAAGTTCCCAAGGGCCCACCATCATCGTATGCGACCCAGCCGCAAACGGGGCGCTGCCCAAAAAAGGCGCCTCGATAAAGAACAAGACCCTGCTGCGGTATTCCAATATCATGGACGATCCGAAGGCCAGCAAGGGCATGAAAGGCTACACTCACGCCGACGCCTGGAACGGTGCAGTCTGGGCCGACTCCAAGGGCAAGCAAGCCATGATATTCACCGGTATCAAAGGTGAAGGCAAATGCTGGTACGGATACGGTGACGGAACAGTCTGGCCGGAAGAACCGCCCTACCCGCCCGAACCGGCAGGCGGAAGAGGCTGGTGGGCCACAAAGTTCACACCAATGTTCATCTTCTACAATCCAGACGATCTGGCCAAAGTCGCAAGCGGTAAAATGAAACCGCACCAACCGCAACCGTACGCCAAAATGGACATCAGCAAGCACCTGTTCAACATCCCCAAAAACCGGATATGGATGATGCTGGGAGCAACGTGCATCGACAACAAGAACGGACTGATCTACATGTTCGAGCACAACGGCGACGCCGAAAACTCAGAGTCAATCGTACACGTCTGGAAAATCAAATAACGTTTGGCGACAGGCGCTAAGCGAACGGGGCGATCCGTTGGATAACAGATCGCCCCGTTGCTTCTATTGTTCAAACGTTATGAACAGTTACTATTTGATCTTCACTACTCCGTATTTGGCTTCGTGGGCCTTGATCGCCGCGTTCATTGCGGTTTGGGCTTCCTTGAACATTTCGGCTCGCCTGCCATTTTGGGTCCGCAGGGCTACATTCGGGGCAAGTCGCTTCATTGTTGCGATGAAAGGCTTGGCGTCTTTACCGAGTTTTTCGGCGGCCTTGATCAGACCGATGTTACCCCATCGCGCGCCGGTCAGCGTCCAGTACGCCGGAAGGGATTCCAGCTTCGGGAATATCCGTTCGATCGCCGGTAGCAGCCCGATCGCGTGGGCGGGGTTCTTCTTCATGTTTACGTAGCGGAGCGTCTCGAAGATATTGTTCAAATCGATCGGCTGCTTGAAGCCCTCACGAACCGGGGTTCGGTTGATCGAGCGGGCCATTCCCGCGACCAGTTCGTCCTTGATCTTGGGATTAGTCGCGATGGCCTTCTTGAACACCGTGACTACACCCCACCGCCTGCTGGGCAGGTTCGTATCGGCGTGGTAGCTGGCCAGCATCGTCGGCAAGAGCGAACGGAAGGTTTCGGTATCGTCGATCAATGGCGCCAGACCCAGGAACGCAGCACATCTCAGCCACCATTCGCTATTAGTAAGATACGGTTTGATCAGCGGGATGCAGGCTTTTACCGTCTCGGCGTCGCAGCAGTCCATCACCAGAAGTGCGTGGCGCCGCTCCCACACCGGGGTCTTGGGGTCCTTCAGCGTCTTTACGAGGTGCGCCAGGAAGTGCTCCTTGATCATCTCGGATGTGATGTTGGATTTGGTCTTTCCAGCACCCCATCCGGTAGTGCAGCGTATTGCATTCAGGCCGGCAACGCGGAGGCGTCCGTCTTTGCTGGCCAGTGCCTTCTTGATTGTTCCAATCGCCTTTTGGCCCTGGTAGCCAAGCCCGTTGGCGGCCCAGGCTCGAAAAGCCGGCGAGTAGTGATGCATTATCTTGAAGTACCAATCGACAGGCATTTGCTTCTTCCGGGCATCGTTCTTACTGGCATTTCCGCCGCGCTTACTTTTCTTACCATCGGCGTCGTAGAGCGTCAGGAACGCGGCGGCGATTTCTTCGGGGGTCTCGCTGATAACAACTCCGCCTACGTGTCCGGTGAGATGGAAGTCATCGGTCTCCAGCGATAGCTCGACAGCGGTGGGCTTGTGCTTCACGCTGTATTTCGTGCGGGGTTTTCCGCAGATACGCAGGTTCTTCAGGTGTGAGGTATACCCCATCGCGATAAGACCCGTCTGGTGCAGCGGCGCCTTGCCGATAGCCCGCTGGCCGGGGAAAGTCGGAGTCTTGAACCCACCGCCCGGCATGCGGGACAGCTCGAAGTGCCAGATCAACTCGTCTTTGTGGCGGCGGTAAGATTTTTTGTGCGTGTCGATAACCAGCGCATCTACTATGTTGCGCCAGGTAAGGTTACCGAAGCACGAGCCATGCCCGCCTTCGCTGTCGAAGTAGCTGTCAGTCTCAGCCAGCGCGAGCATCTTGGCTCCGCCCTGGAATTTCTTACCCGGCAGCAGCGTCAGCGCCGAAGCCAGTCCGCCGCTCTTGCCGTTAGTCGACGGCCATAACTCGGTATGGTGGTCGCCATAGGGCACCCCGCCGCGCCCGGCGAAGCGGAAGAAGAATCGCAGCGCGTCGTTGTAGGCTGTGTCGCTTACATCCACGCCGCATTCTCTGGCGATAACCAGCGTTGTCAGGCCCTGGTCGCCGGCAGCGTTCAGCAATCCGCCGGTTACGTATCCTGGTCCGCAGTGCTGGGCTCCGTGGCCCCATCCACCGTAATATTGGCCTCGGGCCAGCGTATCGCACCTGGTCTTCAGCGCCGGGAGGACCCGCTTATCGCCCGTAGCCAGGTAGTATTCGCCCAGGAAGATACCGCTGTATCCAAGGCTCCAGACGCTCGCGCCGGCGTTACCGCTGGCCAGCTTGACCGCGTAGGCCTCAATCGCGGGCATGTATTTCTTCTCACCGGTCGACAGCAGGAACAACCCTTCGAGATTACCGTTGATCCCGCCGCCAGGTCCGCCGTTTTTGAGAAGAAACGCAGCCGTATCATCCACAATCCGCTTGGATTTCTTGCAGTTGGCTGGGAACGCTGGACTGTAGCTGCCAATGGCTTCGAGCTGGATCACGACTGTCATCTTGGCCTTGCCGCGAAGGATCGAAAACTTCATTCGCCCGTCGCGTCCTTCAGCCTTGTTAATCGCAAAACCCAGCGGATGTCGCGGGTCCTGGACATCGAGCCTGGCGCCATCGACCGCCAGCAGCACATCACCGGCTTGCAGTTTGTTTTCTGCGGGGGTCTTCGGGGTGATCTTCGTAACCCGCAGCACGCCGCCTTTGATATCGGCGTTGATTCCGGTGACGCCGACCATAAACTCTGCGGTGTCTTTACCGGCAGGCAGGGTATTGGCCAGGCCGCTGAAAGGTGCAGCCAAAATCATCACAAGCACAGCAATAGCAAATCGCTTCATTGTCGTCTCCGTAATTTGTGCGAGCACAAGTATGAATAAAGGCCGACAAAGCCGCCGACCACTCGCTAAGCCTAGGATATTACTCCAAAACTGGCAAGTTTTATTCCCCAACCGCCTTGACCTTATCGGGATCGAAGATCATACTGCAACTAGTCGGCCTGGGGGTGCTCTGTGGCCTGAACGAACCGAACGAACACACAAGGTGAAGAAATGAAAACGACACGAACGATTACCGCACTGCTAATTCTCGTCGGACTTTGCGCGGGAATCCACGCGGCGTCACGACGCGAAACGCGCCACGACCGGATTCGTAAAAAGATGAAAGCGATGTCGCACCTGAAGTACAACTTCTTCGCCCCCTCGGTGCATATCAGCTACAAACATCCCGATCCGAAGGCTAAGTACCTGGCGTACTACAACGAGATCCGGATCGAAAAGACCGTAAAGCACACGTACTTCTGCACCATCGGTTTTGATGTGGGCTACTTCGGTGTTCAGGATCATGGTTCGGGGCATCTGGCGATCTTCTCGGTGTGGGATAAAGGCGGCGGGAAGAACAGGAGCTCGGACGTAGACCAAGCCGACCGGACCAAAGTACTCTTCACCAATAGCAAGGCCAAGAGCAGCCGCTTCGGTGGTGAAGGGTCCGGCGCCAAAACGATGATGCCGTACGCCTGGAAGGTTGGCAAGGTCTATAAGTTCATGGTGCTGCTGACACCGCTGGAGAAGGGAACAATCTACACCGCCTGGGTCGCCGAGAAGGGCAAGGCCTGGGAGAAGATCGCATCCTACCAGACTGTCATGACCAAAAAAGAGATTCGCGGTTTCTATTCGTTCCTTGAAGACTACGCACGCAACGGCGAGACCGGGCAGAAACCGCGTTTGGCGTTCTACCCCGACCACGGCGCCATGACCACAACGGGCAAGTGGCAGCGTATCGTCAACGGGTCCGGCTCGATCGCTGACGACGTAATCCAGAACGGGCACTCCGGCGTCATGAACAACACCTTCTACAGCCAAAGCGGCGCCGACACCGCCGACTACAAAACCAAACCCAGAAAATTCTCCATCACACCGCCCAAAACCAAGTTCAAAGTCGACCCCCTCCCCAAAGACTTTGAGCCCAAGAAGAAATAAACCCTAACAACAAACTGGTTGCCGCTAGCGACTGGCCTGCTTGAGCATTGCAGCGGCTTGGTTGCGGACAACGTTAATTTGGTCCTGGTAGACTTTCATCCTGGCTGAGGCGTACTGTCGGAACGTAAGCCCATCGGCTCGTTTGCGGTCTTGGACAGTCGTTACATATTCACAGCCCGAGCAGGTCCACGAACCGGACATCCACCAGTGCACGCCCTTATTGTCGCACCGCCCGCAGGGCATGTGCTTGTCCTTGCCCGCTCCCTGGAGCGCCAGGCGTTTGTTCTCAGCACGCAGCGAATCGTTGTTCATGCCGATCTGGAGGACTCGAATCTGCGCATCTCGCCAAGCGATGATCTCACTCCGCCTGGCGGTATTGTCGCCTACGCCCTTCGGCGGCGGGGCAATGCGCGGAAGTTGCTTGCCCTGCTTGGCGACAGTCGGTTTAACCGGCCTGGCCGGGGGGCGAACCGCGGGTTTCTTTCGAGGCGTCCCGGGCGTTTTCACTGGATTTTTTTCAGATCCAGGCGATGTCGCAGCCACATGGCCGATCGGCTTGCGTTTGCCTGCGGCGACATCAGCAACGTACTTAATATACGCCTTTGAGGCCCCCTGCAATTGCTTGATCGACACTGTCGACGGATCGACACCTTTGCTCTCGATCGCCGCCTTAATCTCGGGATAAAGATTATAAACCTTCGCCCGGAACCATCGCTCGGCCCACTTTGGGCTTTGGATGTACAGTCGCGTCACGATATCCATGCTGTCGCGGTCCATCGGCACGTTCAGATCGCCGGACCACGCCTTGAGTTTGTCCTGGGCTACGTTAAACTCCTTCAACGCCTCCTTGAGCGGTTTGTCCGAATCGACCATCACCTTGCTGACTCGTTTTTTGAGCAGCGTCCACTTGGCCTCTTCCTGAGCGTTGTAGGCCAGCGTCTTGCGTGCATCTGAGTCGTTCAGCAGCTTGAGGATTTCGTTTGGCTTGGGCAGTTTCTTATTGTTAACCGTCATCCACTGAGCGGTGATCGCCTTGATCTGCTCGTGCTCCTTGGCGTTAATCCGCACCCACAACCCTGAATCTCCGCGCAGGAACAAGTCATCAGCACCCTGATTTTGCACACCCCTGATCACAGGAACGCCCATTCGCCACAGCGCCGTCCGCTGGTAGCCGCTGGTGCTATTGTTCTTCGGCAGGCCCGCCAATTCGGGCAAATCCTTGCCCATCAGCGCTCCACCCTGGAGATTGTAGACGATGCGTTCGTTGGTCTTCTGCACCATTCCGACGAACTTCTCGGTCACCTGCCCATACGCATCAAGACACGCGCCCAGACCGGGCACATCGCCTGCATGCTGCAACGCCGACCCGAGCGCCGAAAGCGCCGCCAGCCCTCTGCGGGCGCCGGGAGGCAGGTCTTTGGATTCGCGCAGGATTTTCGCGGCCTGGGCGGCCTGGGTGCGGATCGTGTTGGCTTTGCTGGCGTATCCGTGCATCTTGCCGGCGATCTCGCCGGCCTTGCGGGCAGCCTGGATGGAAGGCATCGACGTAAGGGCCTCGATCTTCTCGGCGAACTGCTCAACTCGTTTGAGATCGTAATCGAAGCACAGCCCGGTCTCCCGAACGATCTGCGCGTAGGCCTGCAAGTCGTCAATGCTCTTGGCTGCAAGCTCCGCGGTGCTGCGGAAGTTGCTAATCAGTTCCAACCGGGCCTTGGCTCGCTCGGCGGCGCTAAGCTGTTTGTTGTGATCCACTCGATCCAACGCAGTTTTGAGCGCCGCATCAAACCGATCAGCCGCTGGAGCAGCGGCAACCATCGTCAAAACCGTCAACGCGCCAGCCAGAACCATCACTCTATTCAAGGAATTCATCGCTTGCCCTCCTTCGCAGCGGCGGGCATACGGATCAGCGATTTACCGCCTGGGCGAATCTCCAGTTTCGTGTTCGAGGTCGCGTAACCTTTCCACATAATCATCACTTCGTACTTCCCGTACGGAATGTTATCAAAAATCACCTCACCGTCCCGCCCAATTTCAACGAACGCACCTGGCCCTCGCAGGAGCACCGCCCCGCTACCGGCTAGAGGTTTTCCGTCGCTGCCCACCACAAGCACGTGCACCGCCTTTTTCGCCGACGCCTTGGGCTTGGCCGGTTGTTTCGCTGCAGCGTTTACTATCGCTGTTGGCTTAAATGAGTTCACGACCGCCGACACCGCAGGCAGATTCACATCATACACCTTCGCGCCGCGATGCTCGGTGGGCGCAGTATAGGTCAGCATGTAGATACGCCGACCGTCCAGCGGGGAAACGCAGAAGATCATCGTCCTCATCGGAATCCTGGGCTGATCCTTACTCGGCGGGCGGTCATACTCAGCCAGCAGCAAGTGAGCCCTGGTCTTGACCCCGCTGGCGATATAGTCGCTTTTCTGCAAGTCGGAGAATCGAGCCTTGGGAAATTGTTTCTTCAGATTTGTGCTGAGCTGGGTCAGCAGGGCTTCGGCGTCGGCGTGTTCTCCACCGGCGATTTTGGTCGCCATTGACTTCACACCCAAGTGAATTAAAAACGCCGCCGAGCCCTCCTTACCGCTGAGCCACACGCTCGATTTGTCCTTACCCGGCTTGCACTCCCACCCGCCCGGATATCGCAACGAAAAGCCCAACCGGTCATTGCTGAAGGCGTTCTCGAGCACGACCTTGTCGGCGCCAACCGTCGGGGCAGCCACCAATCCCACCAGCACCACAACAACCATAATTCCCGCCGCGAAGATCCGTCCAGCGGGATGTTTTGTGTGAAAACAAACCATCTCCTGCTCCTTTACCCGCCGTCGGCCAGGCGCAAAACGACCAGGCGACAGCGACCTATCGTCTCCATCGGACGATTTCAAGGAGCACTTCAGCAACCTGCAGACAATCGAGACTCACTTCAAGCAAACAACCGAACCGTTCTGCAGGACAACGAACAATTTTCCTCCAGCGGTTATCATGCCGTCGAAAATTGGCAGCGCCGGTAGCTTGGTTTCGCTGAGTTTGGCGCCGTCTTTTGTGGAAACAGCCCAAAGTTGAACGCCTTTGCGCCCTTCAAAGGATGACATTGGGTCTTTGGGGTCGAGGATGTCGGGCGGGCCGGCGACAAAGAGCGTATCCTTGGCCAGCGTCATCGCGGTTATGCGAAGCTTTACCCATTTGAACCAGACTGGGTCCTCGGTGCGCGTATAGCCAATCCCCTTGTCCTTGTCGTGCGCAGCGTAGTCGAGAACCGGTTCGACGTCGTTCTTGTCGGCCAATAGCAGGTAACCTGTGGTAGCGGGATTCATGCGAGGTGTGAGTCTATCGCGGTTGGGGAAGGCCTGGACCGCGTAAGTGTTCTTCGGTCCGACAACCAGGATCTGCCCGGACTTGGCGGCTCGGTGAGCGTGCTGGAACCCGGGCCAGTTCTTACCGTACATCCAGTAGGTCCGGTTGTAATACGTGTCGTCCAGGAACCCGCTCTTGTTGAGGATGTGAAGGCCCATTTCGCGGTCGCCGTTGTGCCCGCGTTGGACCTCGTTGGCGGCGAAGGTTTTGTAATCTTTCTTGCCCATCCGCTCTTTGACGATGCCCGGGGCGGTGTATGGTTTCTTGCGAATATCGATACCGGTTACTTTGGGGTCCGGTTTTACGTAAGGGACATCCATCTTGTTCAGCGCCGCGTCGAACTTCATCTGCGAGAGGTAGATGAAGCCTCCCTGGCTGACGAGTATGTCCGAGTGGGCGCCTTCTATGTGGAATGCGGTGTTGAAGGGCTTGCCCTTTGCGTCCTTTCGCGTCGGGCAGGTGGTGTCGATGCGGGTTTTATGGACAACGGCGCCCGTTTTCGGGTCCAGGGCGTAGATCCGCAGTCCGCCGTCGAGGAAGGTCGATCGCCCGGCGGTGAAGTACGCCAGGCCCTTGTGGATCAGTATGCTGCCGTGAACGCGCCAGGGCGATTCGAGCTGGTTCTTTACGATGATCATTCGCTCTGCGGGTGCGGCTTGGAATCGCCACGCCAACGCGCCGTCAGAAGCTCGCAGGCAGTAAACCCATCCGTCAGCGCAACCGAAAAGCACCTGGGCGTTATGGATTGTCGGTGGTGAATCGACGCGGGCATCGGGCGTGAATGACCATGCCTCCTTGCCCGTCGAGGCGTCCAGCGCGATGAGTCGCTGCTGGGATTTGGCGGAGATGAAGAGCTTTCCGCCAGCCTGCACGGGCGTTGTCAGCTTGCCGCCGATTTTGCGGGTCCACACCGTTTTCACATTGCTTTGAACCGGTTCGGGCGATGCACCGGTACGGCGGGCATCGCGCCGGTACGTCGGCCAATCGCTGGGCGATGCCGACTTTGAAACCGCAGCCCCGTATGCAGGCCCTTTGATCAGCCTGCCGCCGAACTCGGGAATCGTCTCGTTCTTGTCGATCGGAGCCAGCGCGTTGAATCCGAGCAGCATTACGCCTCCGTAGCACAAGCATGGGTGCGGCGCCGCATAGAGCAGTCCGTTGCTCGGCAGCACTCCGTAGGAGCAGGGTCCTCTCAGCCAGTCGTTCTGGCTGCTCTCCTGGCCGGTCATACTGATAAACTCCGTACCGCGATTCGGACTGATGACGTATTTCGTAGTCGCTCGGGAGCGATAACAGCGAGGGTGGTGCCCTTTGCTGAATATGTCGGCTGAGTTCACGTTAGCGACAGTCTCGCCCGTTTCCAAATCGATCCCGCTCAAATAACCCTGCCACGCCTTACCGCCTGCGATGAACAGATCCCTCCCGCCTCCGCTTACTTTCCACAACACCTTCCCGGACTTCGCGTCCAGGGCAAACAGTTTATTGCCCGGACCGTGAGTGATAACCTTGTCACCGGCCAGCACGAGAGACATGTCTCTGGTCCGTCGGGGCTTTTTCTTCTTGCCCTTGGCCGGCGGGTTGGATTTTCCGGGCTTCGGAGCCGCGAGATCCGTTTTCCACTTCTGCTTACCGCTGGACAGCGAGCGACAAATTACGGTGTCGGACGCGTAGAAGAACACGCCGTTGTCGTTCATGCACAGTGAAAGTTGGCTGACATAGGGCTCGTTGTCCCGCCACAGCGTCTTGCCGGTTGACTTGTTGATGAGCATCAGGCTGTTCTTCGATCCGCCGCGAATGCGGGCGATAATCTTGTCGCCGTGCATCACGATCTCATCGGTTTTATCGGTCTGCTTGAAGGTTTGCAGGCGTTTTCCGGTTGCGGCGTCCAGGACGGATATCGGGCTGGAATATCCCAGTGTGATGTAGAGTCGCTGGCCGTCGACTATGATCCGCCGCATCACGCCGCGCGGGATCCCGCGGAGCGACCGAGACCGCCAGACCTGCGAGCCCCAGTCGGGCAGAGGTTTCTTCCAGAGCAGCACGCCGTTATGTGCGTCGCGGGCGATGAGTGTCCATCGCTCGGGGATTTCCCTGCCGGTGATTCCGCTGAGGCCCTGGTCGAACACGTAGAATACTCGTCCGGCTCCGGTGACCATGGTCGCAACGCTTGAGGTGAATTCGTGGCTTCGCGACCATCGCGGTCCGGCGTACCAGCGTAAGCGGCGCGGCGGGCCGACGCGGGTGTCGTTGGCTGTGCGGGTGTTGCCCGAGTCGTGGAGGAACTGCGGCCATTCGTCCATGTCGGCGGGCCAGGGCTTTATCGTCTTCTTCTCTCCGATCATCGCCACACCCCGAGGAGCCAGCACACGCATAACCTCGTCCATGGGCACGGAACCCAAACTGTCAGCCACCAGCAAATTCACCATATCGTCGGCGTACGGAAGGGCGCGGCTGGACCATTGACGGATGGAGACCGGTCCGTACACACCTTCCTTGCCCAGACGATCTCGTGCGGCGGCGACTTTCACCGCGTCGGCTTCCAGGCCGTGGACAATGTAGCTTTCATTAACGCGAAACGCCGCGGTAGCCTTCCCGTCACCGGCGCCAAGATGAACGACAAGTCCGCCTTTGACCCCGCTGGCTGAAACCGCCTGATCGGCGAGAGAAGCTGAGGCCAGACATATCAGAAGACCGATGGAAATAGTGAATTGCCGGAACAACATTGAACGAGAATTCATGCGTACTCCTGATTTTTCGTTTACTTGTGAGAACTGATTATACCGCCCCTCCAGGCCGATGAGAACCCCCTAAAAACGAACAGGCCAGCCTTATTTGGCCAGCCTGCAACCGCTTTATAAACACGCCCGAGAGGATTCGAACCTCTAACCCTCGGTTCCGAAGACCGATGCGCTATCCATTGCGCCACGGGCGCGTGTTCAACTTCGTCAAGACAAGTCATTCTACAGTTACAGCCCAATTTTGCAAGCTTTTTGCGATATCGAGCGGTTTGGATTTCGACACAGAGACTCAGAGGCTCAGAGAACGGCAAACGGCAACGGCGGAAATAATGTTACGGCAACGGCTACGGCGAGATCACAGAGAACGGCAAACGACTTTGTGCAACATTGTGTTTGTGGGGTTCGATAGAATATTTAGTTTATCACTCTTTTCAGCCCGCTGACTAGTGTTTCTTGATTGAAGTTGATCACCAGTCCGACCTGTTTTTTTGCGGCCTTCAATGTGCTGCGTAACTGGGCCGCATGCACTGTGTGAATCTTTTCAACAGATTTTAACTCAATAACAATCTTGTCATCAACAAGAACATCCAAGCGATGCTGGCCAACCACTTCATTCTTATAGAAAACATCGTACGAAATTTGTCTCTGAACGGAATGCCCCTGGGACTCCAGTTCAAGCACAAAAGCATTTTCATAAATCCTTTCTACGAAACCGGGCCCGAGTTCTCTATGCACCGCCATTGCGGCGCCAATGATTTTCTCGGTCAATTCTTGTAGCGGATAGTCGATATCGCTGAAAGTTCGGGGCACTCGGTCATGTCCTATGTAATGCAGAGACCCGGAGAAATGCAACTCTCACAAGCCGTCCTCTGTTTCTCTGCCGTCTCTGTTGCCGTTCGCCGTTGCCGTAACAAAAAAGATCTTTGCCGTTGCCGTCCTCTGCGCCTCTGAGTCTCTGTGTCGCAAAAGCCGTCCGCCGTCAGCTATTTGGGCTTTGTCACACCGTCGGACATGTGAATTATTCGCTGTCCGTCGGGGGCGAATGTTACTGACGGTAAAATCTTCCCGTCCGCATCCCTCGGAAGTCGCGATTCGGTTGATGGGAATTCGTCCTGGCGGTATGCGCGGTTTACTATTGGAGCGGTGGCCATTCTCGGGCGATACGGCGATTGGGCGTAAACATCCGTTACCGTTACGTCCGAAGGCGGATAGTTCGATCGCTTGAACAGCGGAGCTTTCGGATCGGGATCAGCCATCGCGCGAAGCTCGTTCTCACCGCGATACGGGCAGAGCAGATCTACCCACACCGTCAACTTCATAGCACTGAGCGAATCGACCTTGACCTTGTTGTGCTTTCCGCTGGTCGCGTTGGCGACAAGCTTCGACTTGTACGAAAGCGCGGTCATCGGAGGGTAAGTCTGATATGTCGTCGGGCGCCACGGTAACGGCTGGGCCAGGATAGTGCCCGCCGCCCCACCGCTGCAATTAGCTACGAAACTTCCGCCCCTGCGTTTCTTACCGAGCACCAGCGTCACGTACGGTTCAGGGAACACGCCCATGTCCTTGCTCTTGCGGAGCGTAAGGTCGAGCTTTTCGCGGCCCTTGCCCTTACCCTGATGGCACTTACCGCAGTTCTTGTTGAGAATCGGCTGAATGTCGCGTTCGAATCCGAAACTGTAGCCCGCACCCCACGGATACGGGGTTAGCTTGGCTGGGGCGCCCTTCATCGACGGGCCAGAACTTATCGGAGCGAGATCCTGGTCTTCATGACAACCAACACAACCGCGTACTTCACCGGGCATGACATTTGTGAACGACCGCATAGTCTGCAGCGTGCGGTGCTTTTCGTCGAGCAGTTGGAAGTGCAGCGATCGGCACGGAGGGGCCTCGAAGTAGACCGACCCGTCTTTCTTGATCGGCACGGTTCCCAGCACGTGTTTGACGCCGTCGTTAACCGCCAGCGAAACCACCGGGCCAACGTGCAGGTGCGGCTGGGCTCGGGGATGATCGACATCCTGGAGCTTTTTGCCCAGCGTTGCGGTGTTCCAGTCGAGCTGTATCACGCGAAGGTACTTGGCCTTGTTTTTCAGTATCTTCGGCGCACCCTGGTAAACGTTTCCGCAGAAGAACACGCCTGGTTTGATCTTTGCGCGGTCCTTCTGGCGGCCGGCCCATTCAATGCGGTCGGGGATCACCGGCGGGGCTTTTCGCGGGCGGATGGGCAATCCGTACAATGCATGGAACGCACTTTCGTATATCAGTTCGCGATTACCGTAAACGTCCATCAGGAAGAGCTTGAACTTGCTCGACCGTTCCTTCGCCCGGGCCGAAACCAGGAACAGTTCCTCGCTAAGCGGGTAAGGCGATTTATATCCGCGGTAGGCTCCGGCGGTGTGATACTTGGGCGTTTCAGGTCGCTCGGCCGGTCCGTCGCCGACTTCGCACCACCTAACGTCCTGGGTAACCTTGGTCAGCCCGTCGGGATAGTTGCGTCCCTTCTTCGGATCGATCATCCCCAAACTGCCCCAGTAAACGTTGTGGTGCCCCTGCCCGGAGAAGATCGTCCGTCCCGATCCGGGAATCGCGCGAGCCTCGACGAGCATGTCGGGCCAGTAACTCTGGTTGCCCCAGTAGGCGTTGGTCCCGGTCCCGTCGGGGTTCACCGTCCAGAGGCTCTGGATTCGCATCAGCTCCTTGTCGGTGTACTCCCATCGCGTGTAGAGGATCTGCCCGTTGGGCATGAGTGCGGGAGTGTATTCCGGCTCGTTTCCGCCGGATATCAGGTAGATATTTTTTCCATCGGCGTCGCAACGGGCAACCACTGTGGAGGGATGCCCGACGGTGCAGCGGGCGTGGCTGGCGCCGCGATTGGAGACGAACACGATATTGCCCGAGGGCATGTAGATCGGATCGAGGTCATCGTAGCTGCCCGAGGTGAGCTGTCGCGGTTCGGCTTGGGGTGAGTCCAGCGGGGTTTCGTAGAGGTGGAATGTGCGATCGGTCTTGGGTCGGAAGCAGAACAACGCCCGCTTGCCATCGAACGAAATGTCCGGGCGCCAGTACCAACCGGTCGGGAGTTTGTCGGTAAGCTTGCGGAGCTTGCCTGCGGGGCTCAAACCATCCAGCACCAGCAGGCGGACGCAGTTCAACTGGGCCTGCGGGTAAACGCGGTGCATCGATTCGTGCGGGTAACGCTCGGGGATATCGACGAACAGCATGCTCGAGAAGTTCACCAGCGGATCGGCGAACATGATCTTGCGTTTGACACGGCGGACGGCGAGATAGAGTTCTTCGCTGGTCTTTGCGTCGGGCTTGTCGCCCAGCGATTTGAGTTTCTTTTCCAGGGCGTCCAGGGCGGTAAGTTCATCGGTGAGTTTCGGTGGTTTGTCGGTTTTGGCCAGGCGTGCTGCGATCTGGCGCGCCCATTCAATCTCCTGGGCGGCTCGTTGCCCCAGCGGTTTGCCTTCAGCCTGGAAGAGCCATTCAGCCTGGAGCTGCCCTTGGGCTTCATCGGCGGTGAGGGTTCGCGTTTCGGGTTCGTCTGGTCCGGTTCGCGGAGCAGGCGGCGGTGAGGCCAGCTTTGTCAGCGTTTTTCCGAGGCGGATCTGATCGGACAGGTACGCATCCTTACCGCCAGCCAGCGTGATCCGAGCGTCGGCCCAGTTTGCGTGATCGCCGGTGAAACTTTTGATCGAAACGTCGGTTATCAGTTCGAGTTTTTTTGCGCCGGCGATGTCCACCGAAACCGCGACGGGTTCATCGCCCGGCTTGAGAATTTCAGAGCGGAATCGTTGCTTACCGTCTGTTTTAACGATGAAAACAACCGACCCGCCAGCCTTTTTCGTGGGCTCGTTCAGATCGGCGCCGACCTGACATTTGAACGTCTTGCAGGCCTTGGTCAGTTCGATAACGGTGCGGCTGTTGGCGTGCATGCCGAGTCCGCGTTTGAACGTCTTGGAGCCGATTTGCATCGGAGCGGCCATGAAGCTTTTATCCAGTTGGAGGGATCGGTGATCCTGTCGATGAGCGGTTACTTTGAACGGCGCCGGAGCGGCCGCATTTGCAAACGTGCTGGCGACGAAGACCAAACAAAAAGCTAAATTTCGCAACATAATGAACTCCTGAATCAAACAAATTTTCCGCACATCAAAACCGCGTGCGGTTTATATCACTTACCGACCGGCAGCTTCGTCTGAACACCGTCAAACGGAACCTGAATCTTCGCGGCCCATAGTATACCGTTCAGCATCATACGCCTACAGTTTTCGTTTTCCCACATTTTGGTCGCACGTCCGACACCGAAAGCAAAACTCCGCGGGCCGTTCTTGTGCTCAACCGCACAAGCTATTGCCGCCTTCCCCTTCCCATCGCTCGTCAGCGGTATGGTGAGAATCGGGATTGCCTGGGTGCCCTCAAGATTTTTCAGGGAATGGTAGATCGACTTATCTTCGGCCAGTGCGAACTTCTTCCATCCGCGTGAGATCGGATGGTCCGGAGAGGCTCGAGAGCCATCAAGCATCTTGGGGGCCTCGGCGGTGAGTTGGGACGGTCGGAAGATCGCAACTAGACCGAGCCCCTTGGAGGCCAGATCCCTCATCTGTTTTCTTTGTTCAGGCGTCATGTTCGGGCGCCGACGGCCCGTCTTCTCGTCGAAGATTTCGGAGCAGGACACAATGGCGGCCGCATCATTTAGAGTCGACGCGTCAGCGGGCCAGTTCTCGTGGACCTCGACTTTGATCTCAGGTGCATTGATCGCATTTTTCAAGCAGCCGGCAAGCAGCTTGGCCGATGCTTCGTTGGGGTTCTTACCCTTTGACCACAAGAACACGATCTTGCGTGAGTCAGCACCAGGTCCTGCGGGCAATTTCCCGCCGGCCCAGCGAATACCTTGTGCGGTTAACTGCTGAAAATCCTTGCTCTGGAACGCATGTTTACCGTGCCCCAGTTGAATGAACATCACGCGAGCCTTCTTGTAGAACCGCGTCCAGGCCAGGCGATGATTATTCAGCTTTTGGTCGGTCGTCAGCAGCACGTGGCTGCCGGGATGATGCACCCATCCGCGGTACGATTCATCATTAAGCTTGAAGTCCTTCATGCCCTTGGTTATCGGATGGTTCTTATCTTCGATACGCACGTTGAAATCGACGTCATGCTTCCAGACCGGCCGCATATATTTCATACCGTTCCGCACGAGCCCCTTCTTCAGCGAATAGGTCGCCCCGATTATCTTCTCGTACTCCTCCCAGCCCGGATAAGCCGCCACCGCATGATGCATCGCCACCAACCCAACACCACGCTGCAGCAGTTTCAGGAAGTTGGCCTTGCCCTTATTCGAGAGCTTCTGCCTGAAGCTATACAGCACCACCACGTCGTAAGACCACTTACTGATATCCTCGAACGGATCGCCGCTGGGCTGGATTGTAATGTCGATATCCCCATGGCCAGCGAAGGCTGCGGGGAACGCTTTCTTGTCGTACCCGTGCCCGCCGGCAAGGACCAGCACGTTAAGTTTTTTCGCGACTGGTTCGGCGGCATCAGAGCGAGCAGGCAAACCGGAAACAACAGCCCCGATCGCCAGGGCGACGAGAAAAACAACACTAGAAAAAACATTCAAAACCGAGCGACGAAAATAAGCCATACCAAGCCCTTTCCTATAAGTATTCAGCTTAACGCAAAACAGCGAATAGTATTATCCGCCTCGGCGGGCCGTATAGCAACGCAAAGATATCGCAGATGCCCGAAAACCACACCAAAATCGAACACAACATCGAAACGAAACCGAGCGATCTTGAACCATTCACCGTTAAGCCCGGGGAACAAACGCCCAAAATGAAAAAGAGCCCTCCGATCGATCGGAGGACTCTTTTTTGTGGATTTTGCCCACGCGTGTTTATTTTTTTACCGGCTTGTTGAAGCGGAGGAATACCTGGTTTTCGAGGTAGAGGAACTCGGCGTCAAGTTTCAGACCGGCGCTTTCGGCGTATTCGATAAGAGTCTTGCGCGGCACGCGGTGGTTGAGGTCGTGTTTCACACCGGCTTTCATGCGCCAGTCGAGAATGAAGAACGATCCGCCGGGCTTCAGGGCGGCGGCGATGTCTTTTACCAGTTCGACACGGTCATCCTTTTTAACGTGGTGCAGTACGTTAACAATAATGGCTGCGTCCACCGAACACGGGGCGAGTTTTGTTTTCTTCGGGTCTGACTTGATCGTCTGGATGTTGGTGATATTGGCCTTCTTGGCCTTGGTGTCGATGGATTTCAGGCCCTTTTCGCTGATTTCCGTGGCGAAAACCTTGCCCTTTTCTCCGACGATCTTGCTCAGGCGGAAGGTGAAATATCCCGATCCGCAACCGACATCTGCTACTTTTGAGCCTTCTTTCAGCCCCAAGTCGCCGACAACGCGATCGGGCTGCTGCCACTTGTCGCGTGAACTCATCGGATACTTCTTCCGCGCCGCAGCCATACTGAGCGACGAAAGTGCGATAATCGTAGCTAAAATGGCAATATGGGCGGGACGAACTGTTCGGAGTGTGTTTTTCGTGAACTTCATGTGTTGACGCCTGCCTTTCGTTTGGGGTAAATTGTTCGTCGAAGTATATCCTGCGGCGCCTCGGGCGTCAATAAATGGTTGACAGATCGACCTGGCGAAGATATATTCCACGGATTGCTGGGTGGTTCATTCTGCTGCGCCTATGGTGCGCAACGGTAAGGAGTTCACAGGTGGCCAAGAAAAAAAATTCTATGGCGTTGTTTGAGGTGATCTCAAAGACTCGGGACAAAAACCCCGATTCAGAGGTTATCGTTCCCGAATGGGTCAGACCGGGATATAATAAACAACCGGACGAACCGACCGCGGCGCCGGAACCTGCGCCCGTGGAATCGCCTACGCCTGAACCCCAGGCGCCTGAACAGGTAGCGCCGACAGCGCCTGTCCAGCAACCGGTCGAACCTGCAAGACTGGATGAAAGTCCACCGGAACCTGTAATACAGGAACCCCTGCTGGCGGCGCCTGCGGCGCCGGCGACTGTGACGCCCCCGCCGACCGTGACGCCCGTGACGCCCGAACCGATAGCTGCGGTAAGTCCCGAGCCGATTGTTACGCCTGAACCGGTGGTTGCGGTGAGTCCTGAACCGATGACAACCGCATCGGCATGGCAGGAGCCAGTGGGCGAAGATACGCCCCAAACAACGAATACGCCAAAAAACTCGGGCATCCCGATATGGAACACCGATGGCGAGAGACTTACATTATCGCTGAATTACGTTAGCTGCATGGTCGCTTCGATCGGGCTTCTGCTGCTGTTGGCTGTTGCGTTCGTAACCGGACGCATGACCGCTTCACCGGCAGCGCCGGTAGCGGCGAAACCGGTGGTGATTCAGCGTGAACTCGGAAAATATTACATGGTTATCGAAACCCTGCCCGGACGAGGCGCCGGAGCACAGGCCGAAGCCAAACGAATCGCCGACTTCTGCATCAAAAACGGTGAACCTGCCGAAGTTAAAGCTCTTAACAATAACGTTATAGTCTGGTCGGCAACACCGTTTGACACCGCCTCCAGCGAAGCTGTAAGCGCACACGCACGGCGTATCCAGAACGATCTGGGCGTAAAATACGACAAGCTGCATGCGTCTGGATACAAGTTCATCCAACCGCAGAAGAACGGAAAAATCGCGCCGAAAATGTACGTGTACCAGAAACGTCGCTAAAAATTTACCCACTAACCACCGCGAGCATCACGCTATGCTGAGCAGTCACCATCATAGCAACGCACGCATACACCATAGCCGAAAAGAAAATGACGGAGTTTGATTATGTCCCTGGACAGAACACTGAAATTAGATGGCGGACTTACCGGATCGCGAAGTGTACTTAGTCGCGCCGAACGTATCGCTCGTCTCGCCGAAGAAGGCAAATTCGATCCGGAAAAAGACAACCCGCTTGGTCTGCCCAAGGTAAAGGTAAGGCACAGCCGCGCCGGAACCAAGGCCAAGAAGGAAGTCGCAACCGAAGACGAAGCAGACGCCACCGCCGCCGAGTAACAATACAACCAGGCGTCTGCTATCGGCAGATTCGCCTTTGGCGCAACCGAACATCAGGCAGGAGCACCGACCCGCACAAACGCGAGCACGAGCCCCTGCCTTTTGCCCTTAATTCGACCGGATAATTATGACCCGCAACAGCCACTCAATCGCAGACCGCATGGCCCTGATAGACGCTTCAGGGATACGCAAAGTCTTCGACCTGGCCGCAAAAATGACCGATCCGATAAACCTATCGATCGGACAACCCGATTTCGACGTGCCGGAGCCCATAAAAGCCCGCGCCGTAGAAGCTATCGGGCAGGGACATAATAAATACACCCAGACACAGGGAACCGGAGAACTAAGGGATTCAATCGCCGCGGCTTGCCGGGACGAATTCGGTTGGGACGACGACCGGGCCTATCTCGTGACATCGGGCGTCAGCGGAGCGCTGATGCTGGCGATGCTCACGATGATTAATCCGGGACAGGAAGTTATCTTCGCTGACCCGTATTTCGTGATGTACTCGCATCTGGTGCATTTGGCTGGCGGAAAGTGCGTGATGGTCGACACTTACCCGGACTTCCGCCCGACGGCGGAGAAATTCGCTGACGCCATAACTGACAATACGCGAATGATCATCCTGAACTCACCGTCAAACCCGACTGGTTGCGTTCACACCGAAGCCGAACTGCGAGCAATCGCCGAAGTCGCAGCCGAACGAGACATACTCGTAATTTCAGACGAGATATACAACCTGTTCTGCTACGACCAGCCCTTCGTCTCGATGGCGTCGATATACGAAAACACGCTGCTTTTCCGCGGGTTCTCGAAAAGTTACGCGATGACCGGATGGCGAATGGGATGGTGCACTGGCCCCAAGGCGGTTGTCGAAAAGATGACTGTGCTGCAGCAATATTCGTTCGTTTGCGCACCGAGCATGGCCCAGGCGGCCGGCGCGACAGCACTGGCGACTGACATGTCGCAGCAGGTGGCGGCTTACAAACGCAAAAGAGACATGGTGGTCGACGCACTCGGTGAAAAATTCGGTATGGTCACGCCCGCAGGAGCTTTTTATGCGTTCGTACCCGCGCCAGGCGGAGACGCAACCGAGTTCGTAAAAAAAGCTATCGATAACAACGTACTTATAATTCCAGGAAACGTGTTCTCCTCGCGAGACACGCATTTCAGGATATCCTACGCCACAACCGACGAGAGACTCGCCGAAGGCCTGGATATACTGTCATCACTGGCATAGACGCAGAGAAACTGCACGAGAACAAGCATGAAATTCCTACTGGTCGACAGGATCGAATCACTCCAGCCCGGCAAGCGTATAGTAACCGTAAAGGCCCTTACGCTGGCGGAAGAGTATCTGGCGGATCATTTTCCGGCGTTCCCGGTAATGCCCGGCGTGTTGATGCTGGAAGCGTTGGTTCAGTCAGCAGCATGGTTGGTGCGAATTGAACAGAAATTCGCAAAGAGCATTGTTGTCTTGTCATCAGCGCGAAACGTACGATACGCAAATTTTGTTCAACCTGGTCGAAAATTGCGTTGCGAACTCGACGCGATATCGATCGGAGAAGATTCAGCGAAGTTCAAAGCTACCGGTTGGATCGACGAGGCCCAGGCGGTTTCGGCGAAATTAGAGCTGAAATGCTTTAACCTTGTTGATCGCGGTGGTTACCTCGCCGAAGCCGACGCGTCGATTATCAGCGACCTGAAGAAACAGTTTGAGTTGGTCGGCGGACCTGCCGCTTTAGCGGCTTGTAACGCATAAAAATGTTAGGCTCCCGAACCGTTTTTGCGGGCATTGATGGAAACTTTCCGTCTTTACCCGTTGACATCGGATCGGTTAGTCATTATATACTTGCCAGTTGGTCGTGTGGGCCGAACGCCCCGCTGCGACCGGTTGGGTTAACTTGAGTTGCCGGAAATAATGGAGAATTAAGCCGATGACGGAAACGGAAGTCTTCGAAATAGTAAAGGAAACGCTGGTTGAAGCACTGGCGCTCGATGACGATGAAGTCACTGCTGGCGCTACGCTTACAGGCGATCTGGGTGCGGAATCCATCGATTTTCTCGATATCGTTTTCCGTCTTGAGAAATCCTTTGACATTAAAATCCCGCGTGGCGAGTTGTTCCCCGACAACATCGTCAACAACCCCGACTTCGTAAAAGACGGGTCGCTGACAGAAGCTGGAATGGCTGAGCTTAAAGCTCGCATGCCCCACGCTGACTTCACCGACTTCGAACAGAACCCTGATATCAACAACATGGGCGAACTGTTCACCGTTCAAACGATCGTTAACTACGTGATGACGAAAGTCGCCGGATAAACGATACGATTGGCTTAATCGCCAACGTTTGCCGATTGCCCTCACCTCTGTCCCGAAACGCTCGGGGCGGTGGCGGCAATCGGCATTTGACGATATGGAGTTTACGATGCGCTGGATATGGATCGATCGATTTAAAGAATTTGAGCCAGGAAAACGGGCTGTTGCTGTCAAGAACGTCTCGCTGGCTGAAGATCACCTGCACGATCACTGGGACGCGTTCCCGATAATGCCCTGCTCACTCATGGTCGAGGGAATGGCGCAAACTGCGGGCATTCTCGTGGGGCAGGCCCGCGACTTCAAAGAGAAAGTTATTCTCGCAAAAGTCGCCAAAGCACAGTTCGACGAAATCGTGGTCCCGGGTGACCAGATCGAATACCACACCGAAATCGAACACGTAACGCCCGACGCAGCGGTCACCAAAGGCTCGGTAATGCGAAACGGTGAACAGATCGGCACGGTGAACCTGATGTTCTCGCACATCGACCAGAACCTGGCGGGCCAGGAATTCCCCGAAGAAAACTTCGTGTTCACAGGCCAGTTCGAACGCCTGGTGGCGCCTTTCCTGGAGAACGACGATGCCTGATCGACGAGCAGTAGTTACTGGTCTGGGAGTTGCATCGGCAGCGGGCACCGGGGCCCAGGAGTTCTGGGAGACCCTGATCGCTGGTGAAAAACGCCTGGCGGCAAACGCAATATTCGACCCAGCCGGGTTCCCCTGCCACGCCGCAGGGCAAATCGAAAATCTCTCTGCCAGAAAAGTAGTGCCCAAAAGCTACCGCAAAGCCACCAAAGTAATGGCTCGCGATATCGAAGTGGCGGTGGTGGCGGCTGATCTGGCGTTCAAAGACGCCGAAATCGCCACCAAGGCGGACGGCGAGATGTCCATCGAAGCCGGGCGACTCGGATGCAACGTGGGCGCAGGGCTCATCTGCTGCGAGTTGGACGAGCTGGGACAGGCGGCCAAGACGTCGGTAACAGATGGAAAGTTCGACATGAAAACCTGGGGCGACACCGGTATGACCAACCTCACTCCGCTGTGGTTGTTGAAATATCTGCCCAACATGCTCTCCTGCCACGTGACGATAATCCACGGAGCCGAAGGCCCGTCGAACTGCATAACCTGCGGAGCGACCAGCGGGATATTGAGCATCGCAGAGGCCGCCAGATGGGTGGCTCGCGGAGCCGCCGACGTGGTAATCGCCGGTGGAGCCGAAGCGAAACTCACCCCCCTTGGCGTGCTGAGGCAGTCGCTGCTGGAGCGTCTTTCCTCCGACAGCAACGATACGCCCGAATCAGCGTGCAAGCCTTTCGACGCAGCCCACAGCGGAACGGTTATGGGCGAAGGCGGAGGGTTGATGATAATCGAAGACGCCGACCGCGCAAAACAACGCGGCGCCAAAGTATACGCCGAAATCGCCGGTTTCGGCGCAGCCTGCGATCCCAACGGAATTAACGTAACCGAACCGAACTGCGGTTCGCTGGACCTGGCGGTGTCGAAGGCAATCGCCGATGCGGGCATTACCGCAGACGATATCGACCTGATAGTCGCGCAAGGCACAGGCGTACCGGGCGAAGACCGGTGCGAAGCGGCGGCTTGGGAAAAAGTGTTCGGTGATAACCTGCCCAACGTGCCCGCGATGGCGGTCACCGGGACAACTGGAACCATGTTCGCCGGTCAGTCCGGTGTAACCATGGTCGCCGGGGCCCTGGCGCTGCAGCATCAAAGCGTCGCGCCGACAGTAAACTTCACCACACCTGACGAAGGGTGCCGGTTGTCGCTGTCCGGAGAGGCTCGCAAATGTGATATTAACTACGTAGTTGTCGGCGCATTTTCCGTCGGCGGGCAGAGCGCAGCCTGCGTCCTGAAACGGTGTGAAGCATGAATCCCAAACGAGTAGT
>JABGPF010000433.1 GCA_018645065.1 Phycisphaerales bacterium
TGACTTGCATCCCGGCAACCTTTCATGAATAGCGGCGGGGCAACGCCCCGCGTTCACCGTTCGCGTTGACGCTTAGCTTTTCTCTACGTTTCTGAGTTGAAAATCAAACCGTTCAGCACTATCCCGGCGCCACAACGATTTAGAATAACCCGGCGACAAGTCCCGATGTACGTCAGGATTGCCACCGCTAAACGGAAAGATGCTATCTGATCGCTGCGTTAGTCCAGCGACGAATGGAAGAACAGTTTCAGGCTTTTCTTCTCGGTCTCGCCCAGCGAGGTTGCCAGCGATACGCCAAAGAACACCACGCCCGCGACGATAAACGATACGAGAAATCCGTTCAGGTTCAGCAGGGACTCTTGTGGAGCCAGGAGCATTTTCTTGACGCCTGTTTCGCTCATCGCGCCCCGTATTATGAACGTCAGGTTCATACCGACGCCCACCATCGTCGCGGCGATGGCTCCGAAACGTGTGGCCCGTTTCCAGTAGTACGCGCCCCAGAGTGGGAATATAGTAACTGTCATTATCCCAAATGCGATTACCGCCAATTCGGCGATCGGAATGTTCGGTATCCAGGCGATTGCGATGCAGACGGCCATTATTCCGCCGATGCAGATTCTACCCAGACCGACGAGTTGCTTCGCCGTGGCTTGCGGTTTGATCTGTTTGTACAAGTCGTTGGCAATGTTGGCTGCGTTTCCGAAAACCACACCGATAACGGTTGTAGTCGCCGCGGTGAACGCGCCGGCAACGGCTAGTGCGGCCCCCCAGTCAGGGAGCGTGGCCTCGGCGGTCAGTCCGTATATTTTGTCAGCATTGGCCAGGTTCGGATCAAACAGTTTGCCCGCGATTCCGATCATTGTGGTCATCGAAATCACCACCACGCAGATGGCTCCGAACACGAAGATCATAACCTTGAAACCCTTAGCCGAGTTGCTCGAATATGCGTGCATGTACGGTTGGGGGAAGCAGACCGAGCCAAGGCACATCGCAGCGGAGAATCCGAATATCATCGGATAACTCCACAACTTTCCGCCGGTGGCCTTGATCTGGAACATCTCGGGATGATTGGCCGCAATCCGATCCATAGTGGCGCCGAACCCACCGTGCTCGTTCATCACCGCAAAGAACAGTATGAACACCATAACGGTGAAGAACACGCCCTGGACAGTGTTTACCCACGCCGCACCCTTCATACCGCCGAGTATAAGATAAAGTGCAATGAACGCCGGTGCGAAGAACAGACCGGCCTGGTAGGGGATCTCGCCATCGCTCATGCCTTCGATCATTATCCCGATACCCTGGATCTGTGCGACGAGATACGGGATCGACGCAACGAGTACGACTATTGGAATGATAGTGCGCATCGTTTTTCCGTATCGCTGGCCAAACGGAGCGCCCATCGACATCCATTTTTGCGCCCGACCGAGCAGGAACGTCTTGCGGTGCAGGAAGTACCACAGGAACCCCAGCGGGACCAGGTTGACCGTAAGAACGAACAAGGCCCCGAAGCCCATACGGTATCCCAGTCCGGAAATTCCCAGCATCGCAAACGCGCTCAGGAACGACGCCAGCAGGCTGAAGATCAGCACGAAATAGCCCAGCGACGAACCGGCGACGAAGTAGTCGTCTGCGCTTTTGGACTTCCCGTGACGAAACGCCGCGTAGCTGATCAGGGCCGAGCCCAGGCATATCCCGGTGATGATCGCCATTTTGAGATTAAACATTACTCGCCCTCCCCGTCGTCGGAGGCTGCTGCTTCGAGATCGCTGATGATACCGGGCAACTCTTCGTCGGTAAGGGCCATCCCGCTGGCGAACAGGAAGACCCATTCCAGCACGAACAGCGCCGCGGCGCATATGTATGCGCCAATCGCCCAGGTTGGGATTCCCAGGGCTCGTCCGGTGAGCGTTCCATAGGCCCACGGGCACCAGCACAGGCTCGTCAGAATAACGAACCCGATAATAAACGCTCGTTTCCCCCAGACGCTTTTCTTACGATTCATACGACGACTCCTAAATCAGGCTGAATATTGCGAGTCGGTATTCTAAGCGGAGGCTTGTGCCCGCGTCAATTGCGGGGCTAGGTTCTTATAGTTCCTGCGAGTTCTTTGAGTGTTTTTTGGGCATCCTCAGCCGATGGCGTGTCGGCGTATGTTCGTATGAAATTGCGCAGGCGGTAGTACTTGATCCTGTTTGATGTCAGATCGTTGATCGTCGCCAGAATCTTCACCGCTACAGCGTTTCGGCGCGTTTGGGCCTCTTCGGCGATCGGAAGGGGAGCCCAGGTCACCGCGAAACGCTTCAGCTTCGCCGCGCGGTCGACGTCTTTGCCCGCGTCAATTGTTTCCAGCAGCGGTTTGACCTTCTCGCTGAATTTTTCGCCCGCCTGCTCGCAGACATCGTAACCCTTCCAGCGTTTCAGGAAACCGGTGTACATTGTCGCGCTGGGCCTGAGCTTCAGTATCCGCTCGAGATCGACGACTGCAAGTTCGTTGGCCAGCGACTTTGCTTTCGCTGCAGCGGGGGAGCCGGCCCATCTCCGTTCGAAGGCCTGGAGTTTCAGTACTGTCGGTTTTCTGGGTTGGCTTGTCAGGGCGGTTAATGCTTCCTGGGCTTTGTCGGCAAGTGCTTTTCGGGCGGTTTCCGCCACGGGGTAATCAGCCCATTTCTCGATGAACTTGCCCAGCGATTCAGCCCCAACCGACCTGGCGGCCAGCAGCTTGCTTAGATGCTGCTGTCCGTAGATGTCTATCTGCTTGTTGACCGGGGCGAGCCCTTTGCATCGGTCCCATGATTTTGCGAACCTCTGCAGTTCGCTGAGGGACGCTTTGGGGGTGCGTGCGGCGAGTTCGGCGGCCAGTTTGGTTCCGATTTTGTCGAGGCGTTCAACGGCTTGGGTGTAGAACGGGTATTGGGGCGTACCTTCGAATATCATTTGTCCCAGGCGATTGCACGCGGCCCAGGCCTTGTCGTATTTGCGGGCTTTTTCAGCGGATGTTATCGCTTCGATAGTCGCTGCGATTCTTTCTGATCCGGTGAGTTTGGCTCCGGTTATCTGTAGCTGGCGGTTCTTCAGCGAGATGATCAAAGCGGTGGCTGCACTGGCTGCCAGTCGCGGGTCGGCGGAGTAGTCCTGGGGGTTATTGTCGCGATTGGGTTGGTAATAGAACGTTCCGTCGGGACAATGCGCAAGGGACATTGACCATCGGTTGTGGTCCATGAGTTTGCGGAAACTCGGCGAATCGACCGCCGCCCCCAGCGCCGTCCACGCCATGCCTAACAGCGGTGAGCCGTGGGTGTCGGGGAATGTTTTGGGGTGATCGCCAATGCACCTAGCCGCTCGTTTTGCGTAGTCGAAATACGCCTTTCCGCCGCTTGGGCTCAAGTAATGGGCCAGAGCAGCCGCTCCTGTGCGACCCATATCAGCGTAGCCCGAGTTG
>JABGPF010000434.1 GCA_018645065.1 Phycisphaerales bacterium
CGTTGGGCATGAAGCCGAATTAGCGACCGTGGGCGTGAAGGGCTCGATGTTCTTCGGGCATCGAATTTTGTTCGGTTACGATTCCGGACCAAACCAATATGTAGGTACGGGCAAGAGTACGCATCTGGTCAAACCCCTGGCGGGACAGCACGCGGTTTATCTGGACGTCGGCGAGGTCGCAACGGAAGTTCTGTTCGGTAGTCAAAGTGCAATAATACCGGGCGATGCAGATCGAAGCGGGACCGTAGATTCCGACGACCTTACGCTCCTCCTGGAGCAGTTTGGATCGGCTGGGCAGAATCTCTCAGGCGATTTCAACGGCGACGGTTACGTGGATCTCAGCGATTTTGTAATAATGCGGGCCAATTTCGGGACTTCAAATCCGGTGGCCCAAGCTGTCTCGCCCGCGCCGAGTATTGCAGCTGCATCAACTCTTCAGACCGAACAGGCGATCCCCCTGGCCGGTAGTATCCCAATCGATCAACCGCAAACGCCTCCTCGGAGCCAAACGCCATCACCCCGGCCTGATGCGCCTGATATTTACGCCTCGCCGCTGCTTGTGAATATCGATGTCGATATGCTCCAACTGCCTGTGGGGCGACCTGCTCTTGGGCTGACGACTCCTTACGAGCACTTGTTTGATCGAGGTGAGCTGAACCGCCAATTGGATTCCGCCCCGGAGATGTTGACCGTCGCTGAGGTCCTCGACGATCTGTTGAGCGATATTCTCATACCGGTGCTTTAAGCGATTTCCATTGCCCGTTCGGCGATTATGTTGGTATAGTCTGCATGCCGAATCGAATTTGATGGAGATCATGGATGATGGAAAATGAAGCCAAGGCGTTAGCGGACCTTCAAAAGGTGCTCGACATTACACGGTTGATGGGTGCGGCGGTTAACCTCGATGACCTGCTGCAGTTAGTGATTGATCGGAGCATGGAACTGCTCGACGCCGAGCGGGCCAGTGTGTTTATGTACGAGGAAAAGACCAACGAACTGGTCAGCATTATTGCCGCCGGAAGCGGCGAGATACGTTTCCCCGCCGATAGGGGGCTTGCCGGTTCCGCCGCTCAAAGCAAAACCACTATCAACGTCGCCGACGCATACAACGATGATCGATTCGATTCGGCTACGGACCAAAAGAGCGGTTTTTATACTCGCAATATTCTGTCGATTCCGCTGAGCGATCACCAGGGCGGTCTGGTCGGCGTGCTGCAAGTGCTCAATAAACGGGGGGGCGGTTTTAGCGAGTCTGACGTAAAGCTCGCCGAAACGCTTGGCGCCCAAGCCGGCGTGGCGTTGCAACGCGCCCAACTGATAGATCACTACATAGCCAAGCAGGAAATGCAGCGTGCGATGGAAATTGCACGGGAAATCCAGCGTGGGCTGCTGCCGTCGGGTCCGCCCTTGATTAACGGGTTTGATGTCGCCGGCTTCTCGGAATCCGCTGACGACACGGGCGGAGACACTTTCGACTTCCTGCAATTGAAGGACGGGAGATGGTTGCTTGCCGTCGCTGACGCCAGCGGGCACGGGGTGGGTCCGGCGCTGGTTATCGCACAGACACGTGCGATGCTCCGCGCGATCGCAATGCAGGGACGCGACGTGTCGGCGACTTTGTCTACATCAAATAATTTGCTTTGTCGCGACCTCGACGGGCGATTTGTCACCTGTTTTCTGGGTATGCTCGATCCGATTACCGCTGGCATGACATACGCTTCAGCCGGGCACGGTCCGCTGCTGTTCTATGACGCTCGGCAGGGGGTTATCGACGAAAGGCCCTCGACGGGCCTGCCGATGGGCATTATGGACGACGCCGACTACAGCGAAGTTGTCGCCAAGCAGTTCCATGAAGGCGACTTTGCTGCGATTACCACCGATGGTTTCTTTGAAGCGGCTAACGTAGACGGCGCCATGTTCGGGATTACGCGTCTGAAAGAGCTTTTGTTGGCCAATCGCGACAAGTCGGCTGCGGAGATGATCGACGTAATTTGCGAGGCGGTGGCGGAGTTTTCCGCGGGCACGAAACAGGGCGACGATCTGACCGTGATAATCATCAAGCGGACGTGATCGGGTTCAGGTTCGTTCGGGCCAGGCCAGCTTGACCACGCCGCCGGCGGTGTTGCATTCTACCGGCCAGGCGTCAATTTCCGAACCCCACGTGATGCACTTATCGCAGATGTCGAGGTAGATTTGCGTTGTTTTGTCATTCGGATGGAGCAGGTCGGCCTGCTGGAACTGGGTGCGTGCGTCGGTGAAATTTCGTTCCGCCACCAGGTCCAGCGCTTTGGAGAAGTGCGTTACGGCTTGGCGATGCGGTTCGGAGACTTCGTCGATCGGGCCCACCACTTCCAGGAGGTGCAGCGAGTTTTTGACCCCGGTTATGAACACGTCGCCCAGCGGGCGAACGAAAATGTTTTCGCGGTCGCACAGGCCCCATGCGTATTGGCTGATAATGATTTTCGTACCGAAGAACTTGTTCGCTGATTCGAGTCTTGCCGACAGGTTTATGCAGTCGCCGATTGCTGTGTAGTCGGTTCGGTCGGTCGATCCGCAGTTGCCGAACATCGCCTCCCCGCTCTGTATTCCGATGCGGACATTCAGTTTGACCTCTGCGCCGAGTTCATCGGCCAGTGCTTGATTGAGCCTTGTTACCTCGGTTTGGCAGAGCAGGGCGGCGTCGAGGGCTCTTGATGGGTGGTCTGACTGCGGCAGGGGGACGCCGAACAGCACAAACACGCCGTCGCCGAGGAACTTGTTGAGGTATCCTCCGCATTGGTTTTGGACGATCTCGGTCACCCCGTCGAAGTATCGATTCAGCAGTGCGACGGTTTTGTGCGGCCCGAGAGATTCCGACAGCGGTGTGAAACCGGCCAGGTCTGAGAACATGGATGTCAGTTCGGTGTTTCTACCGCCGGGGCTGGCCATTTCCGGGTTTTCCAGTATTTGCTCCACCAACGCCGGAGAAAGACCCTTTGCCCACATTCCGCGGATATGGCGCTTGGCTCGCTCTTCGGTTAGTTGCCTGAACGCAGTTACGAACAGGAAGCTTACGAGCATCGCCCCAAGCGGTGCAACCAGCACCAACCAGAGGCCCCATAGCGGGAAGATGACCAGGATATTGAGCAGCCCATAAGCCGCCGCTGTCAGCAGTGCAAGCGGGGCGGCTTGTAGGACCGGTCGGGTTGCTGCGATTAGCGTGACGATGATTCCGGCAAGCAGGATTGTCATCGTGTTAAGCAGCATACCGGCGGGGTATACGAAGTTGCCCGAGAGGATTGTGTTGATGATGTGGCTGTGTACGAATACTCCTGGCGTTTTGGGGTCCAGGGGCGTTGGTACGAAGTCCGGCACGCCGGTTCCTGTGGCCCCGATCATGCAGATTTTGTTTTCGATCATCGGGCGTAATTCGT
>JABGPF010000057.1 GCA_018645065.1 Phycisphaerales bacterium
TTGTCGTTCTCTGTGATCTCGCCGTAAGCCGTAAGCCGTAAGTCGTTGCCGTTGCTGTTACAAAATCTTCGCCGTTGCCGTTCTCTGTGTCCTCTGTGGCAAAAAGCCGTTGCCGTTGCCGTTGCTGTTACAAAATCTCCGCCGTTGTCGTTCTCTGTGCCCTCTGTGGCAAAAAGCCGTTGCCGTTTGGTGTTAGAATGCGTTTGCCCTGTAACTGTAGCATGACGTGTTGCCCATGGCATGAAAATATGCTATACATTCGCCTGTGAGTAATGATGCTATAATAGGTTGTATTGTCCTGGCGGTGTCTCTGGGCTTGATTATCGCCCTGGTGATATGGGCCCGCGGGACTATCGAACGAATCGCCCGCAGCGATAACCCCTCATCAGCTCGCCAGATACGGCGAGAAATGCGGCGGGGGAAATAGTGCGGGCTTTAGTTATGCATTACAGATGCGCCTCTATCAGCGGGGCTGCTGCTTGAGTATAATTCCCGATATGGATTCAGTTGTTAATAATGAACTTGTCGCTCGTTGGACGTCCGTCTCCGGCCAGGCGGTGCGCTCGTGAGTGATGCGCCAAATACATCCGACTCACCGGTCTCGGCTGAGTTGTCGCGGGACCTTACGCTCTTCCACGTCATGATGATGGGGCTGGGCATGATGATCGGCGCCGGCGTGTTCGTGGGTATCGGCCTGACGATGCCCAAAGTAGGCCCCGGCGGACTTCTGCTGACATTTGCACTCAACGGCGTGATAGCCGTATTCACCGCAATGAGCTTCGCCGAACTCAGCTCTGCGATACCACGGGCAGGTGGAGCGTACAATTTCGCCCGAATCGGGTTCGGACGCGGAGCCAGCTTCGTCGCCGGTTGGATGGAGTGGTTCGCGTCATCGCTGGCCGGAGCCTTCTACGCGATCGTGTTCGCCAGGGCGACGGTCGACTTTGTAGTGCAGTTTATTCTGAATATGGAGACAAGCGGGCTTGTCGCATCGATAACCGTGAAGGTTGTCGCTCTGGCGGCCGCTGGCGTGTTTATCTACATAAACTACCGTGGCAGCAGCGAAACCGGGAAGATCGGGGCGATTTTCACCGTCGCACAGATGCTGTTTGTCCTGTCGATTGGGATTGTCGGGCTGATAGTGGCTATTGTAAACCCCGAACGAATGGAGAACTTCCAGCCGTTCCTGGGCACAGACGGAAACTGGTGGGGGCTGCTCGGTACGATGGGCGTTATCTATGTTGCGTTCGAGGGCTTCGAAGTTATCGCCCAAGCCGGTGACGAAACGATCGACCCGAAGCGGAACATACCCAAGGCGATGCTCTATTCGGTCGCTATTGTGACTGTAACGTACGTGCTGGTCGCGCTGGCGTCGGTTATTGCGTTCCGAGAACCCGGAGCGGGAATGGAACTGTTCGGTGATCCTAATATCACTCCCACCGCTAAATTCACCGGTGCGATAACCAATTTGATACCGATTCCCGGCGCCGGTTGGCTGCTGGTTACGTTTGCGATAATTGCATCGTCGACGTCGGCGTTGAATGCGACGATCTACTCGGCGACTCGCGCGTCGTTCGCCCTGGGGCGAGACCGCATGTTGCCCGCGTTTTTCGCGAAATTGTCCGCCACTCGCAAAACACCGTACATTGCGCTGGCGTTTACGGCGGTGATTGTTCTGACGGCGGCTGCTTTCCTGAACGAGCACCACGGGGCTGCTACTGCGAGCATAATGTTCCTGTTCCTTTTCTTCGTGGTGAACCTCTGTGTGATCAGGATCCGCGTGAATATGGGCGATGAACTCGAGTACGGATTCATTATGCCCCTGTTCCCGCTGTTTCCGATCATCGCGATTATCTGCCAAATCGCCCTGGGATGGGGGATTATGAGCGAGTCGATAGTGGCGTGGATTATCGGTGCGGCGTGGGTGCTGACAGGCGTGTGCGTTTACATGTTCTACTCTCGAAGCCGCGTTCCGGCGGTCGACCATGAGATCCAGGTGCTGCATAAACAGACCGCTCCCGACGCCGACAGCGGAAAATATGGAATTACGGTTGCTGTAGGCAACCCCGCCAACGCATTGGAACTCGTGCAGAACACGTACAAACTTTGCGGCGCCAAAGAGGCCCGTGTCGATCTGCTGCATATGGTTACTGTTCCCGACCAGGTTCCGCTGTCCGACGCGGCTGAATATATGCAAGAGGGCAAGGAGAGCATTATGGAGACGATGCTCTATCTTGGCCCGCTGTTCCCGATTTCGTCGCATCTTCGGTATTGTCGCAGCGTCGCTCGGGGCATTCTTTCGGGTGTGCGGGATAATCGCGCCGATATGCTGATAATGGGGTGGCATGGTAGGCCCAAGGCACGAGCGTTCAACCTTGGCAGCACAATTGACCCGATTATCGAACGGGCTCCGTGTAACGTTGTTGTGCTTAAAGGCTGCGGTGGTAATCAGGTGTTCAAACGCGTGTTAGTTCCGCTGGCCGGCGGACTTAACGGGCTGTTCGCACTGGAAATCGCGAAGATACTCACGCATCCCGAAGAAGGCGAAATCACTGCAGTTACCGTTGATACCGGGCGCAGGCGAAAGAAATTTGACATCGAAGCCTTTGTTGACGCCAATATTCAGTCCGGAAAGCTTGAAGGTCCGATCAAGACGAAAACAATCCAAGCCGACGACATTGTCGAAGGCATTTTAACCGAAGCCGCCGACTACGACCTGGTGGTAATGGGCTGCACAAGAGAACCGCTGGTAAGCCAAATAGTTCACACCCCAATACCAGAAACCATCGCCCAACGATGCGACAAACCATTAGTAATGGTAAAAGCCTCAGGGCGCATCCGCTCCTGGATCAAACGTTGGGTGTGATAACGGATTGGCAACTGGGAACTGGGAACTGGCAACTGGCGAACGTCAACGGCGAAAAGCAACGACGAAAAGCAACGGCGAAAAGCAACGACGTGCGAAACCGCAAGCGGTTTTTGGGGGCGTGATGTAAGGGTGGATTTTTTGAACATGAAATTTAATTATGTGATGTGAGGGGTGGGGGTTTTGGAGTTGGTGAATAGTTGCACTGCTAATGAGGGTGTATAAATCCGCTTGTTCGTCCGTCACCCAACCGCTTGCGGTTTCGCGCGCCGTTCGCCGTTGACGTTCGCCGTTGCTTTTCGCCGTTCGCCAGTTCCCAGTTGCCAGTTGCCAAGTCACTAGTACTGCCCAAGCGACGTGAAATCCAGTATACTCTTGGTCATGAACAAGACGAAGTATAATCCTGTAACGCCCGAGATAGTCGCCGAACTGCGCGAGATTCTCGGTGATAAGTATGTGATCTTCGACGATGCTGAGCGGTTGGAACCGTACTCTCACGATGAGGTGCCCAACCCGCGGTACGCTCATATGCCCGATGCGTTGGTCCGTCCGCGAACGGCGGAGGAGATTTCGGCGATCGTCAAACTCGCAAATCGCTGCATGGTTCCCATCACGCCGCGCGGGGCCGGTAGCGGGTTGTCCGGCGGGGCGGTTCCGATCCATGGCGGGATTGTGCTGCTGGTCGATCGGATGAACAAAATACTCGACGTCGATCGCGACAATATGATGGTTGTCGTAGAGCCTGGCGTTGTGACCTCGGAGATCAACGACGCCGTCGAGGAGTTCGGCCTGTTCTACGCCGGATACCCAATGAGCCTGGAAACATGCTACATCGGCGGAAACGTTGCCGAGAACGCAGGCGGCGGGAAGGCGATTAAATACGGAGTTACCGCACGGTATGTGCTTGGCGTGGAGGTTGTTACGCCCGCTGGCGAGATAATCGAAATGGGCGGGAAGCTCGTCAAGGACGTTACCGGTTACAACATGGTCCAGCTCATGGTGGGCTCGGAAGGCACGCTGGGTATCTTCACGAAGATCACGCTGAAACTCCTGCCGGCCCCGCGGGCGAGCGTTGATATGCTCTGTCTGTTCGAAACTCCGCGCGAGGCGATATCGGCCGTGCCGAAACTTATGACCGAAGGCGGGGTGATACCAACTACTATCGAGTTCATGGACCGACCGAGCGTACAGGCCGCCTGCGAATATCTCAACGAAACCATCCCGTACGAACAGGCCGGAGCCATGCTCCTGATAACCGTAGACGGCGCCGATGTGCAGCAGGTCGAACGGGAATACGAAGCCGTGGGCGAGCAGTGCCTGGCCAACGGAGCGATAGAAGTGTTCGTTGCCGATAATTCGACGACGTCCGAACGAATATGGAGCGTTCGACGGAACATTGCCGAAGCGTTCAGCATAGTTTCGCCCGAGCAGTGCAACGAGGATCTGGTTGTTCCCCCGGCTGCGATCGCCGAGTTGGTTGACGGTATGGAAAAAATCGCCGAGAAGTACGGTGTCGCGATCCCATCGTACGGGCACGCCGGGGATGGAAATTTGCACACTCGGATCGTCAAGGCTCCCGATTGGTCGATGGACCGCTGGGAAGACACCTGGCCGGGTATTTTGAACGAACTGTTTGAATTGACCGCCTCGCTCGGCGGACGATGCAGCGGTGAGCACGGGATCGGGCACAAACGCAAGAAGTACATGCCCATGTTCGTTTCCGAAGGATATATTGAACTGCTACGCTCGATCAAACGCGCGATGGACCCCAATAACATCCTCAATCCGGGCAAAATATTCGACGTATAAACGGTTTTTTGCGATGTCTATACGCTTCAGATAAACCTCGGGTAATCTGCTTGCGATTAAATTCTTCGGATCCATTAAAGCCCACAGATAGCAATCTGTGGGTTGTCGTTGTCTATGTGTCAGGTCGTTCGATCAGACCGAATTTCTTATTGTAAATGCGAGTCGTTATCTGAATATATGCGATTTTCGAGGCGTAAATTCCGCTACTATTACGCTGGGAACAAACCCGCGCTTGACAGAACCCGGACGATTAGACATAATACCCGTCGCTTTCAGGTGCCTTGGGGCGTGTATTGAAAGCTGCAACGGAGCGTAGCTCAGCTTGGATAGAGTGCCGCGTTCGGGACGCGGAGGTCGCTGGTTCAAATCCAGTCGCTCCGACATACGGAAAGAGCCGATTCGAAAGAGTCGGCTCTTTCTGCATATATACATCTCGGGTATAATGTTATGCTTACTCAACAGCGATTAGGAGATTTTATTATGGTCAATTTTGGTAGCCCCCGTCGCGAACTTACGCGGAGACGTTTTCTTGGTTCGATCGCTCTTGGCGCCGGCGCCTTGGGTTGGACTCTCGCTAGCGGCGCTGCGGGCAAGCAGGCCGATCCTCCGGCGAGCAGGCCGAATTTCCTGATCATTCTCGCTGACGATATGGGCTTCTCCGACGCCGGTTGTTACGGCGGGGAGATCGCCACGCCAAATCTGGACAAGCTGGCTGACGACGGTTTGAAGTTCTCGCAGTTCTACTCGACCGGGCGGTGCTGGCCGTCGCGCTCGTGCCTGATGACCGGATATTACGCACAGCAGATTCGCATGGACCCGCCTGGGGGCAAACTCCCGGAATGGACGCGACTGGCGCCGCATTATCTCAAACCGGCTGGGTATCGCTGCTATCATTCGGGCAAGTGGCACATTAACGGGGCTCGCAATCCGTGTCGCGACGGCGGGTTCGACAGGTCCTACAATCTCACCGATCAGCACCGCTTCTTCTCACCGAAGACACACACTAAAGATGACAAGGCGCTCAAACCCGTCAAGCCGGATTCGGGCTATTACGCGACCGTCGCCATCGCCGATCACGCTCTTGAATGCCTGGCTGAGCACGCCGAGAAGCACAAAGGAAAACCGTTCTACCACTACCTGGCGTTCACCTCGCCGCACTTCCCGCTGCACGCGATGCAGAAGGATATCGACCGCTACAAGGGCAAGTACGACAAGGGATGGGACGTCGTGCGGGCTGAGCGTTTCAAACGCATGACCGACATGGGCATTATCAACTGCAAGCTCTCTCCGCTCCAGCCGAACGTCAAGCCAAGCTGGAACTTGTCCGAAGGGAATCTCGCCAAGAATATCGGCCCCGGAGAGGCGGGTCGCGCCGTCCCCTGGAGCGCTCTGACTGACAAGCAGAAGAGTTTCCAGGCGACCAAAATGGCGATTCACGCTGCAATGATCGATCGGATGGACCGCGAGATCGGGCGCGTGCTGAAGCGCCTCAAGGCCGACGGCGTGCTGGACAACACGGTGGTAATGTTTATCTCGGACAATGGCGCCAGCGCCGAGCAGATAATCCGCGCCGACATGCACGACAAGAAAGCAGCACCCGGTTCGTGGCGTTCGCACCTGTGCCTCGGGCCTGGTTGGTCTACGGCGGCCAACACGCCGTTCCGCATGCACAAATCGTGGAATCACGAGGGCGGGATCGCCTCGCCGCTGATCGTGCATTGGCCCGCCGGCCTGAAGGCTTCCGGTGAGTTGAGGCACAATCCAGGCCACTTCGTAGACATCCTGCCGACGGTCATGGAACTCGCTGGCGTGAAGCGAAGCGAGAACTGGAAGGGCAAGCCCACTCCGCCGCTGGCAGGGCGGTCGATCGCATCGGTGTTCACGAAAGACAATAGCGTCGACCATGACTTCATCTACTTCCATCACACCGCCCACCGAGCGATTCGAGTAGGCGATTGGAAGCTGGTATCCGCCGGCAAGAAAGGCACATGGGAACTCTACGACCTTAAAACCGATAGAAGCGAACTGAACAACCTCGCAGCCAAGCACCCCGAAAAAGCAACCGAACTGTCAAAACTATGGCAGGCCAAAGAAACCGCCTTCCGCAAACAAGCCGGCCCCCGCGTCAGGCGCAAACGGCGTTAGGTTGGTAACTATTATGTGATTTTACTTTTTGGGCGCAGACTTGCTGTTCGGTTTTGCTGGATGAATCTGGCTTGGTTTGAGAATGGTGTAGGTATAGTCTTTGTCCACCCCGTAGCTCCAGGGTAGATATTTCGGGCTGGGAGATTTAAGCAGATTTGTCGCCACATACCATCGTTTTTTGTGGTGATTGTATTCCAGGCGAAGGGTTATCACATGCTCGCTTTTGCGGTGTGATATCGTAGAAAGGTGATTTAGGGCCGATTGGGCGAGGCCGTCGATTGCCATGGATGATTCAACTACTTTTCCAGGCGGTATTTTGGGCGGTGATAGCAAACCGTACCATCCCCCTCCTGGCCCAGCAAAGCCACCAATGAAGCAGTTATGGGGGTTCCAGACAATGTAGCCTATTGGTGCAGCGGGGATATCTTTGGGCTTTCCTGCATACACGCAACGGTGAGATGCCTTGATCTGAACCTTGAATTTGGCGGTGAAGTATGGCGGGCTAAAATGTTGCTCGATCTGCGTGATTTCGACAAATGAGTAGCGGTATGATAACTCTTGAGCCAGAGCGAAGTTATCGGTCCATGTTTTTACTATTCCATTTTCGGGCACCGCTACGGATCTGGCACTGTGAACTGTTCGCCCTGGATTTTGTGTGTATGGGGCTGGGGCCGGGACGAATATTATAACCCTCTCGAACTCTTGCACGTCGAGATATACCTCCCCGTCCTGCTTGACGGCGATGGCGTTGGCCTCGGTGATGAGTTTGTCAACCGCTTGACGCACGTCGGATGATACCACTGCGGAACGACGCTCTGCCAGATCGTACGGCGATGCGTCACAGCCCGTGAACCATATTGCAGTCAGCAGAACGAGCAGTCCTGCTGCGGCTTCCGATCGGCTTCGACGTGAACTGTTTGCAGTCTTCATCGTTCTTATCCCCTTCGTGTTGTGCGAATATTTCCGGGTTAGCTTTCCGCCCGAGGGGGGCGTTCCATTAGTGATGCTATTGCTTCTTTGGCGGATTTGCCTGCGAAGAGCACTTCGTATACTGCTTGGGTTATCGGCATGTCGGCGTCTACTTTTTTCGCTAGTTCCACGATGCTGCGGGTTGTCGCGGCGCCTTCCACTACCGAGTTGTTGGCGCCAAGGGCCTGTTCTACGGTTTGGCCCTTGCCTATCAACTCGCCGAATCCGCGGTTCCTGCCGTGGGGCGAGATGCAGGTTGTCACCAAGTCGCCCACGCCGGCTACTCCGGCGAATGTATCGTGTTGGGCGCCCACGGCGACGCCTAGTCGGGTGATCTCAGCCAGGCCGCGTGAGAGCAGGGCGGCTTTGGCGTTATCACCGGACTTCATTCCGTCGAGGATACCGGCTGCGATGGCGATAACGTTTTTCGCAGCCCCGGCCAGTTCGAGCCCGATCATGTCGGGGTTGGTGTAAATTCGGAAGTACGGGCGAATGAAATATTTTTGTATGCGTGCGGCTAGTTCGGCGTCGGCTGACCCTACAGCGACGGTGGCGGGCAGTTTGTCGGCGATTTCCGGAGCGATCGACGGGCCGGACAGGACCGCCAGCGGACCGACCTGACAGCCCGCTGCCCGCAGGACGTCGGCGAGAATTTCTGTCGGGCGCATCAGTGTGTTGTTTTCGATGCCCTTGGCGATCGAGCAAATCGCAACCGGGCGGGTGTAGTAATCTGTAAGACCGGTCCATACCGGGCGAATAAACTGCGTCGGGACGGCCGATATTATCAGCGCAGGCGCCTCAAAAGCAGCCGCTGGGTCTGCGGTGACGCTCATATTGTCCGGAAGCTTATAACCCGGCAGGAATCGCAGGTTCTCCCGTGCGCTTGCCATCTCGGCTGCAGCGTCGGGAAACGCCGACCAAACTGTAACATCATGACCGTTCTCGCAGAGCATAATCCCGCACGTAGTGCCCATAGCCCCGTCGCCGATAATAGTTATACGTTCTGACATGCATGTTAAGGTAGCTTAACGGCTGGCAATTGGCAACTGGGAACTGGCAACTGGCGACGGCGAAAACCAACGGCGAAAAGCGAATGGCGAACATCATCCTGATTACGTCGGGACTCACCGCTGCTGTTCGTTTTTTTTTGTCGTTCGCCGTTGACGTTGCTTTTCGCCGTCGCCAGTTGCCAGTTGCCCGTTGCCAGTTGCCACGCCGTCATGTAAAATGATGGCCTTGAACTTCAGGCGGAGAGCAATTAATTGTCACAGGTATTTCATACAGAAGAATTTGCTAACGGTTTGACTCTTGTCGCTGAGTCGGTGGCCGACGTTTCGTCGACGGCGCTTACGATAAGTCTGCCCGCTGGCGTACGTTTTGACCCGTCGGGTCGCATTGGGTCAGCCACTGTGCTGGCTGAATGGTGCTTCCGCGGCGCTGGCGGTCGCGATACGCGCGGCCTGAACGACGCGCTGGATGCCCTTGGCTGCGATCATGGCGAGAGCGTGTCGGGCCGCCACATGGTGTTTTCCGCGACCCAGTTGGCTCGGAACCTTCCTTCCGTTCTGGAAATCTACGCCGATGTGCTGCGACGACCAATGCTGGCTGACGAAACGTTCGCCCCGAGCCGCGACCTGGTCGCCCAGGATCTCGAAGCGCTCGAAGACGAACCGGCCCGCAAAGCCATGATGCAGCTTCGTGAAAAATTCTACCCTGACCCGCTGGGGCGTGGAATATATGGTACGTCCGAATCGCTGGCCGCCCTGACCGCGGAAAGCCTGCGATCGCACGCCTCGACATCCATGAGCCCGCAAGGCGCGATTATCTCAGTGGCGGGCAAGTTCGACTACGATCAACTGCGCGATATGATTGGCGAGTATCTCGGTGATTGGTCGACCCCCGCGCTACAGCCCGTGGAACTCACACCGCCTCAGCGAGGGGTAAACTATATCGCCAAGGAATCGGCCCAGATGCACATTACGCTGGCCCATAAAACCGTCACGATTGCCGACGATCAATATTACGCAGCACGCCTTGCGGCCACCGTACTGTCGGGCGGAATGTCAAGCCGACTGTTCACCGAAGTACGCGAAAAACGCGGGCTGGTCTACCACGTGTCGTGCAGCTACAACAGCCTGAAAGACCACGCCGGAATGTTCACCTACGCCGGAATGGTGCCCGCCAAAGCACAGGAAACCCTGGAAGTAACCGTCGGTGAACTCAGGCGAATCGCCGTGGACGTCACCGCCGAAGAACTGACAAAAGCTAAAACGCAATTGAAAAGCTCACTGGTGATGCAGGGTGAATCGACGGGCGCACGGGCCGGAGCTATCGCGGCGGACTACTATCATCTCAAACGCCTCCGCAGCCTTAGCGAGATCGCAAATGCTATCGACGCGGTCACCATCGAACAGGTGAAAGACCACTTGAAACAGTTCCCCGCGCGCGACTTTGTGATGCTGGCGATCGGTCCTGAACAACTTGACACCTCCTGCCTGAACGCTTGATTGCGAGATTGAAAGAAACTTATGGAGTTCAAAACCACTACACTTGAAAACGGTTTGACGATTGTCGCAGAGGTTAACTCGTCGGCGAAATCAATGGCTGCCGGATTCTTCGCGAAAACCGGAAGCCGAGACGAAACCGACGAAGTATCCGGCGTGAGCCACTTCCTGGAACACATGATGTTCAAGGGCACCGAGCGGCGCGACCCGCTGGAAGTTAACCTCGAATTCGACCAGATGGGGGCGATGTACAACGCGTTTACTTCCGAAGAGAACACCGTTTACTACGCCGGAGTGCTGCCGGAATTTCAGGACGCATTGCTCGACCTGATGGGCGATCTGCTGCGCCCGGCGCTCAGGCAGGAAGACTTCGATATGGAAAAGGAAGTCATCCTCGACGAGATCGCGCGATACGAAGATCAACCGACATTCAAAATGTACGAGCAGTTAATGGCCTCGCATTTCGCCGGTCATCCGCTGGCCAGGAACGTACTCGGCACGCCCGAATCGATAACCGCACTGAAACGCGACGATATGCAGGATTATTTCGATCGTCGTTACTCACCGGGCAACGTAACGCTCGTCGGTGTGGGGAATATCGACTGGGAGAGGTTCCAAACCAAAGCCGACGAAATGTGCGCCCACTGGACGCCATTTGACGCCGGTAGAACCCTGGCCCGTTGCCCAGGTGCGGCTACACGCTCAGCAATCGCAGACCCGAAAATTAATCGCGAGCAGATCGGGATAATGTCGCCGGCTCCGGCGGCGCAGGACGATTCGCGATTCGCCGCACAACTGCTCAGCACGATCGTTGGCGACACCAGCGGAAGCAGGCTTTATTACGCCCTGGTCGAACCTGCGATAGCAGACGAAGCAAACACCGCATACGACATGCTCGACGGGACCGGAGCCTTCATGACCTTCATCTCGACAGACCCCGCGCGGGCTACGGAAGCGGTCGATATCGCCATCGGCGAGTTCGACAAGATAATGAAAGATGGATTCAGCGAAGTTGAACTCCAAGCCGCCAAGAACAAGATCGCCTCGGCGGCGACCCTCAAGGGCGAACTGCCCATGGGACGCCTGACCGCCGTCGGATTCGACTGGGTCTACCGTAAGGAATACATGCCCCTGGCGCAGCAGATCGAACTGCTGTTCAGCATGAGCGCCGACGACGTGATGGCTGTCGCGCGGGAATATGATCTGACAAAAGTAACCGTACAGGCGCTCGGACCGCTGGAGAAAATATGATCGACCTGGCTGGAAAGAAAGTCACGGTAGTTGGGTTGGGGCGGTTTGGGGGCGGTATCGGCGTTACGCAGTGGCTTTGCGGTCAGGGCGCCGAGGTCACGGTTTCTGATCGGGCGATGGCTGGCGATCTAACCGCCTCGATCGCGCAGCTCGAAGGCCTGGACGTTGCACTTCATCTCGGCGAGCATGATCTAAACGATTTCCTACAGGCCGATCTGCTGGTGGTGAGCCCCGCGATCCCCCAGGATATCCCGCCGCTGCAAGCCGCGGAAAAGGCAGGCGTCCCGCGAAGCAGCGAGATGAATCTGTTCATCGAACGCTGCCCGGCTCCGATAGTCGGAATCACCGGATCGGTGGGCAAGAGCACCACAACTGCGATGGTTGGCGAGATACTGGCTGCCGATCACACAGTGCATGTCGGCGGGAATATCGGCAAGAGTTTGTTAGGCGACCTTGAGGCGATCAAACCGGATCACATAGTCGTCCTGGAACTATCGAGCTTCCAGCTTGACCAGGTCGAATCGCTCGGGGTAAGTCCGAAAATATCGCTGGTGACCAACCTCACGCCGAACCATCTGGACCGCCACGGAACGATGGACGCCTATGCCCGAGCCAAGCAGAATATCTTCCGCTTCCAGGACGATTCGAGCGTGCTGATCCTGAACTCCGCCGACGAAGCGACCACCGGCTGGGGCGACCTGGCGCCGGGGCGAGTCGAGTTTTTCGATCCTCACGCCAAGCCGTTCAAGCTGCAGGTAACCGGTCGGCACAATCAATATAACGCCCAGGCCGCCTGGGCGATCGCACGCGAATTCGGCGTTGATCGTCAGACAGCCGCCGATGCGCTTTGGGAATTCCAGTCGCTGTCGCATCGTCTGCAACTGGCTGCTGAAGGCCGAGGCGTGAAGTATTACAACGATTCGAAGTGCACCACGCCCGGCGGGCTTATCGTTGCGTTGGAAGCCTTCGCACCGCGCACCGCGGTTGTTATCGCAGGCGGGTCGGACAAGAATGTTTCGTTCGACGAAATGGGCGCCGCGATCGCCAAACTCGCCAAGGCGATAGTCGTTATCGGCGCCACCGCCGACAAAATCGCCGCATCCGTCGAGCTGTCGCGAACCGATTCGACGCCCGAGATTCAAAAGGCGGACTCGTTGCAAACCGCCGTCAAAATCGCCTCGTCACTCGCCATCTCAGGCGATGTCGTCTTGCTCAGCCCGGCGTGCGCCAGTTACGACATGTTCACAAATTACCAGCAGCGGGGCGACTTGTTCGTTCGGCTGGCTGAAGAATGCATCGCGGAGGGAACGCAATAGTGCCCCGTGCGGTTGTATATGATGTTGACGGTACGCTTTACCCGCTCTGGCCGATGCGGTGGTATATGATGCGCGAGTTGGCGTGGCGGCTGGGGCATTCTCCGTTTCGGTTGCTGCGAGAGGTCAGGATCCTGCAAGTCTACCGGTCGATGCTCGATAACATGCGAGGTCGCACCGCCGAGAGCTCGGATGTCAGCGATCCGCAACTGCACGCGGCCGCCCGGAAGTTGAACATGGCGCCGGAAGATATTCACGATATTGTGCACGAATGGGTGGCTGAGAGACCTTTGCGATTCCTTCCGCGAATCGCGAACACCAAACTCATCGAGACTATCCATATGCTGCATGACCGAGGTACGCCCCAGGGCGTTTACTCTGACTATCCGCCGGACGGTAAACTTGCGGCGATGGGGCTTGCCGGTTGCTTCCAGGCGGTAATCTGGTCTGGTCAGCGCGGCGTGGGCGAGTTCAAACCGTCATCGAAAGGCTTTACCGAAATCGCACGATTACTGAATGTTGAGCCCCGCGACGTAGTATTCGTAGGCGACCGCGCCTCCCGCGACGGGAAGGGCGCCGAGTCGGTTGGAATGCAGTTTTTGCACATTAAAGACTTCACCCCTCAACGCCTCTGCGAAATGTTGGACAACTAGTTACGCTACATTTAGAAAAGGATATTCACATGAAGCGAGTCATGATAATTCTCCTGGCCGTTCTTGGATTCTGCGCCGCTGGTTTCGCACAGACGATTATTCCCAAACCGGAAACGGTTGTGATGAAAACCGGTAAATTCACGCCGAACGCTGAAACGAAAATTGTTCTGCTCGCCCAAGCCGATCAACTCAAATCCGCCGGTGATCTGCTGGCCGGGTACCTCAAGGAAAGCCTCGGTCTCAATCTGACGGTTACGAGAAAACCGGTCGCCAACGCCATTGTGTTGGCCCTGGCGACAAAGGATATGGGGCTTGGTTCAGAGGGGTACCTGCTCGACATTACCACTGGCGGCGTGAAGATTACCGCCAATAGCGAATGCGGAGTCGTGTACGGGATCCAGTCGCTCCGCCAGCTCGCAGATGCGTCGAAGGATATCCCGTGTATGTCCGTGCGAGACAAGCCGCGGTACGGATGGCGGGGTTTCATGCTGGACGAGTCGCGACATTTCTTCGGAGCTGCCGAGGTCTACAAGCTTCTGGATCGCATGGCGTTCTACAAACTCAATCGGTTCCACTGGCACCTGACCGACATGCCCGGATGGCGAATCGAGATCAAAAAATATCCCAAACTTACGAGTGTCGGCGGGAAGGGATGCGACTCAGACAAGAATGCGCCCGTCAAATTTTACACCCAAGCCGAGATCAAAAAGATTATCGCATACGCACGCATCCGCGGGATTGTAGTCGTGCCCGAGATCGATATGCCCGGCCACGCTACTGCCGCCAATCGAGCGTATCCGGAACATTCCGGCGGCGGGTCGAAGCGTCATCCGGAGTTTACGTTCAACCCCGGCAAGGAGGCGACCTATGAGTATCTCACCGATATTCTGACCGAGACCGCCGCTCTGTTCCCCAGCCCGTGGCTGCATTTCGGCGGCGACGAGGCGCATTACGGTAACCAGCAATGGCCCAGCCTCCCTGAAGTGCAAACCCGGATGAAGAAGCTGAAGTACACCAAGCTTGTGGAGATCGAACATTATTTCAACCGCCGGATGGCCGATGTGATATCCAGCCTGGGCAAAACGACTATCGGTTGGGACGAGGTTACCGGGTCGGGCGTCAAACCTTCTCAGGCGATTGTAATGTGGTGGCGCCACAACAAGCCCAAAGCTCTGGATGCCGCACTGGATAAAGGGTTCAAGGTTATCCTGTGCCCGCGCGTTCCGTGCTATTTTGACTTCGTGCAGCACAGTTCCCACAAGAGCGGGCGGCGATGGAAGAAGAAGTTCGGCGACCTGCCGAAAGTTTACGCGTTTCCTGAGGGCTTGATCGATAAGTATGACGGAAAAAAACAGGCACAGATAATGGGCATCCAGGCCTGCCTGTGGACCGAGAAGGTAAAGGAAGTCAAGCGTCTGGAGTTCATGACGTTCCCTCGCATTGCCGCCCTGGCCGAAGCAGCGTGGACACAGAAATCAAACAAGGACTACGCCGAATTCCAAACGCGCTTGAGGTCGCATCTCAAGCAATACGCCAAGTGGGGGATCTACTACTTCGATCCCTTCGCTCCGCCATTGGTGAAGGAACCGGTCGGACCGTAGCGGGGTGATCGCTCGGCTAGATGCTCAGTTCCCCACCGCCGCCCAGTTGCTGGGCGTAGCGCGTGCGTACTGGGGCTACCAGTTCGGTGATGAATTCGTCGACCTGCTCCGGCGCCCGTCCTACAAATGCTGACGGGTCGAGCAGGGCGTCGATGTCCAGTTCCGCAAACGCCTTGTCGCCTTTGATCCGGTCGATCAGATCGTTGGGCTTGCCCAGGCCCTTTACCTGCTGGGCCGCCGCCTGGGAGTGAACGCGGATCTGCTCGTGCAGTTCCTGACGGTCTCCACCGGCCTGGACTGCGGCCATCAGGATGTTCTCGCTGGCCATGAAGGGCAGTTCGGCCCGGATGTGTGCGTCCACCACGGCGGGGTAGACAACCATCCCGCGTGCGACGTTCGTTACGATGTTGAGTATGGCGTCGGCGGCGAGGAACGATTCGGACATCGCGATTCGCTTGTTGGCTGAGTCGTCCAGCGTGCGTTCGAACCATTGCTCAGCCGCGGTGTGCAGCGGGCTCTGGGCTACGTCCATCAGGAATCTCGCCAATGCCGTCGCGCGTTCGCACCGCATCGGGTTACGCTTGTACGCCATTGCCGACGAACCCACCTGCGTCTTCTCGAACGGTTCTTCGAGCTCCTTGAGGTTGGCCAGCAGGCGAACATCGTTGCAGAATTTATGCACCGACGCCCCTATCCCCGCCAGCGCCCCAGCCGCCATAGCGTCTATCTTGCGCGAGTACGTTTGCCCGGTAATGCAGATTCTCTTATCGAAGCCCATTTCGGCTGCGACCATTTTGTCGAGTTCGATCACCTTGTCGTGGTCGCCGTCGAACAGTGCCAGGAAGCTGGCTTGGGTGCCCGTTGTTCCCTTAACTCCGCGGAATTCGAGTGTCTCTATGCGCCGCTCGATCTCTGCCAGATCGCTTACAAACTCGCTGCACCATAGCGCCGCACGCTTACCCACCGTTGTCATCTGGGCGGGCTGATAATGCGTGAAGCCCAGGCAGGGCAGGTCGCGATGTTCCTGGGCGAAGTTGGCAAGGGCGTCTATCGCGTTCGCAAGCGAGCGGGCCACCAGGCCCAGTGCGTCGCGCAACACCAGCAGATCGGTGTTGCAGTTGACAAACTGGCTTGTCGCGCCGAGATGGATAACGCCTTTGGCGTTTGGGGCGATGTCGCCGTAGGCGTGAATGTGGGCCATCACGTCGTGTCGGAACTTGCGTTCATACTGACCGGCGGCTTCGTAGTCGATATCGTCAATGTGCGCTTCCAGATCGGCCAGTTGCTCATCGCTGATGTCCAGCCCGAGCTGCTTTTGCGCCCGTGCCAAGGCGATCCAAAGGCGGCGCCATGTCGTGAATTTGTGCTTATCGCTGAACAGTCCTCGCATCTCGGCTGAGGCGTATCGCGACTCTAGTGGGCTTACGTAGCTTTCGTGTCTATCTGTCATAATGCGCGTATTCTAGCATGACCGCCCTCGTCTGTCACGGCCCGAGGATGCTTTTGGGCTCGCGGCGCGGTATTATCATGCTATGAAACGTTTCGTATTGCACAAACATAGCGGTTATGGACGGACGCACTGGGACCTCATGCTCGAGACTCACGCCGCCCTGGCTACATGGAGCCTCCAGGCCGATCCGCTCGCAGCCATGCCGCTCCAAGCCGTCCAGATACACGATCACCGCAAAGCGTATCTCGATTATTCCGGGCCGGTCAGCGGAGACAGAGGGCGTGTCGACCCGCAGGATTCAGGCACGCTGACCGTGATCTCCCGCGAGGAGAACTTATGGACGTTCGAGCTTGGCGGGACGGTCCTTAGCGGACGGTTTGAGCTTCGGCGGGTGGCGGGCGATAGATGGATGTTTCAGGCGGGGTAAAAGCGTGGACCGGCCAGCGACTCACGCGCGATATCGCCGGTCGGCCCACTAGCGGGAACGGTTAGCGCCTGCCGCGTCGAGGTCCGTGATGACGGTCATGTCCGTGGTGCGAGGGGGCCCGGGTAACGCGAACGTCAACGCAGCGATCGCGGTGCCTGTCGTGCACAACCTGAATGCGGGAGTGGTGACGCGGTTGATGGTGGAATCGGTGGCGTCCGCACCCGGCCATGCTCAGGGCGCCGACGGCAAGGACGATCAGTAACACGATTTTGATGATAGCAGCCATGGGTTCAACCTCCCGACCAGTCGCACTATTCGCCGGTCTGACATGAAAGTGCACGCCCATGGGCCAATGGTTACACCCGCGCGGGATTTTACCCGCTTATTTTCGCTTCGTGCGCGGCGGTGGGGCGATCGGGCGAACCTTCAGCGTTAGCTTGCCGTCTGCTATGGTTATCGCTTCGATGTCGACTTTTATCCCCTGTATCCGCCACGTGTCCGGCGGGCTGATCGGCTCGCCGTTTATCGCAGCCAGCAGTTCAGCGAGCGTCTTTGAAATGTCGTCAGACTGCTTGCCCGAGAGCTTTGTCGCAAGCGTTTCGAGGCGGTCGGTGAGAATGCTGCTGGGCACCGGCAGGCGACCTACCCGCGTGGCGCTTACGGTGAACTGAAGCTTGTCGTCACCCGTCAGCTTCACCTCAACCTCCGCCGAGATCACCTTGTTGTAATCCGTTGAGCGGACCATCAGCGTGACTTTCCCGTCGTCAAACGCTATCGCCGGGTCAGCCAGGCCCATCTCAGCCATCTGCTCGTTCACATACCCGCGCTTCACGCCGCTGGGCAGGCTGAAGGCGATCTCGTCGATCGACGCCAGATATATGTTCGCCGCCTTCTGCGTCAGCGACCATTCAAACGGTTCGATCTGCTTGACCTGGTTGCCGAACTCCTGGGCGAAGTTCTGGACGAAGGCGTGGGTGGCTTGTTTCGTGTCCTCCAGGCTCAGGCGGACGGGTTTGTAGTTGTCCGGCACGCGAGAGGCCTGGATGTACATCACACCGCCGGCCACCATGAGCACGACAAGTGTCCACACAAATACCTGCATAACGACCGACAGGAAACGACCGGTTTTCTTCGCCTGATCCGCCATCTATATCTAAACTCCAAACAAGGCCAGAGATTGTAGCCAATAACCCCCAGGATTACCACCTGCATAGAGCAGGGGAACGGCAGAGCAGGTGAGAAGTTGAGTCCGCCTGGGCGGATCTTCGACAATGAACAGGAGAGCAGGCGAAACGATAAAGTCGCCAAGCTCCAGAATACGGAGAACCGTGATTCCTGCCGCTTGCGGCTTAGCGCTTCTACGCTTCTGTTGCCGCTGCCGCCGCCTTACCAAAAACGCCCCGCAACCATCGGCTACGGGGCGAAAAAGCTAAAATCTGAGCGTGGGACTGCTTGCGCTATATGTTGTCGAGACCGTCAGTTATCGGGTCCAGCGCGGGCCCGTTCGGCCGTCAGTATGGTTAAAAATCTGACCCGAGCGTCGGGTACGGGTTCATTGTCTGGAGGTGAAACGCCCAAGCCGTCCATCGCCGGGCCGGACGGGCCCGATAAGAGCATCACATAACGCATTTGAGCTAAGCTGGCCATAAGAACTATCGTCTCCTTAGGCCCTGTTTCGGGCAACTATGAGACCAAGCAAATTCGAACTTCTTTGAACATTTACAATTATAACGCCCACCAACCGACCAGCCCAAAGGCCAAAGAAATATCAAAGAAAAATCAAACCAAAGCCCGGGAAAGGTCGGAAAAACCCCTAGAAAAACCCCTGGAAAAAGCCTCTGGAAAAGTTGGAAAAAACTGAAAAAAAAGACCAAAAAATCTCGCCGCCATGCCGCCCCCCAAAAAGTCCATAACAGCCCAACCCCGACGACCATATTTTCAATAGCTTCTCAATTGCTTCACACATATACGCTGTGAAGCTATGACACGTAAAAACAGTACTTCTTTTCCGTGTTACAGCCCGCCCGGAACCTTGCTTAATGTAAGGTCTTGTGGCTGCTTAGCTTATGCAGACAAGGCTACCCGTTTTACCTGCCGGGCCATAGCTCCAAGCCCCGCCAGCCCGCCGGATCGGAGCTTCACACTGCCCACAGGTGTGAAGGTGTGTGAAGATGTGTGAACCTGTATGAACAAACCGAAAAAGGGGGGTGAAAATTTGTACCCCACCGGTCAGCCAGCAGACAACTCAGCAGGCGACAAACGACGAAAACTCGTGAAAAACAGCTTGACTCCGTGGCAAATGTATCCGATAATACCGTAGTCGGTGGACGAAACTCGGCTCCATGCCGCGTGGTTCCGCAGTTCGCTGCGGGAGACCCTATATCCCCCGGCTTCTTTTTTTGCGACTTCGCTCAGCCACATTCAACGGGCGGTTCTTGTCGTAGCGCACTCCACGGTGACCATCCTCGATGCGGTCCAAATCATTCACCCAGTGCACCTTAGGCCAGATCAACTCAATAAAGCGATCTTCTCCTCGTTCAAAAAACCGCTGCACCGCCCAGAGGAAATAATCCACCGCCTGGAGCCCTACGTCCATCGGGGGAACACTAGGCCGCACTCGCCAAGCGTGCGGAGGCTTCATACCATACTGCCTCTCGAAGACGTTCTCCGCCTTACTGATCGCCGCCTCAAACGCCTTAGAGCGTGGTTTCTTACCCCGCGTCGCGTAGCAGATATCCACTAAATCCACCACTGGGTGAAATGTCCGAAAGAGTTCGGTGACCAGGCTGTCATAGACCTCATTCTCCCGATAACGATAACCCTTATCACGCTCGTTCTGTTGGGCGACGTACGCGAGCAGTTCCATCTTATCTCGAATAACGACCGAGAACTTCAGATTATGCTCCGGTTTGAGCAGAACCTTGTAAACCGCCCTGCGTACCTCCGGTAGATCGTTCTTGGCGTGAAAAGCCAACGCAGTCTTCTTACGTTCCGGCCGAAGCGAGGGCACATCCTTAAAATACGGATCAGCCAGCAACTCCGTTCTCAACGCCTCCAAGTCGGCATGCAGAGATACAGGATCTGCAACATCCAGTTTGCCCAGCATGAAGTACTTCGAGACACCCTCATTACCGACCACCACTTTGCCCCGTCGCTCGAACAGCTTGGGATCGCCAGCTTCGTCTACAAAGTAGTAGAGTACATCTTTACTATTGGGGCTGGATTGTTCAGTCATGATTCGTCCTCATATTCGCCATGCAATCCCGCTCGACTAAGCCATAATGCCATTATCCCTGCTCCCGGTCTGTCCGTTACTGTTCGTCGCTTATTGCTATTTGATATTTTTCATCCTCTTTCGTTACGATGATTCTACATGCAACCAGTTCCACCGTCAATTCGCCGCAGCCTTTGATCGCCGTTTCCGTATCTCCTGCCGCAGGCCCGCCTCTGGAGGGCTCTCCTGCTCCACCCTCACCTATCTCGCGCAGCGCCCCGCTTGCGGCTTGGCAGAAGTGGCAAGACTTGTTTTGCAAACACAATGCGCACGCGAACTACTTTTTGCACAAGGACTAATATCGGTAGTACATAATCTTAGACCCCGCCAGACGCCGATAAAACATTTGCACTGAGACCGATCTATCCGTACCCTAAAGCCTGTCGAATAACAACTTACTACTTCTGACCTATCTCGCCAACACGGGGATGGAAAAAATGGCAAAAACCAAAGCCGTTCAAAGTAAGAAACCCAGCGGATTAGTACTAGGCCACCTCGAACGAATCTCCAGCGCCGTTTTCGACAAGTACAAGCAGGTTATCACAGAGATGGTCGGCGGCCGTAACGGTATATACGCCTTATACCGTAACAAGCGACTATACTACGTAGGCCTGGCCACTAATTTCAAAAGTCGCATTTTACCGAGAATCTGGTAAGATAGACGTCTGTGGAGAGGTTATAGAATTGTGAATAAATCGCCAACGATCAACAAACAACATCCGCCGAATCGCTTTAATCTTTATTGCGACGAGAGTTGCCATCTGGAACACGACAATATCCCGGTGATGACATTGGGATGCGTGTGGTGTCCGACGGAGCGGGCAGTTGTGTTCGCCAGGCGATTACGGGAGATCAAAGCAGCCCACGGGCTGGTTAGTCCACAGGAGTACAAGACCGGCGGGACCGATAAGGTATTCGAGGTTAAGTGGTCGAAAGTCTCCCAAGCCAAAGCATCATTTTATCTAGACTGGATCAAAGCATTTTTTGATGAACCGGAGTTGCGATTCCGAGGACTGGTAATCCCCGACAAGACCAAACTGGAGCACGATCAGTTTGAACAGGACCACGATCAGTGGTACTACAAAATGATGTACCTTCTCATCGACAGGGTAATCAATCCAAGGTACAAATACCGCGTGTTCCTGGACATCAAGGACACTCGGAGCGAAGTAAGGCGAGCAAAACTGGAAGAGGTGCTCCGCAGTCGGGCACGCGATGCTGCCGGGCAGGTCATCGAGCGGGTGCAGCAGATTCGCTCACATGAATCGGAACTCCTTCAACTGTCTGATCTTATCCTTGGCGCTATAGGTTACCAAAACCGTCGAACTGTAGGCGACCTGCAAGACACACCGGGCAATGCCGGTAAGGAAGAGGTAATAAAGGTAATCCAGCGGCGGGCGAAGAAATCACTGACCGCCACCACATGGCAGGGCGAAACCAAGTTAAACATTCTCGTCTGGGAACCACGATCCGGGGGGTGGTTGGCGTGATGTGTAATGCTGATTGGATACCTGATCTGCTCCCGTTTGACGGTAACTGGGGAGAAGTGCTTGATGCAATCTATGAGCGTTTCATGGCGGACCTCCTCCGCAAGCCGGTCTTGTTTCGCGGTCGACGCGTGTCGGTTCGCAAACATCCGCCCACCCAGGGAAAGGGCTTTGGGTTCTGGCACTGCATATCTGACGGTAAGTATGAGGATGACAGGGTTCCTGACCCTGACCGCTGCAAACGGGTCGGGTGGATAAGGGCGATTATCGAGAATTGCGATCACCCGGAAGTGGATCATTGGACCGAGAAACGCGGCCGGCAGATGGACCATATCTTGTGGTATAATGAGGAGTTTGCTGTGGTGCTTGCCGAGCGAGGCAAACATGCTGACGGCGGACCGGATTACTACCTGCTCAAAACGTCCTATTGCACGTTCATGGAGCATCAAAAACGGAAGAAACGAAAGAAACGCGATGCCCCCAAATAGCCAACGCCGCCTCGCGAGGAGACGGCGTCTATCACTCTTTCCACGCATGGTGGATGAGCTATCTTTATTATCGGTTCGATCCAACCATTTGTCAAATATTTGTCGACCGAAATTGTCATATAGTGAATATATCTGGCCGAAATTGTCTTCAAATGAATATATTTGATCGAAATGCACGTTAAATGAATATATCTGACTCCACTACATAACCCATTACCCAACCTTCGCGATCAATCCTGCTTTGACTGTCCTTAGCGTCTCGAATATCCCCTCAACCACCTGACCCTTACCGGCAAACAGTGCATCCGGTCCGCCGGAGTGCAGATTGCTGAAAGGTGGTTCGTAGAGTGCTGACGCTTCCATTACGCCTCGGGCGGTTAGTTGGTCGATTATCATTTCGATAAAGCGTATTTGAGACGTGCTCAAACTTCGATCCGATAGAAACTCCGAAAACAGAGCCTGAGCAGCCGCCCGATCCAGCCCCACCAAGCTGCGGACGAAATGGGCCAGCGAAGGGGCGCCGCTGCTTGTCAGTAATCCCGACAGTAACGCCGGACCGTCTTCCTGCCCGATCTCAGCCAGTGTCGCCTCCAGCGATTGCAGATCAGACTCGGTGAGCGGTTGGTTGGTCCGCAACCGGTGAATCACTATGTTATTCAGATGATTCTGCAGGTAGTCGGAAACCTTCTTTGCATACTGGGCACCGGTCATTGTCGGCATGTGGACAACGTCGGCCTCTCGCTCGCCCATTATCTCGTCGGCAAAGTCGGTATAGACGATCTTTCGCCTCTTCTTATCGAGGAATTGCATCAACCCGCGCAAGCGAAGCCGCAAATCCTCCAACCCGCCCAAACCGA
>JABGPF010000435.1 GCA_018645065.1 Phycisphaerales bacterium
CTTCGAAGCTCCGGCCAGGATGCCGCTGTACTTCCAACTCATAGACGCCGACGGTTACGTTGTCCAGTCGATGCGAAGCTGGTCGACCCTGATGCCCGGCGAGAACTTCGCCTGCCTCGGTTGCCACGAAGACAAAAACGCCACCTCACCGCCGACCAAGACCACTCTGGCGATGAAGGCCGGTCCCAAACCGCTGAAAGACTTCTACGGAAAACCCCGCGGTTTCAGCTTCCCCAAGGAAATCCAGCCGATCCTGGACAAGCACTGCATCAAGTGCCACATGGACCGCACCCAGAAGGGTCCGGCCAAGAAGGGCAAGTCCAAAGCCCCCGCCAAGCCGGCTGCCAAGAAGGGCGACTCTAAGATCAAGAAGGCCTTCAGCCTGCTGAGCGAAACCCACAGCAGCAGCGGTGGGCGCAAATGGAGCGACTCGTATATCTACTTCACCCAGAACGGGCGGCCTAACGAGATCGTAAAGTGGATGAACGTGCAGTCGATCCCGCCGATGCTCCCAGCGTACTTCGCCGGATCGAAACACAGCAAGCTGATGACCATGCTCAAAGCCGGGCACGGTAAGACGAAGCTGTCGACCGAAGAACTCGAAAAGATCGCCTGCTGGATCGACCTGCTCGTCCCGTATTGCGGAGATTACATGGAAGCCAACTCCTGGGACGCAAAGGGCATCGCCAAGTACAAACACTTCCAGAAGAAGCGTGACGACATGGCCGCGATCGAACTGCAGAACATTAAGATTCTCGCCGAGCAGAAGTAAAAAACCGAATACGATCAGCGGTGATCGTATTCAATCTAAACGACAGCCCACGGATAGCTATCCGTGGGCTTTTGTTTTATGGATTACGTTTGTTTGTCAGTGGTGTGAATGGTGAGTCCCGACAGGTCGCGGGGTGTTGATTCAGGAAAGAGTATGCTCATTAGATACCCTATAACCACGCACCCGCCCAGTCCGATAACCGGGTAGAGCAGTCCACTGATTTCCGGCAGCAGCGTGACTACGAATAGGGCTGTCGATGCGGTGGAGCCTATGAATCCACCCATCTCGCTAATCGGGTAGAACAGTTCTATGAGTTCTGTTCGATACATGACTAGTAATATGGCGATTGCTCCGGCGGCGGCGCCTATGCATACGCCCAGACCGTTGGCTCGTTTGGTGAAAATGCCCAGTATGAACATGCCCGCCAGCGGGCTGCCCAACCAGAATAGTATGTACAGAAAAAGATCCCACGTCGAGTTGAATCGACCCGAGTAAAACGCCATCACCAGCGCCGCGATCGTGCCAATCAGTCCGGTCAATCCAGTGGCCAGGCGGGCAAGTGTCAGGCAGCTTTTTTCGCTGGCGTCAGGTTTGAAGCGACGGTAGAAGTCGGTTGTGGCGACTGCCGAAACGGAGTTCATGCTCGAATCGACGCTCGACATTGCCGCTGCGAACAGTCCCGCCAACGCCAGCCCTGCGATACCGGCGGGCATCTGCTGGACCATGAACAACGGGAGAATCTGATCGTTGGCCAGTCCTTCAGGGACAAGTTCGGGGCGAGATTGGTAAAACGCCCATAACGCTGTGCCCAACGAAAAGAACAGTATGGAAACCGGTATGACGCTTAACCCGCCGATCCAGGCGGCCCGTTTGGCGGACTTCAGATCCGGTACGGTGAGGTATCGCTGGATAACGCCCTGATCGGCAGTGTTGGGCATGAAGTCGCCGAAGAAACGCCCGAGCACAATGAACAGAAACAGCGCGCCTCCCTTGGGGTCGAAGGTGAAGTTGGCGGCTTTGAATTTGTTGGCGGCGATACCTTTTTCCACTATTCCGATGAATCCGCCGTCAACTTGCCCTGCGATGATTCCCAGGCAAACAATCGCTGCTCCCATCAGCACGCCCACTTGGAGCACGTCGGTCCAGATTACCGCCTCGATTCCGCCCAGAACGGTGTAAATCGTGCAGAGTACTCCCATCGCCAGTATGCACACGTAGATGTCTAACCCGGCGACGGTGTGTATCGCCAGTGCGGGCAGGTAGAGGATGACAGCCATTCGCAGAAACTGAAATAATATGTACAGCAGTCCACCGACCAATCTTGCTGCGAGATTGAAGCGTTTTTCCAGGTACTCGTACGCTGTGGTTACGTTCAGCCGCCGGTAGAAGGGCAGGTAGAACATAACTACTATCGGTATTATCAAGATAGGCACGAGGTTGCCCGTAAATGCGATCCAGTTGCCCGAATACGCCTTTGCGGGGAAGCCCATGAACGATATCGCCGATAGCCCCGTGCCTACGATGCTGAGTCCGGCGGCCCACCAGGGGATTCTCCGTCCAGCCAGGAAGAAGTCGTCGGTGCTCTTTTCGCGGCGGGAGAAATAGAGCCCCATTAACAGTATCGCCAGCAAATATGCCGCGAGCACCGTCCAGTTGAGCCATCCGAAATCATTTACCGCACCGGTCGCCAGGGTAATCAAAGTTCTACTCCCTTCTGGGCCGGGACGCCGGTTTCGTAGGCGTGTTTGACGTGCCTCAGATCGGTTACCGTGTCGGCGGCGTTTATCATCGCAGGCGTTGCTCCTCGCCCGGTAAGCACCAGGCACAGGTCGGGGGTCACTATGGCGATCAGGTCCAGCACTTCCGATTCGGTGATCAGCCCGCATCCGACGGATCCGCACACTTCGTCCAGGACGATCATGGAATAGTCACCGGACTCAATCGCCCGGCGTGATTTCTTCAGGGCGTCTTCGGCGGCATGGTGATGTGCGGAATATCGCGGATTGTCGGGTTTGGGGACGAAGCCCAGGCCTTCCTGGACGATATCGATTTCGGGTATTTTCGCCAGTGCTGCTATTTCACCGGTCGAGGCGTCATGCTTCATGAATTGCAGGAACAGGACGCGCATTCCATGGCCCGCGGCCCTCAGCGACATGCCCAGCGCCGAACATGTTTTCCCCTTACCATCGCCCGTAATTAACACAATGCGTCCTTGCCGGTCCATCGCACGATCTCCATAAACGGCGAAACAGAAAGTTAAAGTTTGAAAGCCGCCTAGAGACTATCCGACCGCGAGGCGATCTGGCAAGAGCGTTTCGTGATTCTTGCCGAGGTAGAACGACGTAGGACCGGCGGCCTTGCCACAGAGATCTCAGAGAACGGCAACGGCGAACGGCGGACGGTTTTGCCACAGAGATCACAGAGAACGGCAACGGCGAACGGCGGAGGAGATGTTAACGGCAAAGGCAACGGATTACGGCGAGCACACAGAGGACGGCAAGGGCAACGGCAACGGCCTGACACATGGCTACGGACTCCCTCCAGTTCAGCCTAAGCGACAAAACGATCGAGGCAAACGGTAATTTACAGAAAACTTGT
>JABGPF010000436.1 GCA_018645065.1 Phycisphaerales bacterium
GCTACACTTTTACGGCGCCCGCCACACGCTACATTTTTCCGGCGCCATTTACACACCGTCGTGCTTTGGCGCATGTCAGCGGTTTTATTGAGTTTCGCAGGCGTACCGAACCCCTTATCGCTAATCGCATAACGTTGGATCTGTCCGTCGCTGCGGAGAAGGCTGATTGCCTTACCGTCGGCGCTGAACGTCGCGGTGCGCATGCGAGGCAGGATGTTACGGCTGCTACTTCCCTTGCCGGACTCGTTGATCAAATCCAACCGCTGTAAATTCACTACATCCCACAGCGCCAATATGCTTTTGTTTCGAGAGGTCGTCCAATCGTTCATCAGGCTTACCAGGCGAGTGCTGTCAGGGCTGAAGGCTATATCGACAGTTATTTTGCTGGTCTCAAGAACAACATACCCGCGTGACTTACCGTCTGGGAGACCAGTGAAGGTGATGATACCTCCTCCCCATACGGCGGCCAGGATTTTCCCGTTCGGTGAAATAGCTATAGATCGCAGTAACTTATCATACGAGGTGTTTCCCGATATCACAGGCGGGTCAAATTCGCTCACTACTTTCCCGTTTTTCAAATCGTATATCACCATCTTACCCAGGCGTCCTGGGAGCCCTCTGGCTTTGGAGGCGTCGGCGACAACGAGCATATCACCCGAGGATGCGAATTTGGCTAGAGGACATTGATCTCCGCCTGGAAACTGACGGATCATTCGCCCGGTGGCGATGTCCCATATTCTCACTTTCCCGTCAGTACCAGCCGAAACCACATGCTTCCCGTTGGGAGAGATTTCTACTGAAGTAATTGGCCCGCGATGCGTCATGGCTCCTCCTCCGAATTGCACGACGGCGCCTTTGGGAAGTTGGGCTTTATCTGTTATTACATCGTTGACAAATTTGACCGACCCCGCCGCTTCAGGCTCAACAATTGGAGGTCTCGCCGATACCGTTACCGCTGGAGGCCAGTTAAGCGAACTGGGAGTTTTCGCGACGATCGATCCCGCCCCAGACGCATCGTTCTTCACCGGTGCGGCGGGCATTTTATCGCGGTTCCGCCCAGAGTCGATCCGCTGAACCGCCGACAGAGACTCAGATCCCAATCGCATCTCGGGCAAACGATCGCCCATCCGCACCAGGATATACTTGGCCTCTTTCCCACCGGTCCATTCCAACAGCGTTTTGATCCGCTGAAGCTCCGTGTAACCACGCGTTCTAGGGAAGGGTTTTATCTCCGTCAGCAGTGAACGTATCCGAGCGATGGTCTTTGAACCCAGGTCATTCGAACCCAGGAGTTTCCGAACCAGCGCCTTCTCGCACGACGGGTCCCGGGTAATAAGGTCAGCCAGTTTTATCGTCGCCGCAACGCGATCGGAAAACTTATCCGAAGATAATTTTGCTATCAACGGATCAGCGGTTTCACTCGCCCCGGCGTCACCTCTGAGATACTCCAGCACAACGCCCAATGCCGTTTTGGGTTTATCGGCCAAGACACGCATAGCCATAGTGGCCTGGTACTCGTTACCGGAGAACATCCCCTCTCCACCGGGTCCTTTTCCGCTCGGGGCCTTGTCCGATGAGACCGACAAACCGCGGCGTGTCAGGTCCCAGGCAATAACAGTCCCGTCGGCCCCGCCGGTGAGCAGGACTCGCCCACCAGCGGTAAATGATATCGCATTGATCTGTCCGCGATGCCCCTTGAGGCTGAGCAACTCGCTCCCGCTAGCGGCGTCCCACACACGGATCATCTGGTCGATAACAGCCAACTCACTGTAACCTCGATAGCCCGTCGCCACGTTGTCCTGAATGGCCACGACAAGCTTTTCGTCCGGAGAATACGCAACCTGCCGTATTTGTTTAATCTCGCGAGGAGCACCCATCGACGCCTCAGACAAGAGTTCACGCACTGGCTTGCGAGTCATCATATCCATAACCATCACCTTGTTCCCCAAGGCATATGCCGCATGTTTCCGGTTCGAATGAATCTGTATGCCATTGCCCTGCAGCTTCTGCGAGTTCTTCGGTACGCCGGCGCCTTCGCAAAGCGGGCCAACCGAATGAAGCGTCCCTTTCCCACCAGGATTAAACCGCAACCGTTTTGCGAGTTCAGAACAAACCGCCTCGGAATAAACCTTCACTATCGATTCAGTCATCGTTTCCCAGCATATCATTCCCCCACCCAGTGCAACGGCGACGAACTTACTATCGGCGCTCCATGCCATCGAATAATACCCGCCCGATGGACTGTAGCGACTGGGGTTCGTGAGATAACTCATCTGCCTCCATGATGCGGTATTCCATATCCGCAACGTCATGTCCATTCCGTACGATCCAAGCTTACGCCCATCGTCCGAAAACGCCAACGCCCTGACCGGACCGCCATGGTTCAACGCGGTAATCACTTTCCCACTGGCCGACTGACGCACTAAAATTCGCCCATCGGCATCGCCACTAACCACTATCGAACCGTTCGGAGAAGCCGCGACAGCGTGCACCTGAGCGGTGTTACGTTCCTCACCAGCCGAGGAGGACGGACAGGCGATCTGCTTACCAGTAGATACATCCCAACGCCTGATGACACCATCGACACCGGCCGCGGCCACATGACGCCCATCAGGCGAAAACGTCACCGCAAAAACCGGTAACATATCACTGGCGATCATACGCGGTTTACCAGTGGCCTGGTCAATCAATTGCAGCGCCGCCCCCCGGAGCGTATGCACATTTGCAACGTTGATTCTAGGCCCAATCACAATCGCCAACTGCTTAGCGTCATTGGAAAATGCAGCGACAGAAAACTTCTGCGAAACCGATCCGCTTCTCCGCTCGGGTTGCGTTTTTTCAAGATCCTCGTTAGGCCCGGCGTCCCATCGAATCAGATATTCCTGTTTCTGATAAGTTGGCATCACCGAAAGCAAAACGGTGCGATTATCGGCAAGAATCTTGGCGGCCTTGAACAAACCCGCCTCAGTTCGCCGACTATAGCGGAGTTTCTTATTCTTAACGTCCCATATGTCTATAAACGCACGTCTTCCCAACTTCATCGCCACCGCCATAGATCCGTCGTCACTCCAACACACTTGGCTAATTGGAACTGTGGCGGAATTTCCACCAGAGCCCGCTCGATAGCTGAGAGAGTCGATTGGTTTACCGCTGGCCACATCGAACATTACCAATGAACCGTTATGGAGCCCAGCGAGAATTCGCTTCCCGTCGCGACTGAACGCAAAACTGCTTACCAAGAGATCGCCGATAATGAACCTACGGTCCGACTTGGGCGCAGCAGGCGGCTTGAGCGTAACCAACGGTTTGAGCGTCGTCGCATCAACAATCCGCACATGTCCGTATTTCGACATACTCTGGGTGTGTCTG
>JABGPF010000437.1 GCA_018645065.1 Phycisphaerales bacterium
GTCCGACCTAATTGAGCGCTGGGACGGCGACATGCAGCGGGTCGATCCGGTCGTTTTTCGCCGCTTCCTTAAGTCCGCGGAACATGGCGATGCGTTCTTCAGTGAAGACGTTGACTTTCGAAATACCGTTAGCCACCGCGTTGCGAACCTGATCGTCCGGCGTACCGGAACCACCGTGCATTACCAGCGGTATGTCGGTGGCTTTGGTAAGCTCCACAAGGCGTTCGATGTTAAGCGTGGGCTCTGATCGGTAGACTCCGTGTCCAGTTCCGATAGAGACCGCCAGTGCGTCTACGCCGGTAAGTTCGACAAACTTTGTGACTTCGTCAGCTTCAGTGAGGACAGACTCGACATGCTGGGTTTCAGCCAGGTCGCTCCCGCCGACGTGTCCGAGTTCGGCTTCGACGCTCACGCCGTGGGGGTGTGCGATCTCGACCGCAGCTCGCGACATTTTCACGTTCTCTTCGAACGAGAGGCTCGATCCGTCGTACATCACGCCGGTGAATCCGTAGTCGACAGCCTGCTTGATGACGTCCAGATCGTAGCAGTGATCCAGGTGCAGGCAGATGGGGATGTCGTGATACTCAGCGGCCAGTTTCGCCAGTCCTGCGATGTATGTCCAACCGGAGCCTTTCAGATCGTCAGCCAGCCCCATAACGATAACCGGCGCCTGTTTTTCAACGGCGGTTTCGAGCACGGTGCGGAGCATGACGTTTTCGACAACATTAAACGCAGCAACTGCGTAATGGTTGTCGCGAGCGTCGGTGAGTATGTCTTTCAGTGTTACGAGCATTCTGGTTTACGACTTTCGTTGTTAGGTTTGTTTATCCGGCCATTGAATTGCCGGTCGCCAGGATGCAGACGCCAAGGACCAGCACGGTGATTCCGACGATTATAAGCTTAACGCTCTGCGGGCTGGCGCCTTTCCATTCACCGGTTCTGAACCCGTGTATGTTTCCGACGATAATGGCGAACGACATGAACGATGCGTAACCGACAGATACGCCAAAGGCTCCCAAGTTAATCCATCCAAGCCCAAAGAAAAGCACTGCCGCGTCGTGTAGAATCGCCATCACCAATGCCAACATGAGGACCTTGCCGATTCCGGGGCCTTTGAGTTTACCCCAGGTTTTGTTCTTTGTGAGTTCCCAGACGCAATATCCGCATGCCGAAACGGAACCGCCCCAGAGGATCAAAGCGGTGGAGGCCCATGAGATGGCCCAGTCAGGGTTGCCGGCCGCGGCGGTATTAACCGGTTTTGTGTAAATTGATGCAACCGCCCAGCAGCCGCACAATATTCCCGACGCAACACCTATGATCAGACCGATGAGCATCTTGGAACTCTTGGCGTCGGAGTCCGCATCGGTTGGGTCATCTTTGGCGCCGCGTTCTTTAAGTATCGCCGCTCGCCCGGTGATGATAACGCCAATAACGCAAATCACGACTCCGGCAATAACAATCAGGCCGTGAGTTTTCAGCATGTCTCCGGGACGATCAATTGCCATTGGGACAATCGACCCGGTGACTATCTGGGCGCCATAGTTCAACGCATAAGCAAGAGACAAGCCAATAAACGCGAACGCCTTTCCAAGCGTCATCGATCCCAAGCCCCAAAGGAGACCGAATATAAGAATGGTGATGATAGTTCCAGGTGACGCAGTCTCAGCCGCACGGTATACGCCGCCAAGGTCCTTTACAACCAGTGGGGCGACCACACAAGGAATCAGAATGGCGACAAAGAAGAAGAATGGACCCCAGAGAACCTCCCAGGGAGTGTCCTTTTTTACGAACTTGCTCGGCAGGCCGAAAGATCCGCCGCAAATGGCTCCGACAAGAATGAACAGGAAACCCAATATGTATGGATTCATAGTGCGAAGTTCTCCATTCTACACCACCCTTGCCGCAGGCTCGGTTTGAGCCTGCGGCGGGCGGTTATTGTTTATGTGACGATCAGCGACGCACTTAGTGCATCATCATTCCGCCGGAAGCGTCGATAGTTGCGCCAGTGATGTAGCTTCCGCCGTCTGATGCGAGGAACACTACGATGTTGGCGATTTCCGACGGTTGGGCGATACGCTTCATCGGGATGCGAGCGAGGTACTGATCCTTGCGCTCTTCCCAGAGCTTTGCGACCATTTCGGTCATGATCATGCCTGGCGCGATCGAGTTGATGTTGATGCCCTTGTTCGAAACTTCCAGAGCGATCGAACGTGTCATCGAGACCATGGCGCCCTTTGACGAGTCATAGGGCAGGTGTCCGCTGCTGGAACCGCGGAACGCCGCCTGCGAGGCGATGTTCACGATCTTTCCGGGGCGTTCGTCGCCAAGCAGACGCTTGACCAGTTCGCGGCAGGCGATGAATACGCCTGTGACGTTTACCTGGAAGGTGTAGTTCCACTCGGCCTCGGTGTAATCGACCAGCGGGCCTTTGGGCAGATAGGCTGCGTTGTTGACGAGAATATCGATCTTGCCTAGCTTGGCTTCGACCTGATCGTACATCGCGACAATCTGCTCTTCAACGCCCATATCGCAGGCCACTGCGAAGGCTTCCACGCCGAACTTATCATTGATTTCAGCGACAACAGCGTTTGCGTCGTCGGTGAAGTCGAGACCTTTTTCGGTGTTTTTCAGGAAGTTAACGGCGACTTTTACGCCCTCGGCGGCCAGGCCAAATGCGATGGCTTTTCCAACTCCGCTTGATGCTCCGGTAACGATTGCGACTTTATCTTTAAGATTGAGATCCATTTTAGGCTTTCCGATTGCTTTCCGATAAATAATGCTCCGGCGCCTGGACAACCGTTGTCCAGACGCCGGGCAGGTAAAAGTTGTACTAAGTGTCAACGGGTTACTTCTTGGGCAGTTGGATAATCGAGATCGTGTGATCCTTATCGTTCTTCTGGTTCAGCAGGCCCGGGAAGCTCAAGTCGAAGCATACGACGTACAGCGTGTCGCCTCGTACGAGTACTTCGCAGGGTTGGTCCAGGAGTCCGTCGCCGCCGGTAGTGGCTGCGCCATTTTCCCAAACTGTCGAAAGCTTTCCGTCAGGCGTGAATGCTCGTACCGCGTTGCGTTCTGAGTCGGCGATGTAGATCAGATTGCGTTTGGCGTCGTAGTACATTCCATCGGCGGAGGGCATTTTCTTGGTTCGCTTGATCAGGATCTTGTTGGACGTCAGGTTGCCCTTGGCGTCGAACGACATCTTCGAGATCGCGCCGTCGCCGAAGTTGCCTGTGTACAGGTTTCCGTCTTTGTCAAACGTGAGTCCGTCAGCGCCGGCGGTGTCTCCGCGATGCGCCCAGGGGACGGTCTGGAATGTGGCGACCAGGTGCGGGTCTGTCGCGCCAACGGTGTGCGGGTCAAACGCTT
>JABGPF010000438.1 GCA_018645065.1 Phycisphaerales bacterium
CGCTACACTTTTACGGCGCCCGCCACACGCTACATTTTTCCGGCGCCATTTACAACAAGTACAAGGCAACTTCAGACTACACAATTCTGGATGAATGGAGATCGCATATATATGCACTCTGCATGGTGGGACAAGCGGATGCTGCGTTCAAAATACTCAAAGAGATCGATCCAAAACAATTCATGAATGGAAGCGACAGGGCTCGACAAAAAGCTCATTACGTAATACCCCAAAGACTACTGGGGCTATGGGATGAATACCTACTGGGATGCATGGCGATCAACGATCTACCGCGGGCCGAAAAAGGCATGGCCGAATTCAACGCGATCCGTAAAAAAAACTTCGACGGCGCACCCGGAGCAACATATTCGTCACTGGTGTTCCGTGCACCGGCCCTGTTTTACATGACAGTGCTTTACATCAAAGCCGGGCAAGACGACAAGGTCACCGCCATCTTGTCGGACAAAACCTTTGCACATTCCGCAAGAATATACCTGCTATGTGCAGCAGCCCAGTTGGGATGGGACGCCAATCGGCGAACACAAGCTCGCAAATGGGCGGACATGGCAATAAAGCTAGAACGCGTAAATATGACCAAAACGCAAATCAAAGCCGCCTCCAAGCAGACGTTCCTGACCCAAGTGTACATGCGTAGGGACACCAAAACGCTGGCCAATATGATCAAAAAGGACTGGGGCGGAAACCTAACTCGCATACACCTTACGGCAATGTCAGAATTGGGAATGAACAAAGAAGCGATGGAGCTGGTCAGGCAGTTCGATATGACAGAATCGGCGGACTTGATACACGAACTACGCCAGAGCTTGCTTGATGATAATATGCTGAACGATGCCCGAGAATTGATTATCAAGAACCGGAAGCTGAACAGACCGAGGCCAGGCTCCCCACCGTCGAGTTGGTCCTCACACACCAAACAGTGCGAATCGCTGGCTCGCCAATATGTCAAAAAACGCGACTTCACCCATGCCGAATGGATGTTGGAGCTCAAAAACGATAAGAACCCGACGATTACCGGCAACCACCGCATCGCCTTACGCATGGAAATGGCGATCGACTGCATTATCAAAGGCAAGTACGCCCAGGCCGAAAGCATATTGAAAAAACACCACGCCGAAACACAAGCCTCAACGGTAAACCCCAGAGATCCGTCATTTGTGCACATGGACCCAGCCAGTTATATCGCCAAGGAGCTGCGCGTACTTTCCAGAGATAACCGAAAGACTCCGACATACCCAGGCACATTATTATCGAAAGGCCCGTGGGTGCAGATGCACATTGCATTCCGCCTGGCGACGAGCGCACCACCCCAAACCGCGGACAAGTGGCTGGCGCGACTGACAGACGTCAAGGAGCAAATATGCTTCAACCTGGGCCGACATCACGGACAGTGGACAAAAACCCACAACAAACCCGATATGACAGTCCTGTGGACCGGTCCTTAAGGAGCCGCCACTTTACTCAGAACGGAGTTTGCGTTACTAGACTTACGTGCGTTTTTAAGGTCACATTTGCTCGTAAGTACTTTAAATACGTAATGGCGCGGTACTAAATCGACGCGTCATTAAAAGCTCGCACTACTTCTGTGCAGGCATCATGTCGGGTGTGACCTCAAGGGTCAGGGGTCTGAGTTGGCGTTCACGTTGGCTATCGCCCACGAACCAGCGAGCTACGCAACGGCCGTGCATTATTCCGTATCTTACGACATATTCCTGCCCTGAGAATCTCATAGACAGAGCCTTCAAATACGCCCCGGTCGGCGACGAAGAACTGTTTCCTCGTGCCTTACCGCCATCGGTCATCTCGGCGAACTGTTTTTCCGTTTTTTGTGCGAACGCAATATACGCCGGATCGCGACTGAAAGCAGCCTTGGGACCATAAACGACTCCCAGCACCGTCGTCGGGCGTTTCGTGGATCTGGTCTTGAAAACCCGGAAAATCGGACATACCTTGCGTAATGGGTGATCCTTATCAACCGGAGCTTTTGACCAGTCATGCTTCCAATTGCCCATGCGCGAGTAGCCTTTGCCCGGCGGGACCTTGGCTCCGCCGATGATAGTTTTGTACGAACGCGCACCCTGCCCGGCCCCGTCGTACCAATAGGCCACACATCGCCCGTCCTGAATATGAACACAAACAGCGACAACCGGATAGTATTTACCGCTCTTGTCGGGATAGTTCGAATAAGTGATGACTTGGCGTAAACTGGACAGTGTTTTGCCTTTTCCGGTTTTGCTGAGACCATAGACTATATCATGCGTCTTGGTCCAATATGCTTTATACGCTGCATCCTTTGTCGACGAAGCTTCCGGACCAATCGATATTCCGCAGCGTCCAAACGTTACGCCTCTGACAACGAACTCTTTAACGACGGTGCAGTGCGATTTAAGAGCGTGCCCTTTGGGGAAAGAGCTTTCAGCCAGTGAGTCCCATCGTCCCTGCGGCGTACCCATATCAGGCACCGAGCCACTGGACCACTGATCACACTTCAGCCCGTCGATCGGTCGAACCTTGCCAACAACCCCCGCCAATATTGATTCGTTGTCCATTGTACCGGCGTACCAGTAAGCAACACATTGCCCTTTATCTATACCGATATACACCACGGCGTATCCGTAAGATCTCTCAACAGCCAGGCGATCATATTTGACATTGTTTGGACCGTCGTAAACCTTTGCCACATATTTCACAGGCCCGTGAACGCTCTTGGGCAGTAAGTTTATGTAATGCCCCTCGATACGAAGGCGAAACTTCTGGTATTCCAGACCCGATTTCACCGTGGCCTTGGGGCCAAAAGTGACACCGCAATAGACTGAAAGATCTCCAAGCCGCACTTCTTTCATATCGTCGCAGACTGGAAGTAATGCGTGGCCTTTGGGGGCGTTGAGACCTCCGAGCTTACCCGGCCAGATCGCATTGGATTTCACCGCACGCCCCGGATCGATCGAGCCGACAACGAGCACCTGCTTTTCGACGACTCCCGCCACTCTTCGCATTTCCGCTTGAAACGTTTGCCTGCGATCCTGGTAGTGGAGCCCCACTCCTATACGTGCGGCGACGTAGTATTTATCGCGTCCCATTCCCGTATAGGCGCTCGGATCGTAAAACAGAATATTCCTCTGGGCCGATTTCGTGGTCTGCCCGGCGTAGTAAACATATCCCTGGGCTTTATTGCCCGGACTAGCGAGTTCTTTCTCAGTGATCAGTTTCTCGGACACCAGCACTTCAAGGCCCGAGGGGTACTTTCCTTCATGTGCAGCGGCGTACTTATCCAACGCCGTCCGCAAGTTCAACGCTCGCTTGCGAACCACCATATACTCCGGGTCCCCAGG
>JABGPF010000439.1 GCA_018645065.1 Phycisphaerales bacterium
AGGAGTTTCGGTTGGAGATGCAGTGGGATCTCGCCGATTTCGTCCATGAAGAGTGTTCCCCCGTCAGCGCTGCGGACCAGTCCAAGCATGTTTTTTTCGGCTCCGGTGAACGCACCGCGGACATGCCCGAAGAACTGACTTTCAAACAACGTTTCGCTCACACCGGCGCAATTGACTGGTATAAGCGGACCGTCTTTTCGCGGGCTGGATGCGTGCAGGCGTTGCACGACAAGTTCCTTACCTGTCCCGCTTTCGCCCTCGATCAGAACGCAGCAATCGCTCTGCGCTACAGTGTCCACCAGTTCTACAATCTCACGGATCGCCCGTGACTCACCCACCAGAACCGGCGCCTTATTGTCACAATTACAGCATGTTTCTACCGTCATCCTAATTATCCCTCAATGCGTGACTTGGCCTCTCTCCGAACTACACGAGGCCAAGACTCTCCTTAAAGACCCTCGCGGACCTTCTTTCCAGAGACAGAAAACTGTCCCTGATCCCTAAGTTCTCAACCCACTGAATGCGTGTCTTGTTTACCTGATTTCTCAGGTGTCAGGCCGGCTCAAGGCCCTGCAAAACCACATCCCTCACCAGGTTGGAACTGCATTTGGTGCTCGTCGGTTAATCGTTAACCGCCCGCACCTTTTCCGAACTACATTATTGCATTACTACATTGCTACAAAACACATACGACAAACATTGCATCTATTGCATCTGGCGTTTACGACGCTTCAGCACGGCCAGTCCGCCGATCGCCAGCAAACTCATCGTCGCCGGTTCGGGCGTTATGACGCCTTTGACTTCTCCGCTGTCTTTGCTGAAATTCGAAGCAAAAAGCGTGTCAAGCGAACTGGTGCCCACACCGAATTTCAGAACCCACGCTGTTCCCTCGTCATAAGCGTTGGGGTTGCTGACTGTGATCTTGCTGGCCTCCCCGTCAAGTCCGTCGACCGGATAACCGAGACGATCGCTTCCAATCGACGAATTACCCAGAAACTCCCAGAATGCTCCGCCGTTTTGAAGCAGTGATTCTGATGCGGCTTTAGTGCTCAGATCACCTATGATCCATAGTACTTCGCCTGGATATATCATCATACCAGTGGACGTGAAGTTACCTGCCACCGCGGCATTGAAGTTCCTGTCGGTGAACCCAAAAGTCCCGTCTGCCGACCAGAGGCCGGTTCCGGAGTCTTGGGCAATCGAGAGCGTAAAGTTGAAGTCGAAATTCGCGCCCCCGCTTATCTTGGCGCCATCCAACATGACACCGTCGTCCTCATGGGTCACCAGAAGGTCCGAAGAACCGCTTTGGGTTACCATCAGTGTATTACTCGAATTTACGTAATCGAGTTGGGCGAGATCCAAGTCAAAACCGACTATAAGATCCGCAGACGCAGTAACCGGTGCCAGGCAAACTATCCCGAAAACCATACCCCGAAGAAGGCAACCTCGCCAGACCGCTGTAAAAGTACCCCTGGTTCCCTCGACCTGACAAATAGTACTGTTAGTAACCATGTTCCTACTCCGTTCCTACTCCGTTTGGCGCATAACGCTCTCTTGTTATTTGCGCAGGCACATCCTGCGCAAAGACACGTCCAGATTGTGACCGCGAGAGCGAATCCGACCCTTAGAGGTCAGATCTTTCCGAACGTCTAAATAAAACCGTTCGGTGCGGCCGAGCAGGTGCAACTATATTCTCCTCGGATTGACAAGTTTGTTAGCGTCAGCCAAATCGGCCTGTGACATGAAACCCTCGAATACAATTCCTCAGGGCCTGTCAGCGGCCTGGCTCTCGCTAGTCCGGGCTCAACGGACCAAACGAATCAATCAACAATGAGGATTATAAAGACATACCCGTATATGTCAAGGATTAATTGGCCGGGCAGTTCGGATTTTATCGATCACTAAATCCTTGTACGCAAAAGGAGTAAGGTTATTACCTTACAAGCGTAGACTCGCATTTAACAGGCGGTAAATCTCGCCGTAGTGCTATATTGAAGTGCTAAGTGTCTTGATATACGCAAATTAAAATACACCGCAATATTGCTCGGACAAAAGAAGTATAACAAGTGCAAGATTAGTGAGTTCAGGCCATTAGGAATGGAATTATTTTTATGCAAATTTTGCAAATTTTGCATGATTATGCGAGATTTTCTACGCGGCCACGGAAAGTCTTCCATGTCTCAAGTAGGCCTGAGATATCTCGCGATATGTTTTGTGGCTTCCGAGATACTTTCTCGGAGCCAGGAGATATCTTCGGACGGTTATCCTGCGTGGTGCCGACTATTTCTGTTGGAGCTTCTGGCGGATTCGCTGGACGTCAAAACCCCCGGGATTATCTCGATCGAAAGCCCAGCCCCGCCGGTCTAGCTGGACGACCAGCTCATGGACCCACCACAGCTGCGCCTGGCTCAGGTAACTACGCTCGAACATCTGAACCGCCAGGGAGACAGCGAAGCGGTGGTCTGATAACTTCCCACCTTCTCGCGTCTCGTCCCAGAGGATGCTGGCTGCCTCTGCGTTTGTGTAAGGCGTAAAAAGAACATCACCGTTGTCGTTTATCAATTCCATCACATCTCCTATCTGTGCCGTTTGGTCCATTATCTTCAAATACATCGGGGGCGGGGGCACTCCTGCCGTCGGGTGTTGCGAAAACCGAAGTCGTGGGAGGGCAAGGAAGGGACAATCCGCAGGGAACGGTGGAACAAAGGAACAGCCAGTGCTTCCGAGTTCTCCGAAACCCCCGTAAAGACGTGCGCCCGGGGTTTTCTACCGGTATGCCGACGGAGAACCACAATGTAACAGAATAAAGAAAAAGCCTGCTGCATGCGCACCAGTCGTTTTCTTCTATTGTGATCGCACCAGACCAGCTTCGCTGGTCTGCCCGCCGCGTGGCGGCGGGGGCCAAAGGGACTTGCTACGCTGCGCCCTTTGGCCCTTGGCCTTTCACGGCGTGCAGAGGGCAAAAGGGAATACCGGCCTCGCAGTCGCTCGGTCGGGCTCGGCTGCTCTGCTCCCTGCTCGTAGCAACCTTGCACGCTCAGCATACGGGCGGCCTACGGCCGCCCCCGGCCGGATCATTGGCCGCCTGCGGCGGCCGCCGCCCGAAGGGCGGCTCCAACGATCGGCACGGGGCTCTGGATCTCAGGTTGGACAGGGGGATACGGGTCTGATCTGACCGCTGTCGAGTTCGGGAATGTAGTATTCCTGGTCGGGTTTTGCTGACGGGCCAATACCGCTGCGAGTCTTTCCGTGTTTGCCATTGCTGTAATCTTCCTTGATTTCGAATAATCCGATCCATCCGTGTCCGATGCTCTGCTCGATCATCGCGATCGCGGTTCTGGTGTCAT
>JABGPF010000440.1 GCA_018645065.1 Phycisphaerales bacterium
AACACCCTCGCCACAAAAAAAATCAAACAAATAAATTTCCGATGTCCCATTCCGCTCCTTTTGGGCCAGTAAGTATGTTTATGAGGAGCGAACCTCACCAACGCAACGCATTCCCGTTTAGCGACAGAGCGGCATGTGCGTTTTGGAGTGTCCCGATGTACATCGGGAGCGCCGCACCTGCCTACCGCAGGCAGGCTCCAAATTACAGCAACGGCGACCAAACGCATTAATCCTGCGCACGCTGTAGGGGCGACCGGCGGTCGCCCTAACCGTGGGGGCACATTGTTCGTTAAGCGCTAAGCCGCAAGCGACAAGACTCAAGGTTTGAATTTTATCCGGACGAATCGGCCGAATATTAGCTTGCTAAATTGTTGCAACTCCTTGAAAAAAGATGGTTCCGACATGTTCACCGGTTATAATATCCCATATTCTGGATGTGCCGGACCGTAGCGAGGGCTGCTGAGTTTTGCGCATCTAATATGCCGCGTAAATTGCTGCAAGCGATTATCCTGTCAGGCGTTGAAGCCAAAATCGCCTGACTGGCGGCCGCACGTTATTATGCAAAGCGCGCGAGATACATTGTTATGCACCAAATCTTCTGATACGTGAGCGTAATGTCTTGCATTACATGCGTTGTTCAAAAGAAGATGAGAACTATGTAATTAGCTTAGATGAAGAATGGTACGTTAATCAAGGCCATCGCTTGTATTTAGATAGGGATTTAATGCCAGACGAAGTAATAATCAAAAAGGTGCATAACTAGGCGATGCACGAGGACACCCGCTTCGCGGGCACCCGTGAGCTTAGACGTTATGCGTGTCGCATAGAGGCGGTGTCATGAGTAAAATACTGTGTGACAATGGCTATGAGTACTACGGGAGACAATCGTGACCGATGTTGCCCCCACGAAAAGACGCCTATGGCGATACGTTGCTATGATAATATTGGTTCTGATCGGGGCCCTTGTATTTCGTTTATACTTGAAACCCCTGGCGCCCCCCGAGGATATCAAGGCCCGGGAGGTGGAACTGAATCTTCGCTACGGTGACCTGAAACGCAGCGAGACCGACCCAAACGCCCTAGTTGCCGCCGCTGGCAAACTGCGCGACGATTACGGGCAGTTCGTCGACTTGCTCGAGAAGTCCATCGCGGGCCTTTCGGACAATACATCAGATGCGAACAGAGCCCGGATTCGGGAACTGACCGAGTCGGCCGCATGGGCGGATTTCACCCGCGCCAAACTGCTGTCTGAGGAGATGAGGCAGATGGACGCCGGATTGGCGGAGGTCGAGGTCCTACTGAAGAAATGGGCGGAAGTTGACAGTGTGGTTGTGACCGCCAAGCAGTGGAAGATCCAAAATCTCATTTATCAAAACGAGATCGAGGAAGCCAAAACCGCGCTCGATGCGTTCATGAAGGCCAATGAGAAGCCCTCGGATGTCGGGGCGGGTCTGATCGAACAGGCAATCGAGCGAGTCCGCAAGGCAATCTCCCAAGCACAGACCAAGAGCGGAAACGAGAAAAAACTCGCCTTTCCCGACGTGCGTCGGGGCCGATGACACGAGACTTTATGTACACGACAAGATGATTAAGAAGATACTAACATAAGCAGGCTGTCCGATTAAAATGCATAACAAGGCGCTCCAGCGGACCCCGACGTGCGTCGGGACCGCAGAGCTTAGGCGTTAGGCAAAGAAGGAACTGCATGCACTTAACGCTGATGCGAGACATTGCCAGAGAAATGCCGCTGCACGAGAAACTTGATGAAGTTACGGGGAAAAAGGCAAAGATAGGGACATGGCAACAGTAATCAAAGGCTGTGGTATCTTGATAGTGTATGCAGCAATGGTGGTTGTCTATCTGCTGAGAGGTTGGAGTTCTCTGAAGGAAGGGTGCGGTTTGCTCGCCAATGAGAACGATCGGATGCACGCCATGTCGGCAATTAGCTTTGGGATAGGTGTTCTATGCCTAGTCGCAGTGATGGTTCTCGCGTTTTTTCCGCTTATTGGAGGTGAACGCGCTTGGTGGCCCATCACTATCCTGGTTTATGTCTTGCTGGCGGTCGGGGTTCTGTGTGTCGTGTGTGGGTTAGTCTTTTATATGTTGGCGTCTGAGAATTGTGTTTAGGTTGAGGTCCACCGCGACTTCCAACCACAAGCCGCCGCCACTTTTTTCTGTCGCCCACAAATAAATCGGTGTGTTTCCTCTTGCTGAAATCGACTTTGTGTGGTACTCTAGTAGTTGAGTCTATTCGCCGCGGGCGAATTGTCGCTAGAGGTGGCGAGGTCATATGCGAGTCGGACGCTTCGCCTGGACGTTTATGAGTTGGTTGGCCCTCAGGAGGGCTTTGATATGAAAACACTTACCTGTCTTATGGTTGTCGCAACTATCTTGGTTGCCGGCTCGACAAGGGCTTCGGCAGACATTCTCGTTAACGGTTCCTTTGAGGACCCTGTTGCAGCCAATACAAACAGCAACAACATCGGTACCGTACCGACCGGCTGGAGCCGGACCGGACCAAGTGGTAAATGGAATCTCGTTCGCGTTGACGGCGGCGGTTACGGTGGCGGACCCAATGACGCTCAGCATGGTAACCAATACGTTGATATTGACGGTGAGTATGAGTTATTTCAGAACTTTACGCTCACCGAGGCATCCGATCTCGAGTTTGGCGCGTGGTTCAGCAATCGCGAGGCCAACACCGACGATACTCCCTCGACCGTAGGGATCTATAATGCCGCTGGAGACACGCTTCTGTCGTCAGTGGCCGCGGTGAACTTGTTCGGACAGCCCAAGCCGTCGACGAGTTGGACCCAAGGATCGCAGACTTTCAATAATGTGGCGCCTGGTACGTATCAGTTCCGCATTGACTTGAACAATTTCAATAACGTGGACAGTGCGTTTCTGAACGCGACTCCTGTTCCAGAACCTACAACTTTCGCTATCGTCGCCCTCGGCCTGTTGGGGCTGCGACGACGACGCGGCAGCAAATAGCTCAACCCATTTTTCGGTAATGAGGAACATGAAAATGAAGAATAAGACGACATTTCAAGTACTAATGGCGGTGGGTGTAATGCTGGCTATCATTGCAACCTCGCAGGCTGCGATAATATCGGTCTCGACGACTGCGCCGCTAGTGGATGGCGCTGACATTGCCAATGACAACGGCGCTGCCGATGCCGGCGGCGATCAGGGTCACATTTGGAATAACCGTCCGCATCAGGGCCAGTCCTTTGTAACTGGTTCAAACGCTGGTGGTTATACGCTCAACGCGGTGACCATGAAGAACCTGAACAACACTGTCACGAACGCCCCGACTTTTAATGTCGTGGTTGGATCGCTTACG
>JABGPF010000058.1 GCA_018645065.1 Phycisphaerales bacterium
TGGTGGTTACAGAAGATATCCTCGGAAAAATATTCGAACGGTTCTGCGTCGGTAAGTAAGCTTGCCGGATTCGGCGTCTTGTGCTAGAATCTTTTGATTAATTCCGTAAGAACCCAAGAGTTGGAGAGACACAAAAATGTCAGTAAGAGCAATAGATCTTCGCCGCGGATTGGGCGTAAAGTTTAAAAATTCGATGTGGGTGGTGTTTGAAATCAGCCATGTCGTCAAGGGCAAGGGCCCCTCGTGCATGCAGGCGAAACTCAAAGACGTGAAGACCGGTCGCATGATTGAACAACGTTTCAATCCCAACGAAAAGCTCGAAGAAATCTTCTTCGATCGTAAACAGATGACCTATCTGTACTCCGATCAGTCAAGCCACGTACTCATGGACGCCGACTACGAGCAGATTGAAGTCCCGCTTGACCTCATTGGCGATAAATCCGTCTACCTCCTGCCGGATATGGAAATCGAAGTGACGTTCATCGAAGGCAGGGCGACGTCGGCTGAGCTGCCCAACACCGTTGAACTAGAAGTTGTGGACACCACCCCGCAGGTTAAGGGAGCCACAGCGACCAACCAGAATAAAGACGCAGTCCTCGAAGGCGGCGCGAAGATCAAAGTCCCTCCGTTCGTCGAAAACGGAACCGTGGTGAAAGTGGACATTCGCACAAACGAATACCTAAGCCGCGTATAAAACTTCGCCAAGACAACTAAGTTAAGCAAAAAAATCCCGCCGCATCTGCGACGGGATTTTTTTCATCCGGATTTTTAAAGACCGCTTTTTCTATTTTACGAGTTTGGCGAGTTGTTTTGCGTATTGGGCGCCTTGTTTGTTTATTTTCAGGATGTACCAAGCCGCCAGGGTCGTCTCGGTTACTGTCTGCCCGGATTCGTTGGATATTACCCGAGTGAAATACTTAGACGCCGCCGGGTCTGCGAAGTGCCCGAGTGTCAGTGCTCCGTATGTTTGCAGTTCGGGGTAGGGGCTTTGCAGTAGTTTTGTCGCTATGGGGCATGCTGCTTTGTTTTTCGTTCGGAGCAGTCCGGCGGCCGCTGATCTCGTGGTGGCGCTGTATCGCCTGCCCAAAATATTCCTTACCCCGCTGACCGCCTGCGGGGTTCCCATGTCCATCAGGAGGGTGGTTGCTTTTGAGGCCATCAGGTGCATGTGGGTCATTCTGTTGGTGTCTGGTTCTACTGAGTCGATGAACTTCAGCAGCGGTTTGACGTAGAAGTCGGCTTTGGCGCCGAGCTTTTTGATATCGTCCTCAGCGGTTTGGAGTGTATAGCTCAGTGCTATCGGATGCTTCATCGCCAGTGCTTTATCCACCGCGCTCGATGCCGCCGCTCCGGGTGTTTTTCTCGCCATTTCGAGTCCCGCCAGCGGTGCGATCGGGAGTGAGCTTTTTGCGATTGCCCCTACGTATGGGCCTGAATTTTTCAAACTGGCCAGTATCCCGAGCACCGGTACTCTGTAGATCATCGAGCCGGAAGCCCGCAATGCGGCGAATATTTCCGCTTCTGTGTTTTCGCCTGCGGCGCTAAGCGCTTTACACGCCATAATTCTGATTTGCGTCGTTTGTTTTGGTGAGGCGATTACGGCTTGTGTCAGCGGTTTGGCGACACTGATTTTCTCGTCGATAATCTGGAGCATCAGCACCCGCACGATTGCGGGGTTCGTTTTCGGGTCTGTGACGATTTTCTTGAGCCTGTCGAGTTGCGAAGAGTCTCCCATAGCCAGCAACCCCTGGCTCGCCATCGCCGCGGTCATCGCGTCGGTCGATGCGGTCAGTTTCTGCAACGTTGATCGGGCTTGTATGGTGTGGTTGGAGTCTTTGCTGATTTTTGCGAGCGAACGTGCGGCGATGCATTGGATGCTTTCGTCTTTGATTTTAGCCGCCAAGGACAGCAGTTCCGCGTCGGCGGCTTGCAGGTCCAACAACCGCACTATCGCCTCGGATCGCACCGCCATTACGCTATCGTTGGAAAGCTGATATTTCAGGGCTGCGATTGCGTCTTTGTTGGCGAGTTGCCCGAGTGCTCGGGAGGCAAGCAGGCGTTTTTTCTTATCCCCGCTGCGTGACAGCGCCACAAACAGGGGCGTTAGTTCCTGGTCGTCGGCGGCGTGGAATGCGTTGATCGCCACGTACGCGTTTTTCTGATCGACCAGAGTTTTGGCCAGGTAGTTTTGCGCGGTTTGTACGGCGTCGGCGCCACGGGCCTGGTTGGCGCAGCAGGCAAGCAGTGCGGTAATCAGTAGTAGTGTTCCCGCTGGGCAGCGTTGGCTCGCGGGTGTGCGGTTTTGTTTTGAGAGATTCATTTTTGGGTGGTTCCCGCCGGTGCGGTTGTATGCTGATACTCGCTGGACTGCGGTTCTTTGACCGCTTCTATCAGCATTTCGACGATATTGTCGGGTGAAACGCCTTCAGCGTCGGCGTTGAAGTTTGTGAATATTCGATGCCGGAGCACCGGTTTTGCGATCCCCCGCACATCTTCGCACGATACATTGAATCGCCCGCGCAGCAGTGCTCTGGACTTGGCGCCCAGGACGAGGTATTGCGCTGCTCGCGGTCCGGCGCCCCAGGATAAATATTGTTTTACGAAGTCCGGCGCCGTCCCATCGACAGGGCGGGTGGCGCGAGTAAGGTTCACCGCGTAGTCCACTACGTGCTGGCTGACTGGAATTTTGCGAACGATCTGCTGCAGCACCAGAATGTCTGCTCCGGTCAGCACCGCCTCTGGTTCGGCTGCTGAGTCCATGGTGGTGGCTTTGACTATCGCGCGTTCTTCGTTGCGCGATGGGTAGTCTACGTTCACCATGAACATGAAGCGGTCGAGTTGCGCCTCGGGCAGCGGATAGGTTCCTTCCTGTTCGATCGGGTTCTGGGTGGCCAGCACGAAGAACGGAGGCTCCAGGTCGTATGTGTTTCGCCCAGCGGTTACGTGATACTCCTGCATCGCCTGGAGCAGCGAGGCCTGGGTTTTCGGTGGTGTTCTGTTGATCTCGTCAGCCAGGATGATATTGGCGAACAGCGGGCCCTTGACGAATGTGAACTCTCGTTTTCCGGTTGTTCGATCTTCTTCGATTATGTCGGTGCCCGTGATGTCCGAGGGCATCAGGTCGGGAGTGAACTGGATGCGGTTGAAGTCGAGTTTCAGCACTTTGGCCAGCGTTGAGATCAGCAGGGTTTTCGCCAACCCGGGCACGCCCACCAGCAGGCAGTGTCCGCGGCTTGCAAGTGCCTGCAGCAGCAGTTCGATAACTTCGTCCTGGCCGATGATAACCTTGTGCAGTTCGGCGAGCATTTTGGACTGGGCGAGTTTTAGATTGTCGATTATGCGTTTTTCGACTTCCTGCCTGGTCTCGTGACCTTTACTGGCCAGCGGAATACCATCGCCCGCCGCTGCGGCGAGGTTATGAGTGTCCTGTTCGTTATGTTCATCAACCATTAAAATTCTCCAGACAACCTGCCGTCAACTAAAACGCCACGCCCCTAAGATTACCGCAACAAACCACCAAATGCACTAGTCGATTTGATTTTACACTGCGGGCCTGAACGTTTGGGCCGGTGATTAGTGTTCTGCGCCGGAGGCGGGGTATTCACCAGCGATTATATCGCTAATGGCCTCCTTCAGCGGGGAGAGCTTGTTGGCGACAACATCCCATATGATTTCGGTATCTATTCCGAAATAATTGTGGATCAGGACGTCGCGGAATCCAGCGAGTTTCCGCCACTCGACCTGCGGGTGTCGCTCTCGAAACTCCGGTGGTATGCTCTTTGCGGCCTCGCCGATAATCTCCAAATTGCGAATAACTGCATCAAGCGTCTTTCCATCATCCTGAAGCTTGTCGAGTGAATACCCTTTGGTATAGGCCAAAGCGCGATCCGTTGCGTCAAGGATATCGTCGAGATAGACCCTACAGTCCCGCCGCATCGATCATCTCCGCTTTTATCTGCTTACGCAGGCGAGGTTTGATGGTATTGTCCAGGACGAGATCAACTCCGCAGTTAAAGATGCTCTCAAGGAAGAGTTTGGTGTCCATATAGGCGTCAAATGTTTTATGTTCCAGCGAAACGACAAAGTCGAGATCACTATCGGCATTGGAGTCGCCGCGAGCGCAAGAGCCAAACAGGCTTAAGCGTTTGACACCCAATGCGCGGATGGCCTCTGCGTTCTCATCGATCATATGGAAAACTGTTTCACGTGATGGGGCCATTGTGTTCTCTGTCCACTTGGACCATTATCCATGCGGTAATCTCAACGCAATACAAGATACGTCTGCAACACCTTCAAGGCAAGCTTAAAAGCGCTAAGCCGCAAGCGGCGAGTCGGTTACTTGGCTTGCTTCCATGGTAGGCCCGGCCACCAGATTGCTCCGTTGTGGTTCTTTTTTGGGGCGCCTGGAGTGGAGCGGCCTTTTTCTATGAACCCGCGGAGTATGGCGGTAAGTTCTTTTACCTTCTCGGGGTGATTGTTGATCTGGTTTTTTGTTTCTTTGGGGTCGGCTGACAGGTCATAGAGCTGCCATTTGGGCAGGCCTTGCTTTTGTGCGGCGCGATCTTTGGGATTGCTCCATCCGCCCGAGCCGGCGGAAAACTGGAGCTTCCATTTTCCTTTACGCACGACGAACACGCCCGAGGCTGAATGGCAGATAACCGCTTGGTGAAGCGGGGTATTTGTCGTTTTGCCCTTTAGTGTCGGCATGAGGTTTACGCTGTCTTCGCCCGCTGATTCGGGGAGTTTTACTCCTGCGGCGTCGGCGCAGGTGGCCATGATGTCCACCAGCGAGATGATCTGGTCTGATTTGGTTCCGCCCTTGATGCGTCCGGGCCAGCGGGCGATGAACGGTACGCGGTGTCCGCCTTCAAAGGCGTCTGCTTTCATGCCTCGCCAGTGATTCTGGAGATCGGTGTTCTTGGCCCGGAGCTCGTCGAACTTGCATATTGGCGAGGTTCCGTTGTCGGTGGTGAATATCAGCAGCGTATTGTCGGCTGCTCCGCTGTCGGCGAGGGCTTTGGTTATCTGGCCGACGCACCAGTCGGTTTCCATGAGGAAGTCGGCGTAGGCGTTGATTCCGCTCTTGCCCTGGAACTCCTTGGCTGGGGCGATCGGGGAATGCGGAGATGTCATCGGGAAGAAGAGGAAGAATGGTTTTTTCTTCGGTGCGTTTTGCTTAATGTATTCGACGGATTTTGCGGTTATTTTCGGCAGGACAGCAGCGAGGTCCCAACCTTTCGCCCCGATCCCATTGTTGGAGTGGTAGTGTTTGGCGAATGACAGTTGCGTGTCGGGGATGCCCTGGGTCTTTCCGTTTTCGATCCAGACAAACGGTGGCCAGTTCGGGACATCGTCGCCGAAGTAATAGTCAAATCCGCGGCCGGTGGGTCCGCCCTGGGTAGTCTTACTGAAATCGATATCTTTGAGGTTGGTGGTGAACCCGCCGCCTTTTTTCGCCCAGTTCCACCCCAAATGCCACTTGCCGATGCACGCGGTGTTGTACCCGGTGTTCTTCAGCATTTGCGGCAGGGTTAAGCGATCCTTTTCGATCAGGGGCGGTTTCCACTTGCCGACGATTCCGCGTTTGAGACTGCTCCGCCACGAGTATCGCCCGGTCAGCACGCCATAGCGCGTCGGCGAGCAGACCGCCGATCCGGAGTGGGCGTCGCTGAAGTGCATTCCCTGTTTGAGCAGGGCGTTTAAGTGGGGCGTGGGGATCCCGCATTTATCGTTTAGGGCGCTCACCGAATCGATTCCCATGTCATCGGCCAGAATCACAACGATATTAGGCTTACCTTCGCCTTTCGCCGACCAGGCCTCGCCCGGCACGGCCGCAGCAACCCCAGCAACACCCGCCAATCTCAAAAAATCTCGCCGTGTAATCATATTAGATTCCTCTCGGTTTTTTTCTATTTAGCGCCGACTACGATCCTCAGGCCGAAGGTGTAGTAGTTGAAGCGGCGTCCCTTGGTGCACCAGTCGCGAGAGGCTGAGCGACAGTGGTACTGGTCGCTGCACCACGACCCGCCGCGGAGAATGCGAGTATACTCTTTGGTGATGTTTTCAGGGTCAACGCTTTTTGAGTTGGCGTAGAACTTCTCGTCGTAGACGTCTCTGCACCATTCGTGCACATTGCCGTGCATGTCGTACAGGCCGAACGCATTGGGCTTCTTCAGGCCAACCTTATGCGTATATTTCTCGCCTGCCTTCCAGGTGTTGTCATGACACCACGCATAATCGCCAAGCTTCGAGGCGTCATCGCCAAAACCGTAAATAGTTTTACCGCCCGCGCGGCAGGCGTATTCCCATTGCGCCTCGGTTGGAATCCAAACTTTCCTGCCTAGCTTCAATGACAGCTTGTCGCAGAACTCGTTGGCCCGATACCAGCTTACGCAGCTCGCGGCGTAGTTGTCTCCGGATTTGGCGTAGATGTGCTCCTCCCACGGTATGAACTCCATAACCGTTTTCCACTGGGCCTGAGTAACCTCGGTAACGCCCATGTAGAACGGTTTGCTGATGGTCACTTCGTGTTGGGGACCTTCATTTTTGTTGCGTCCGATTTCGCTCTTCGGTGAGCCCATAACGAACTTCCCGGCTGGGACTAGCGCCAACTTCATCGTCACGCCCTTGCCCAGGTCCAGTATCATGTGCTTGTCGGCGGTGTCGTTTGCCAATGCGGTCTGTTTGTTGCATCCGGTCCCAAGCAGTTGTAAGAGCAAGAGGCCGGAGACCAATACGATTCCATGTTTATTCATGGTTTTTATTCCTGTGGGCGAGTTGCTGTTGCTTATATCGTTATGTGCAGTATGGCGGTGGCGAGTGAGAAATATACCAATATGGCTGACACGTCCATTATCGATGCGATGAACGGTCCTGATGTTACTGCGGGATCCAGGCCCACTTTTTTGAACGCGAAGGGCAGCATTGATCCGATAATGTTGGCCATTGTCACCGCAAGTGTGATCGCCAACGACACCGCCAATGCGATTTGCGGCAGTTGTTCGGCGTTGAGCGGTGAGTCTGGCGTTCCGGCAAGCGGAGCGATGAGATATGCTGCTCCGAATCCCATGACCGCCAGTATGAGTCCCATCGCCAGTCCGCGCAGCAGTTCGTGCTTTAGTACTCTGAGCCAGTCTGACAGCTCGATTTCCGCAACCGCCAACCCGCGAATCATCAGCCCCGCCATTTGCGAGCCTGTATTGCCCGCCGGTGAGTTGATCAGCGGAACGAAGATCACCAGGATCACAAACAGGTGCATCGAGTTGAAATTCGCCATCGTCAGTGTCGTCAGTGTTTGTATCAGCAGCAGCATCGCCAGCCAGGGCAGGCGTTTTTTGATCATGCCCAGGAAATTGGTTCCGAAGTAGCTGTACTCCAGCGGGCCCATACCTGTTACTCGCTGGAAGTCCTCGGTGTCTTCTTCTTCCTGTACGTCCAGCACGTCATCGTGGGTTACTATGCCCACGAGGATGCCTTGACTGTTCACTACGGGCAGTGCGACGGCTTCGTACTTTTTGAACTCGTCGATCGCCTCTTCCTGGTCCTCGCTGGCTGAAAGGTACGCCACGTGCCCGTCCATCAGGTCCTGGACCATTTCGTCGGGCTCTGCCATTACGAGCGTTTCGAGGCTTATTTCGTCGATGAGTTTGGATTTCTCGTTGACGATGTAAATTACGTTGATGGTCTCCAGGCCCTCGCCGACTTGGCGAATGTGCTTGAAAACGTCGGATATCCTGGAGTCCGGTCGGATCGCCAGATATTCCGGGGTCATCAGTCGCCCGATGGAGTCTTCGGGATAGTTCAGCAGGTTCTGTGCGATTATACGCTCTTCGCCTTTCAGCGAACTCAAAAGCCGTTGCGCGAGCTGTCCGGGCAGCTCTTCCAGCAGTTCGGTTCGTTCGTCGGGGGGCATGTCGTTCAGGATGTTGGCCACCCGTTCCGACGAGAGCATATCGAGCAGTTCTTCCTGGAGTTCCAGCGGTAGATCGCCGAACACGTCGGCGGCGTCGCAGCGGGGCAGTAGTCTGAACGCAACCGCCAGTTCGGTCCCTTCCAGTTCGGTGAGCATGTCGGTCCGTTCGTGCACTTCCATTTGTGCAATAACAGACTTAAGCGTCACGAAGTCTTTAACTTCGATCAGCGTCTCTATTTTGGATTGGATTGTGGTGTCAGGCATTATGGATTTCCAGGCAGACGGTTCAATCAGGGACCATTGTGGCTGCGCCAGGGCGGTAAGTCAATATCGCTGACCGATTCGACGGTTTATTTCCGCGTGGGATAGCTTATAATGTTGGCGTCTGATGCGTGGAAGACCGCTCCGGTTTCGTACCGGGGAGGAAAGTCCGAGCACCGCTGGATCGCGGTGGTGGGTAACGCCCACCGTCTGGCGCATGCGACTTGTCGTTGCGCCGGACCGGGAAAGTGCCGCAGAAAATATACCGCCCAGGCCCGTAAGGGCTCGGGTAAGGGTGAAAAGGTGCGGTAAGAGCGCACCGCGGCCGCTGTGAGGCGGTCGGCATGGTAAACCCCACCGGGTGCAAGGCCAAGCAGCGATGACGGCATGATCCAGGCCAATTGAATCGCGGGTAGGCCGCTTTCCCTAACGGGAAGAGCTCGTCTGTGAAGGCGAGTCAAGACAAATGGTCTTCGCCACGTCGCGGTGTGCCCGCCACGACGTGGAACAGAACTCGGCTTACAGCGCATCAGACAGGGCTTTTTTTTAATGGGCTGGCAATTGGCATCTGATGATTGGCGACGGCGCACGGTTAGCGGCGCGGGTTTTTCAAATCGTGGTGCGGCTGGTTTGGGAAAATGTCGACAATTAATATCATAACATCTATGTAAGTGTGATCCGCTGGATCGGTAAGTGTTTGTCGCATAAATTTTTGTAAGTCCCGCAGAGGTGACGCGATGATTTTACGGACAGGTATGCCCGCTAAGTGGGCTGGGCTTTTATTGTTTGGTGCGGTCTTATTTGCGGTATCTCCCGTTCACGCAGGTGACGCCGAAAACCGAAAGGCCGCCGAGGCGGTTATCGGACTGTTCCCTAATATCAGAGACATCCCCGGGCTTACTAAAGTTCAAACCGCCGGGGGCGCCTGGGGCTCTCTGAACGATCGAGGCCATTTTAAGAAGACATACCTCGGCAAAAAAATCGGTAGGATGACGATCGATATGACCGTCAGCAGCGATCCTGACGACTGCCTCCGCAAAGCGATACAGAAGGCCAAGAAGTCGCTCGGGACGGCGCTGTCGAAATTCAGCGCCACGCTCCAGCAGGATAAAAGCATCTTGATTGGTCTCAGCGAGAAGTATAAGAAGTTTGCTGGCGTGACTTTTTCCATATTTGAAACCAAAGGCGTTGTTGTGGTGATTTGGGTCACCGGTCCTAATGGTATTGATGGCCCGGCTTATGTGACGAAAGTCACCGGCGTAATTCAGGATCGCTTGACCAAGATGCCCGCAGTGCAGTTCGGCGGAATCGCTGCACACAAAGAACACAAACCAACCGACACTATCGTCAGCGCCGCGTTGCCCTCATTGAGCGATACGATAGGCGGATACAACGATATCAGCAAACCGGTTAAATCCCAAAGAAACTACGGATGCTGGGGGTATAACGTCAAACTGGCAATGTTGGGCCAGGAGGACGACAAAGGGCGAAAACCGCATGTGAAGCATCTGGACGTTAACGTGGGAACCCGCCGAGCACCGGCCGGCGACTATGCGTTATGGAGCTACGGTTTAGAGTCCTATAAACGCAATAGCGCCTTGTTCCTTGGCGACTGCGGTACGTTGTCCGTTCGAAAGGACGGAACCTGTTCGATTATTTATATTTATGGCGATTATGTCGTATCGGTGCAGGCCAATAAGTCGCCCGATGTTTCTGGCGATCAGGAGCGGGAGGCGAGGCATGTAGCCCAAAAAATTCTAAAGAAACTCAAATCCGCCGCCTATCCGGGCAGTGCGGCTTTGGCGCCAATGGCCCAGCCTGGTGATATCGGATTGCCCGACGGGAAAAAAATCACATCACTATTCCCCCAGGGTCAAGCGTTGCCCCTGAGCCCAAAATCCACGCCATTTCACAACAGCGTAAGAACCGCCGATTTGTTCTGGGCCAGATCGACGTTGGAGTACGCAACTGGTTACGGTTTGGAGAACAAAAGCGCGTATCGTCTCACGGTCCGTGTGCAGGCCACTACCGACCCGAAGGGCCTGCACCGCCGACACGTACTGAACGCTATGCAGTATATAGCACCGGTGTTCACTAATAGAACCACGACGCCGCTGACATTTGGCGACGAGAGTTCGCTGGTCACGGTTATTGGGTCGCATCCCGAAAGGCAAAAGCCGTATTTCATTCATTACATAGTGATTCGCAAGGGTAAGTACGTTGTTCATCTACGTTTAGAGCCGAAAGACAAAACCGATAGCGACGCAAACAAGGCCCTGGCGATGAAGCTTGGCGGTATTTTCGCCGGGCGTATCAGCGGTTCGAGCGCCCCGCCCCCGACCCCTGCGCCTGTGTCCGGTAAGGGATTTGCGTTTAATGTGACGGCCTATAGTTCCGGATTTGTCGTTCAAGAGCAGCTTGTTACGATCCTCGGCCCAGGCGCCGAGCGAATTGTTCTAACCGGGCGGGTGCTGGACAAGCAGGGCGCACCGATCGCAGGCGCCGAGGTCAATATTCCCGACTACGAGGAGACCGCCTACACCGACGCCAAGGGGGCGTATTCTATCGCCATTGAGTTCTCTGACGGTACGGGAACCCAACAGGCCAAGCAGGATTTTCTGCTTGAGCCCATCCCCGGTAGCCTGGTCGTTAAGCTCGAATCGCTTGATGACCCGAAGAAAACGCCTTTCCCACCGCTTGCCAACGGTAGGGCGATTAAGGTTCGGGCTACGGTAACCGCCGACGGTAAGCCATATCCGAATCGACGGATCACAATCACCTATCCGAAAGATTTTTACCGAGCAGGGCGGTATGTCGATTACATCGCCTCGCCGATTACTCGCGGCAGTGCAACGTGGTTTGAGACCGACGCCAAAGGCCAAGCCGTCTTCTCGCTAGGCACTCCGACATCGCAAAAGAACCTACAGAAAATCGCACAGGCCTACGGGATCAGAAAGAACGCACAGAAGGTGCTGTTCCCCATCAGTGGGGAGCTTAGCTTCCGAGATCTGCTCACCAGGAAGGAAGCGAAGTTGGCGATGGTCTACGGTAATCCGTTCCCGCAAATCACCAAGTTGGCGATTCCGGCGTTGCGGGCGGGCAAGTGGCCGGCGATGCGGTCTCGCCTGGTGTGGACTAATCCGCGTGAAAATTCGAAATATACGGTGAAACTAATTCTGCCCGGAACGATCCGCGTCAAGCGGCGCGACGGGGTGGTTGCAACACCGGGCAGTTATACCGATTACGAGCAGATTTTAATTTCCGGTGGCGCGGGACTGGCGAGCAAGTATAGATTATCGCTCGATATCGATGCCGCAGCGGCGGGCGGGTCGAAGCTGGAGTTCGGGTTGAAGCCCGCTGCACACGGTGATGACTTTAACGATCAGCCCAAGTTCTTCAAAGCCTGGAAAGCCGCCATGTTCGAGGTGGCTCTCGATTACGCCATGCTGCGTCTTGGCAGCGGTATGGCAGGCGGGTTTGGCGATGAGCCGATCAGGCTTGCAAAGATGGGCAGGGATCTGGGCCGAACTGGAAAAGCGGTTGTTGGCGCCTCAAAGCGCGGGAAGAAACTCGCCGATATGTACAAGATGTCCGGACAGTTCCAAAAGGGCGTGGCGGCATTCCAGGGCGCGGCCGCTAAAGCCTCAAAAATGCAAGGAAAGATGGTCCGGGCCAAAGCATATTGGGGACAAGTTCGCGCCAGCCTGAAGGCCGGTAAACTCATGGCGCAAAACCAAGTCGTTTCCGCGACCGCACGCATCGCAAGCTTAGGCGGACAGGCGGCAGTGAAAACAGCGAGAGTTGTGCGACGCACCGGTCATGTGATGCACAAGACCGGTAAAATGCTTCATGCAGTCAACAAGGGGCGGAAGTCATCGCACCTGCTCCTGAACTCCGCAAATGCGGCGTGGACGGGGTATAAGGGCTACCGCGCACATGACAGAGAGATCGAAGCCTCCGGCGGCGTTAGCGGTCCAGAGGTTATTAACACCGTTATCGGATTGGCTGAAGGCGTTGAGGGAATCGTTCTTTCGGCGAAGGGACTCGCCGGGCCAATTGCCGAGCAACGAGCGGTGCTGAAAGCTCTCTGGGCAACCGGGAAGGTCAGCTACGAGAGTTACCATAAGTATATGGAGATCGCCACCGGATGGGACGACGCCTTCGCTTCACCTGCCCGGATCAGCGTTACTAACAGCGACGGGTACACGTGCACACGCCAACACGTGTTGCAGATCAAATACAGCAAAAAGAACAAAGACGGCGGACAATTCCAACCTTACAAACAAATTGGCGTCAAAGAATTTGACCCCAAAAAGGATTAGAGCCTTATGTTTAATCGTAAAATAACGATCTGCATAGTAGGTGTTTTGCTGATGTCAATCGCGACCCAGGGCCAGACGCTGGCTCCGAAGACCCAGGCCCAGTTGCGTCAACTCGTAAGCAGTTACTACGCTGCGGTTGAAAAGCAGGACTGGGACACGTTGCAGAATATTCTGTATCTGCCCGACGCCCAGGTTTCCCAAGTTACCGCGGTGCGGTACGGGGTTATGTTTCGGACCGCACGCCAGAAGATTACATCCCTTAAATTTAAATCGATCCAATTGGCGCCCGACGGTGATTTCGCAGAGGTGCGTTTCGCGGCGGCCGGGACCATGACGCGATTCGACGGGAAGGATCAGTATTCCGTAGACAGCGAGTTTGTGGCGATGCTGACGAAAACCAGCGACGGTTGGCGATTGGTGCGATTGGTTCTGGGCGGGAAATACGATGCGCAACGTCGCGCCCGCCAGGTTCACGAGGCCCTCGAGCGAATGAAACGTGAAAAACAGCTCGAATGGATCGGTGGAAACAAACCGGTCTACTTATCAGTAGTCAAACCGTCTCAGGCGATGCTTGTTCGCCTGGCTACACCGACCGTTGGGGTTTTGACTGCTATGTCTGCGCCGGGCGAATCTCTGGACGCCGGCGATGTGGTCGCAGCGATCGAGCAGAAGGGTTTGGCTCAGCAGCTCCAGCTTGCCGCAGAGTCGGCGGACGCTGCGAGAGAAAAGCTCTCCGAAAGTCAACTTGCCGCACGGAAGGGCAAGCTCTCGTCGGCGGATTTGCAGATCGTCGAGGACGCGCACACTAAAGCTCAGCAGCGATTGGTTAAACTGACCGATCAACAGTTGCTCGGCCTGCCGGTGTCGCCCTTGCCCGGACGTCTGGAAAAGAGTTACGTGCAAAAAGGCGGTGAGTTGAAGTCCGGTGACGCGTTGTTGGAGTTGGACGTTCGAATCGACGGGCACGTACTGTTTTTCTACCGTCTTGACCCGAAAAAAATGACGGCTTTGAAACAGGCCGGTCCGCTGCGTAAGGCTTCGGAGTACCTCTACGCGTTACGTGTAAAAGCGACCCCGAAACTGATTCTTATCGCCACACCTGTTGCGGTGTTGAAGGACCCGGGCAGCGGTGTTGAGGATGTGGTGTTGGCTGTCCGGGCCAGTGATTTAGCGCCTGAACATATGACCTTGCCGATGGGGATAGGGCTGTTTTTCCAGCCAGCTGCGTTGCGTAATCGTCCGCTGGCGAGCGAGCAGTGTGCTGACGGTATCATAACGAAGACCACTCCAGCCAGCGCCGCCTGGCTGGGCAAAGTTTCTAAACGACCCTCTCTGGCGATATGGAAGAATACGCCCGCATCACCACCGCCCACGCCGATGAAACCGCCCGTGACGGTTAAACCACCCGCGCCTGTTAAACCACCCGCGCCTGTTAAACCACCCGCGCCTGTTAAGGCGACTGGTCCGAGTTATGTGTTCGTTAAGCCCGGTCAGTGGGTTGATCGGACCGCGCAGCAGAAAGATAAAAGCGTTCTGAAGCTTTATGTAGAGAAGAGCGAAAACGCGATGGCGTGGATAATGGTGGATCCGCGGCGGATTGGTGATCTGGAAAAATACGCCGAAGATTTCGATACGCGGATGGTGAAGATTTATCCCTTTGTGGAGAAAAAGGAAAAGGCCTCGTCGCTGAAGATAAGCGGATATTCAGCACGCCTCCACGAGTACAAGGGTAAGAATCAAGGGCATGATGTGATCACGCTGGGCCTGTTCGTGCCTACGGAAAAGGGCGTTTATGTGGCTATAGGATTGTATCCGAAGAAGCTGAAGGGTACGCTGGGCAAAACAGTACGCGACGCTCTGATGCAATTAAGGATCAACAAATGATTCGGCAAGTTTATTCGATCATTGTGCCTATGCTGATATTGGAACCGATGCGTCCGGGCGGTCTGGTCGCACTTCGTTTAGTTTCGTGATATATGACAGGGATGGTGAACCATGGGTAAATTACTGAAAATTCTGGGCGTGTTGTTTCTGATTCTCATCGTTGGCGGTATCGCCTTGATGTTCTGGGCGCACGGAGAAGGCGAGGCGCAGCAGAAAAAATTCTTCGACGTTGTCGCCGCCGGAGATGCCGCGAAATTCATCGATATGATGGACGCCAAAGCCGTCGGTCAAATCGATCCGCCGGTGGTGAAAATGTGGATGGATTGGGTCAATGAAAAATTGGGCGGATATAAGGGCCTTGCCGCCACCGAATTTAACACCAACAAAAAAATGACCGGTGAGGGGACGCTGGTGATCTCAGAGGGACGCGCCGAATTCGAAAAAGGCGAGGCTCAGGTCAAGCTGTCGCTGCTGAACGACAAGATTGTAAGCTTCGAGGTGACCAGCGATGCGTTGAAGGGTAATTGGTTTAAACTACCGCTGAAGGGGCCGTTTTATCGCGATCGAGCAAAAAAGTTCATAAAACACCTGATCGATCTCGAAATCGAAACCGCGCTCGATATGACCCACAAAGAGTTAAGAAAACAACTCACCATTGAGCAGTGCAAGTCCGCCATCGCCCCCCTGGTTGAAGAGGGCGAATCCCTGGAGAGCATCACCGTTGTTAATGAAGAGTTCATTGACGGAAAAGAGGACAAGTCGTTGAAAATTGGAATGATGTGCCAGTTCAAAAACGGCAAGATGCTGGCGTATGTGCGATTTGATTTCGATTCGGTTCGAGCGCACCTGATGGCGTTCCGACTCCCATGCAGCCCCGAACAGGCCGGCCTCGACCCGGACAAACCAGAATAACAAAGCGAACATGAATCGCAGGCGGTCAATAAGGAGGCTCGTTGATCGCCTGTTTTTATTCCAGGATTATTGCTTGCAGGGCTCCGCCTGCGCGTTTGGCGTCGTGCCAGAACCATACTAACTTACCGTTCTTGTCGAACTCGAGCAGTTGGTAGGCTTTCTGGGCTGCTTTTGCACTGTGGCCGGCCCAGTGACCGCAGATTATGTTTCCGTTCTTCAAGACAGTGAAGCCCGAGTAAAAGCGATTCACCATTCCTTCGGGCATGTCTTCGGTCTTCTGCGTGAATGTTTTTACTACCTTCCCCTCGGGCGTAAGTTCGTAAAACGCGCCTGCGAATCCGGCGGCCATCAGGTAGTTGCCCTTGGCGTTTTTTCCGCCCTGGAACGCCTTGGACTTCTTGCCCCCGGGGATCATTATCCGTTTTACGATACTCAAATCGGTCTTGCAGACTTCCGTGATCCCGTCGCTGCTGGCGAAAATCGGATTGCCCTGGGGCGTTACCCGCACGTAACGAGGGGTGCTCAGTTTCGGGTATTTTTTCTGTGCGACTATCTTGTTGGCTTTGTCGACCTTGTACAGCGTGACGCCCTTGTTGTCGGCCAGTAGATACTTCGTGCCGTCCGGCATCCATCGCATGGACATTACCCGCCCAGCCAGGGCCTTGTCGCTGTGCTCTTCGAGCAGCTTGCGGGTTTTCAGGTCGTATATCACCCATCCGCTATTGGTGTTGGCAAGCAGCCGGTTGTTGTCGAGCAACTGCATGTCCCAACCCTTGCCCTTGTGCGCCAGGGTCCAGTCGTTCTTCGGGTTGGTCTGGTCAACATAGTGGATCTTGTGGTTGCCCTCGTCCATCACCAGGAACTTATGCTTGATGGCCTCAGCGCCCCGCGCCGCCGAGCAGAACAGCGAAATCGTCACGATAGATATCAGCCAAATGTTACGCATAATCTCAACTCCCGTGGATTGTCAGTTAGTTTTTAAGTCCGTTCGGACAGCATAGCATCGTCTGCGGTGTTGCACAAGACGGGGTTGGGGCATATCATCGGGCGGCATGAACAACATATAAACCCGAGTGAAGGAGAAATCATGGGCGCATTAAATAGATGTCTGCTGACCGTGACGTTGGTTGTGTTTGTTTTCGCAGGGGTGTCGGTTGCTGCTGAGGCAGAGGCGCCTAAGCCCGTCGGGTCGATAACCTATCAGCCGGGCAAAGTCGGCGGCGGGGCGGGTAAGCATATCGTTTTCGTTTGCGGTGAGTGGGAGTATCGCTGCGAAGAGTCCTTGCCGATGATGGCGAAAATCCTGGCTGAGCGACACGGGTTCAAGACCACCGTCCTGTTCTCGATTAACCCGAAGGACGGAACGGTTCATCCGCCCACGACTACGAACATCCCGGACATGCACCTGTTAAAAACGGCTGACATGATGGTCGTCTTCGCGATGGATCTCGAACTGCCCGACGATCAGATGAAGCATTTCGCAGATTTTGTCAACTCCGATAAACCAGTGTTCGGGATTCGCTGCACGCTGCTGTCGTTCAAATATAACAGGAACAAGAAATCGCCCTACGCTGAGCAATTCGATTGTCGTCGCAACGGCGGTTACGCCGTCCCGCTGTTTGGTGAGAGTTGGAAGGGGCACTACGGGCATCACGCCAGGGAAAGCACACGCGGCCTGCGGGCCGGACTCCAGGAACGCAACCCGCTGCTGCGAGGCGTGTTCGATGTCTGGGGAACCACCGATGTCTATCGCATAACCAAACTGCCTGACGACGCGACTGTGTTAATGTACGGCCAGGTCCTCACGGGCATGAAACCCACCGACCCGCCGAACCTGAAAAAGTGCGTAATGCCCATGGTCTGGACGCGCGAGATCAAATCAAAGGATAAAAACGGTAAGGATAAAAAGCCCCGCCGCGTGGTCATGAGCACCATCGGCGCCTCGCAGGATATGGAAAGCGAAGACCTCCGCCGCCTGTACGTAAACTGCATTTACTGGGCGGTCGGACTGGAGAGCAAGATACCCGCAAAGGCCGACGTCTCCTACGTAGGCGAAACCTACAAAGGCTCAAAGTTCGGACGCCACACCTGGAAAAAGGGCCTCAAACCCGCCGACTTTGCGATCAAACCCAAGGCGCCGACCAAGGCAAAATAACTCTTTCCAAAAAGCGCTAAGCCGCAAGCGGCAAACCTGACAAACCCTGAACGAACGCCAAGTCGTGCCGCTTGCGGCTTAGCGCTTTTGGGGAGCTTGTTGCGTAATATTATCACGGCCCATCGATGATCTCGCCTATGATCATTGCGCCTGCCACTCGCATAACCGTGCCATCGTAGCGTTTTGGGTTGAAGTGCTTCTTGGACTTCTCGCGATTTGTTACGCTTGAGCGGTCGGGTTGGTCGGGGTGGATTTCTATCTCGATGGTGTGGACCTTGTCCGGCGCGAGGTTGCCCGCCACGTGCAGCGTTGCGATGCGATGGTAGGTGCAATAGTGATCGAACCGCTTGACCGGTTTTTCGCGTCGTTTACCGTCAACGGTGATAATCGCCTGCCCGCCGTCGGGGCCCAGCAAATCATATAACATCACTTTCGAACCGCGGAATTTGAACGTGATCTTTTCGCCCGGCTTGGCGGCCTGCCACATTTCGGGCATGTATTTTCCGAACCGTTTTCCGAGCCCCTTGTCTTTGGGTAACTTCTTCCAGCCGGGCGTGAGCATGGATTTTTTAAGCGGGACGATCTTGGCGGCCTGCCAGTTGTCGGAAATCAGTGGTTTCTTGATTTTGTGCGGGCCGGGTTTCCCGAGCGATTTCATTGAGACTATCGCCTTTGTGATAACGCCGGTGTATATTTTGTGTCCTGCCGGCAGGGGGTGGCAGTCGTCCCGGGCGAAGACGATTTTACCGTCGGCGTCCTTCGGGGCCTTGTAGATCAACTTGCCGCTCTGGGCCAATTCGACTACCCGCATCGCCATGTCGATCGATGGGATATCATAATGTTCGGCGATCGTTTCCATCGCCGAAGTTGATCTGGGGCGCAGGCCTTTTGCGTAATCGTTGGGCATGGCTTTGGTGTGAATCGTGTAGACGTAGCAGATGTCGATAGTGGGGTCTTGGGCCCAGATTTGGCGTACAATTCCCTCCATCGCTCGCCAGATGTCTTCGGGTCGCGTCCCGCCGTCGTTCACCGCGAACTCAACGAACACCAGGTCCGGCTTGTGTCGCAGTACGTCCTGCTGCAAGCGGAACACGCCCAGGCCGCATGGTGTTCCACCGATGGCGGCGTTGATCTCGCGGACCTTTGCCTTGGGGTAAGTTTCCTGGAACCACTTGAGCGTCATTACTCGCCAGCCGGATTGTGCGGTTATGCTGCCGCCGAGATACGCGACGGAGACATCTTTACCGGCATTGAGTTTGGCCAGGACGTTGGGCATTCCGCGGCGTGGGCAAACTAGTTTGGCTTGGGCCTGTTTATATACCGGCCTGGCCGGTTTGGCCCGGGCGGGCTGGGCGACAAGTGCGATCATCAGTCCCGCTGCGAAAACGAAAAACTTTCCGGGCCGAGCCATATTGTTCTCCACGGTATTTGTGGGGCGAGATGTTATTTCGGGAGTTGGTAGAACCCGCCGCCTACGTCGCGAAGCTTGCCTTGTCTGGCCAGTTCACGCCACACTTCGTCGGGCCATTCGATAGGCGGGGCCATCGCCAGGGGCTGCTTGCTGGCGCCCTTTGACAGCGGGCTTCTGCCTAGTTTTGAATCCTCGTCGAGTTGCGTTAATGATACCCGCTTGCGGAACGCTTTTAACGCTTTCTTGCAGGTGTCAGAGTCCGGCCGCTCGCTTTCAGGCAGGGGGGCTGCCTCTGGGGCGCTTAGTTGCCCGATGACCTCTTCGAGGCCTTCGACGTTTCGCATACCGACCAGGCTGGTGATTCGCCCAGGCTGGATGTGTGTTTTCTGCAACAGTCTATAGACCTGCTTCCACTCGGATGACGCTCTCCGCGGATCGGGATATTCGCCGATAGCGGTCTGGAGTTCGATCAGTTGAGTTATGATTTTCGGATCGATCGCCATGTTTGCTCCTTTTTAGCTGCCTGTGGCAGGTGGGTAACTGGTAACGGCGACGTTAGCGGCGACGTCAACGGCGACGTCAACGTCAACGTCAACGTCAACGTCAACGGCGACGTCAACGGCGAACGACTTCCCGACTTTGTCGGGACGAGGGCCGACGTACCGTCGACCGCTAAACGGATTAGCTGCAAACGGTTAGCGGGGCGCAACGGTTAGGCTTGGATTTCGCGCATGCTAAAGGTTGCTGGTTCAGCGTGTTGCTATTATTGTACGGCGACTACTTCAGTAACTTCGGGCACCTTCTCTTTGAGATGGCGTTCGACGCCCATTTTCAGGGTCATCGCGGCTCCGGGGCAGCCTTTACAGGCGCCTTGGAGGCGTACGGACACTTTACCCGTTTCAGCGTCGATCGAGACTAGTTCGATGTCTCCACCGTCGGCCTGGAGGAGGGGGCGAATGGTTTCGATAACTTCTTTAACGCGATCTTCCAAGCCGGTTCCGGTAGGTTCCGGTCCGCAGCAACCGCCGCAACTACAGTCAGTCATGGGAAACTCCTAATTACAGGTCCGAATCAAAACGCGGCCTGTTTGGAGCATTATACGCGCTGTTAATAGATATGCAATAATCACGAGCAGGTCGGCGCGCAGCGATCACCATATGTTTGTCAGATATTTTTGATGCGAATGGGTTTGAGTTGCGAGCGTTGGGGTTTACTTTTCGTCTTCTTTTGTGATCTTTCTTCGTCGTGGGCGGAAGAGGGTGATAAGGGCTCCGCCCAGGAGCAGTCCGCCCAGAGCCCAATCCACAGGCGGGCCTGCCGAGACGGCCAGCGCTGGATCAGTTTCCGGTGATTCAGCCTGCATGTGCGGGCCTGCAAGGCCAATGCTTTGGCCTATAAGTATAACGCTGACTATCATGATCACAGCGATCATCAACATACGCGATGAAAGTAGAGACTTCATTATGTCCTCACGCGACAAACGGTCGGCTTTGTTAAACGTCCTCGGTTGGTTCGACATCTGCCCGGACCCCGTGTCCGGCTTGCATCCTCAAGTACTTATCATTGTAAGGTGGATCCTGTACTTGTCAAGATAGATTCTGGTTTTGTAGGGTAATTACCCTACAAAGGAGGTGGGCTGGGTGGTGTTTCGGGTTATTGGCAGTATGAGTGGTGTGTCTTTTAGTTTTTCCCGCCTGTATGTCCTCGTGGTACGTAGTGTACGTAGAAGAGTTTTGCGATTTTATCGGCCATGTTGTTTGCGAGTTCTATGGCGACAGTCTCTCCATACGTTGGTGAGGCGTTAACGGTCTGGGGAGTTTTTGCTATGGGTGGTCGGTGTCCTACAGGTCGCTCGTCGGGCCAGACGGTTTTGCCCTCGTCGCTGACTACTCGCACCAGCGTGCCTAGTTTGCCTTCCCACAGGTTTGTGCCTGGGGCTTCTTTCAGCGAGAACTCATCGAGATAAACGTAGATTGTTTGGGTGGCTCCGAGTTTTCGTGCGATGTCTGATACGCCCATATTGTGGAAATCCTGGCGTGTGGAGCCCAGGCGGAATACGTCATCGTACGATACTACTTTTTCGGCGACATTGTTTTCCAGCAGCAGCCTGTTGATTTTTTCGGTCAGCAGGCGTTTGATTTTTTCGTATCGCACGGGTTTTCCGCGATCGTCGAGCAGTACGAGTATTTTTCCGGTTTCGGGCAGTTCATAGACGGCGTCGATTTTTTCCGGCGGCATCAGTGCATTGACCGTCCAGGCGATCATCGTACATCCGCCTGCAGTCATGCACGCTAACGCAAAAGCTGCAACGAGTATAATTTGTCGTCTGTGGGTCATAGGTCTCCCCTGTCATCCCTGAGTTTTGTGTGGGTGTAGAATTTCTTGGCGAGTTTATCACTGAATTTTTCGATAATGGTGTTGTGTATTGAAATTTCGTTTGCCCGCGTCCTCACCGTTGGGGTCTTTGGGTGTTGTATCCTGATGTTCTGGCCCTTCCATACGCAGGCGTCGTCTTCGGGCAGTGAGCAGTCGTAAAGTTTGACCTCTCCGTTGATGGTTCCTTTCAGCGAGTCGATGTATCCTTCTTCGACAGTCGAGAATTCCACAAGCGAGATGTGCAGGACGAAATCCGCCTTTAAAACTTTGCCCAGTTTGGTTCTGTCCATTTCCACCCAGGCGATATTTTTGCTCTGGTAGGCGGCGATTTCCTGGGCGTTAATCGCCGTTAATCCCTCAACCGATTTTCGGAGCTTTATCGAAATTTCCGACGAGAGCAGCAGTGGGGCCGTGGCGTGAGAAAACAGCGTGTTTTCATCGGCGAATACGACTACCGCCACAGTTTTGTTCTTCAGACCGTCGAATTCGGCTTCGATCGTTATTGTCTGATATGCGGGAAAGAAGAAGTACATCAGCGTACCGCACCCGCTGGTCAGCATTATCAGCATGCACGCCGCGGTGAGGAACAGTGTGGGTTTACTTGTCATTCTCATTAAGCACCTCTAATGCGTCGGATACTGCCCGTTATTGTATCCGATCGCCAGTTTGATCGCCCAGCCTACAAGGGTTCCGGTGATCATGATCCCGCAGATAAGCCAGACTCTGCGTCGAAATATTCGAGTGAGAAAGTCCCGGCCTGCTAAAGCCTGCATTATCCCGACCGAGCCGATAAAAACGAGTACGAAAAAAAGAAACGTTCCAAATACGTTCGCTTTTACCGACGCGATCAGATCGCCATGGACCGCCGCGGTGATCGATGTTGTCAGTCCGCATCCGGGGCAGGGTATTCCGTCAACGACCATTGTGCGGCATGGCGTCAGGCCCAGTTGCGTGTGGGTTCCGTCGCCTTTTGCACGCGCGTTCAGCGAGAGGCCTACAGCGAGCACTATCCAGCAGGGCGCCGCAGCCAGTAGTCCTGCGATACGCAGACGGCTTGGCTTTGGCGGTGTATCTTTCGACTCTGTTGGCTTGACGCTGCTGTTCGGCATGGTTTACTCTCCCTCGCTGGGAGCCCATTGTAGACGCCTGCAGGCGGCAACGTCAACGACTTTGCCACAGAGATCGCAGAGAACGGCAACGGCAAACGGCGGATAAGATGTTAACGGCCACGGTAAAAGGCGAACGGCTAGGCCAACGGCGAGATCACAGAGGACGGCGAACGGCAACGGCAACTACAAAAGCCTGACGACATGGTAAGGGGCTCCCTTCGGTTCAGCCTAAGCGACAAAACGATCGAGGCAAACGGTAATTTACAGAAAACTTGT
>JABGPF010000059.1 GCA_018645065.1 Phycisphaerales bacterium
GGTGATAATGATAACCAATTGAATTTATTCAACTTATGATGGGACAGTAGTGATCGGTGATCGGTAATCAGTGATCAGTGATCAGTAACGGCAACGGCAACGGCACATTAGTCGTTGCCGTTAGTCGTTGTCGTTGTCGTTGCCAGTTGCCAGTTGCCCGTTGCCAGTTGCCAGTTCTTTAGCCACCGAATCCAGCACTCCGTTAATAAATCTGGGGCTTTCGGCCGTTGAGAACTCGCGTGCGAGTTTCAGCGACTCTGCGATAACCACTTTCGGCGGGGTTCGCCCATCCAGAAGCTCATGAACGCCAAGTCGCAAGATGCTGCGATCGACGAGTGCAAGTCGCGCAAGTCCCCAGTGCCTGCAATGCCGTTGGAGATATTCATTGCAGCGATCGGTATCGCCCAGTGCGCCCGAGAGCAGTTCTCTGGCCGAGCCGATAGTATCCGGCGATGCGTTGCAGTCGGATATAAATTCCATTATGAGGTCCAGAACATTATCGCCCTGCACGTCAAAACAGCACAATCCCTGCAACGCCAATTGTCTAACTCTATGGCGTTGATCCACGGGCTTATTGGCCTTTCGTGGGCAGTTGACCGATCAGATTGGCCATTTCCATCGCCGCGCGAGCAGCTTCAGAACCCTTGTTGCCCGCTTTAGTTCCGGCCCGTTCGATCGCTTGTTCGATCGTATCGCAGGTCAGCACGCCGAATATGCACGGTACGGAAGTTTCCATACCGGCCATTGCGATGCCTTTGGTGACCTCAGCGGAGATGAACTGGTAGTGATCGGTCCCGCCCCGCAGAACCGCGCCGAGACAAACGACCGCAGCGTATTTACCGCTGGCGGCGAGTTTCTTGGCCAGAAACGGAATCTCGAAGGCTCCGGGCGACCAGACAACGTCGATATTATCTTTCTCGACATCGTGTCGGGTAAGTTCATCTATCGCCCCAGCCAGAAGTTTACTGGTCACAAACTCGTTGAATCGACCAACGAGTATCGCAAACTTTGCGCCGGGGGGGGCTATTAATTTTCCGTTATATTCTGTCATGTCCGCAGACTCCTACTACTGATATTGCGGGTGATTGTGTGAATGATCGGACAAGTATACCCGTTTTATGGGTCAAATGGCAAGAGCAAGTGCATTTACAACCAGACGGTGCAGAGCATCAGGAAGACGATTTGGGTTATCATGTTGCTTGCCAGGAGGGTCCGGCGTGTCAGCCCGCCGCCTAGTCGGCAGAGGATCGGACCTGAGAAAATCGCCGTAACCACAGTAGCGCCCGTAACGATCCAGCATCCCGGTTCAACCATGTAATGGAAGTACATTAACGATCCGAGCAGCGGTAAGAGTATGCAGAGAACGGCGGTTAGGGGTCCGCAACCTTGTGCGCAACGTCGGGTTATCTGGTCTGTCTGTGCATCGGGGCGGTGGAACTGTGTGGTAATCAGCATCGACCAGGCTCCCCAGACGGGCATAAGCAGCAGAACGCGAAATATCGACAGTTCCGGGCGGATACAGGCGATCCAGGCGATCCATTCAGGCATGGCGTGGTCGTGCGGATATCGTTCAACAAGGCTCATAAAACCAACGCCAACAAGCACCGCACAGACCGAAGCCAGAGCGTACTGGTTGCCCTTATCACGCATACCAAATGCCGACCCGATGGAAGCCATCGCCCTTCGCAACGGCCAGCCCAGAAGCACAATCGCGGTAACAGCGGCCGGGCGAGATAGACGATCCCAGTCACTGAAAGTACGCCAGATAACGGTCCAAACGCCTACAAACACAAGCCCGCTGAGTACAGAAAGCCCCATCAGGCCCAACCAGACATACGTAAACCGTGCAGGTTCCTGAGCGTCCAGACGCTCATCACCGGCCGTCATAAACATATAAGACGGCCTGCACGTCAGCCATCTATATAGAGCTTTAATACTTCGCATGAATAGTCCCGTATTCAGTCAGGAACGCCCAGCCTATCGAGCAATGTCGCCATGGGCAAGGATGTTTCGAGAGCTTTTATTGAGTCACAGCCTCCAAATAACCGAAAATAGATATGGAACGTTGTTAAAATAGTACAAAAACACAACATGACCTCCGTTCCAAACGTACAATGCCTATTAAATACCAACACGGAAGGCCCAACAATGACCGATACGCCCGATACGCCCCAAACACCCGAGACTCCCGATACCCCCGCACCGACGAGCGTAACCTGCACCGCCGACAAAGACCCCATCATTAAAATATTCATAATGGCCGCCATGCTCCTGGGCGTTGGTATCTGGTGCTGGAAAGACGCGGCCTCGGGCAAATACCCCCCGCCCAAGGCTTGGGACCTGGAAAATATCAACCAGGCTGCGGGATACGCATTTAATCACTTCACGCCCTGGATCGCGCTGCCGTTTGGCCTGTTCAAGGCGTTGCAGGGCTTCCTGGCGTTACGTCGCGTGCTTACCGCCGACGCCGAGGGAATCGGATACGTTGGCAAGGAAAAGCTGCCCTGGAGCAAAATAACCGCACTGGACGCCTCGAAACTGAAAGACAAGGGAATACTGACCGTCCAATACGACGACGACAAGAAGCTCGTACTGGATTCGTACAAGTTAAAGAATTTCCGCGATCTTGTCGGGTTCGTCGAGTCACACTCGCCCGCGCCGCCGACTGTCAAATAGCGACGGTCATTGCTTCGGCTGGGGCGGTGTCTTAAATGTTGCTGCCCACATCAGACGTTTGCGCATTCCGAGGAACTGTGCTGTCTTGGGATCTGGAGTGGTCGGTAAGTACCCTTTGTAGAGCGGGTCGGCGGCGATGGTGGCTTTGGCTTCTGCGATTCGCTTGCTGCTCAGCGGGTGGGTTGAGAACATCGCCGCGAACGCACTGGGTTCTTTCTCCGAGAGGTTAAGGAGTATCGTCAGCAGTTCGGGCATTCCCCAGGGGTTATAACCAGCTCGGGTGATGTATTTCATTCCGTACTTGTCGGCGTCATATTCGTTGGAGCGGCTGTATTTCATACTGACCATCGAGGCGGCGATTTTCGAGGCGGCTTTTGCGGCGGCGCCTTTATCGGCTCCTGCCGCTGCCCCTGCGATTTCAACCAGCACCGCCAGGCCGACTCCATTCTGCATGCTTTTTACGCCATGCTGAGCAGCTACGTGTACGATTTCATGGCCCAGCACGGCAGCGAGTTGCTGTTCATTGGTCATGCGTGACATTAGGCCTGCGGTCACGAAAATCTTACCGCCCGGAAGCGCAAAAGCGTTTGGCACCTCTGAGTTCAGCAGCGAGAAATCGTAGGGCATTTTGCGATCTGAAACGGCTGCAACACGTTTCCCAACCATCTGCACATATGCCTGTAAAGTCGGATCCTTAACCGCGCCGCCAAACTGGGACTCAACTTGCGGAGCGGCTTGCAGACCCATCGCAATCTCTTGCGATTCGGGGATAAATATAAGCTGCGATTTTCCAGTCACCGGATTCTTGCTGCATCCCGAAAGAGGCAACGTGGCGGCAACGAGCATCAGCAACATGATTACGATTGTTTTTTTTGCAGCGGTCATGATTATTCCTTTCGGATTGAGTCCGATATCACCTTGTAATTCTACGCGTATTTTACTCAATAACAAGTTCGTCTTCGGTTCTGCGTGCAGTTTGATGCCTCGCCCATTGCGGATCCAGATCGGGGTAGTCTTTCCGACAATGCACACCTCGGGTTTCGGTTCGCAGCAGTGCGAGTTGGCTTATCACACGCGATGCGGTCAGCATGTTTTGGGCCTCCCAGCCGGCGGGATCGTAAAATTCCTTGTCCAAAACGTACCTTCCCCAGAACGCAATAATTTCGAGCGTTTCCTCCAGACGCCCTTTTTGCCTGATAAGTCCGACGTTGCGCCACATGACTGATCGCAGCGAACGACGGATATCGGCGATGTCAAGTTCAGTGCGTTCTGACTTCTCGTTAGTCCAGTCGAACATCTGGGCTCCCGCGCTGCCCGAGCCGCAAGCCGCTATTTCACCGGCGAGTTTTCCGCACTGCTGACCCATGACAAGCGCTTCGGTCAAGCTGTTGGACGCCAGCCGGTTAGCTCCGTGCATTCCGGTGCAGGCGGCTTCTCCGCAGGCCAGGAGCCCTTCTATGCTGGTGCGACCATCGATGTCCACCTTGGCGCCGCCTATCATATAATGGGCCGCCGGATGCACCGGTATCAGATCGCAGCCCGGATCGATTCCGAAGGATCGGCATCGCCTGTCGATTTCGGGGAACCTTGCGGCGAACGCAGTTCCGCCAAGATGTCGCACGTCCAGAAAAACATGCGTAGCGCCTGTTTCATGCATTTGGGTGAGAATCGCTCGGCTCACGGTGTCGCGCGGCGCAAGTTCCGCCATTTCGTGGTATTGCGACATAAACCGCTGTCCGTTTCGGTCGACAAGATACGCCCCTTCCCCGCGAACGGCCTCTGAGACCAGCGATCTTGACGATCCTGCGATGTATAGCGTGGTCGGGTGGAACTGCATCATTTCGGCGTCTGCAAGCGTAGCGCCCGCACGGAACGCCATTGCCATCGCATCTGCGGTGGCGCAAGGCGGATTCGACGTTTCCCGCCAGAGCATTCCGCTACCCCCACCGGCGAGGATAGTTTGGCGAGCGTGGATCATCTGCAGCCCGTAGCGAGGATGATAGGTAAGCGCGCCGAGGCATCGTGACCCGGTTCCGCCTTCGGGCGGGTCGGTCACCAGATCGATCGCGAAGCAGTCTTCGAATGTTTTAATATCTTCACACTTCGCTACTTGCCCAGCCAGGAATTCGACCAGCACGCGACCCGATGCGTCGCCCTGTGCGTGGACGATTCGCGAGGCCTTGTGTCCACCTTCCCGCCCCAGGGCCAGAGAATCGCCGGCGACGTCGAATTCCAGACCCTGTTCGCTCATTTGGCGAATGTAATCCGGGGCGGACTCTATCACGCGCCTGATCATCGTTTCGTCGCACATTCCGCGCCCGGCTTCTACGGTGTCAGCCAGATGGCTCGCTATAGTATCCGAACCGTCGAGCACCGCCGCCAGTCCGCCCTGTGCATTGTAAGTGTTCGAGTCGGGCACCTTTCCCTTGGTCAGTACTATCACGCTTCCGGTTTGCCCGGCTTCGAGTGCGGCGCGCATTCCGGCGGCCCCTGAGCCCAGCACCAGCACGTCGGTGAAAATATGGGGTAGTTTCCGGGTGGCGAAGCTAACCAGGAAGCGTCGTTGAAGATAAGGTGCGTCCATGATTCAGTTTCCACTGGGTCGTTATTGCTGTTTGTAGAGATCGCCGCCCATGCTGTCTTGTGCGACGATGCACGGGAAGGCTTCGACGGTAATTCGCGCCAGTGCTTCGGCGCCGAGATCTTCGTATGCGACTATTTCGTATGATTTTATCGATTGGGCGATAAGGGCGGCGGCTCCTCCGACCGCGGCGAAATAGACCGCGCCATGCTCGCACATAGCATCGACCACTTTTTGTCCGCGAGGGCCCTTGCCCACCATTCCGGTCTGCCCGCGTTCGATCAGCGTTGGGGAATACGGGTCCATTCGGTAGCTTGAGGTGGGACCGGCCGACCCGATAACCGCGCCGGGCGCCGCGGGGCTCGGTCCGACGTAATATATTGTTATGTCCGCCAGATCGACCGGAAGTTCGGCGCCAGTCTCAATCAGATCGATCAGTCGTTTGTGCGCCGCGTCTCTGGCGGTGTACATCACACCGAACAGTTCGACAACTTGCCCTGCCCTCAACGAGCGAGCTTTTTGGCGGGTCAGTGGTAAATCAATTCTAATCGGATCGCTCACAGGAGCACCTCCTCGTGTCGTGAGGAGTGGCAGTTAATGTTCACCGCCACCGGTAGCGAGGCTATGTGGCAGGGTGCTGCAAGCAGATGGACAGCAAGTGCGGTAGTCGCCCCGCCAAGCCCCATCGGACCTATGCCCAGTGCGTTTATTCGCTGAAGCAGTTCGCTCTCAACGGCAGCGTAGAATTCATCTTCGTTCGGATCGCCCAGCGGGCGGAACAAAGCTTCCTTGGCGAGTATGGCGCACAGTTCGAAATCGCCCCCGACACCCACGCCGACAACCAGAGGTGGGCACGGGTTGCCCCCAGCACTCGCTATTGTGTTGACTACAAAATCTTTAACTCCGTCGATCCCGTCTGCGGGCTTGAGCATGGCGATTTGGCTCATATTTTCACTACCGCCCCCCTTGGCTGCGTAGCGTATTCGCAACTGCTGACCAGAGGTCGGACGAACGTGTATAATCGCCGGGGTATTATCGCCTGTGTTAACTCTTCGCAACGGGTCGGCGACAACCGACTTCCGCAGATATCCGTCGCCATATCCCTGGCGTACTCCCTGGTTTACAGCCTCGACAAGCTCCCCTCCGACAATTCGCACATCGCTTCCGATCGAGATAAAGAACACCGCCAGACCGGTATCCTGGCAGAGAGGTTTTTGTGTTTGAGCGGCAACCTTCGCGTTGGCTTCGAGTTGCGTAATAATCGTCGCAGCCGGTTCGCTGTTTTCGGCGCAGCGTGCTTCGGCCAGGGCGTCGATCACTCGCGAATCGGCCTGGGTGCATCCGCGTATGCACATGTCGCGCACCGCTGTAACTATCGTGTTGTACTGGATATCTTTCATTGCTTGCTATCACCTTACCGCGCAGGAGGCCTCATTCGCAAATGGATTCGCTCTGGCGATAGTCAAATATCGGCGTTTTACGCCCTCAGGCAAGAGGCGCGAGCGTTCATTTTCTCGATCAACAACTGGGTCATGTCATGAAAATTTCGCTGCGGTCAAACAACGACAAATAAATCGAGCTCACGGGATTCACCGTAACATACGAAGCGGCATATCTTTCTCGCAAAACGCAATCTCAACGTTCGTCACATTACGCAAAAACTCGCAATTTCTTTTGCAATCACATTGAAATAGCAAAAGCGATACTCCTAGAATTGATCCGCAACCGAGGCTTCCGTGCGACACATCGTGCGAGCCGCTCGGAAGGCTGCTCAGGACCGTTTTTTAACGCTCAAGCCTCTCGCTCAGGGGCTCAAAATGAAAGTAGGTAAGCCAATGTTAAAATCAAGATCAATGCTAATTATTGTTGGAATACTGTTTATGTGCGGATCGGGAGCAATGGCGCTTCCGATCACGTTTGAAGGTAACGTCGATGAAGCCTATGCTCCTGGCCCTGGCCCTCATTATCGGTTTGATTCGGACGACCCGAACGAAGGAATATTCGGATCGCCCGCCTTCGACATCGATGAGATCAGGCTCGACATGGACGCAAGTTGGCTGTATGTCGGCCTGAAAACTGTCGGTACGTTCGACCGGGACGGTGTAGTTGATCCTGGCCCGCCCCCGGTAAACCCCTTCCCGCCGGAAACAGAGTTTCTGTTCCAGACAAACGACGGGACAACCAACCACTTCTTCATCGTCACGACCACTGCGGCGAGTATAGCAGTAGAACATGGTTCAGCGCCGCATCCGGCCTTACCACCCACGCTGCCTCTGCTCCCAGCCAATTGGAGCGTCGCGATCAATGAAGATATGGAAATCAAGATCGACCTCGCGCTGATGCCTGGCTTCGACTTCACGGATTTTGATTTCATCGGTCGCCTGGACAACTCCAACCAACCGCCCGACGATATCGTCCTAGCCGACGTAAACATTCCCGAGCCGGCTACAATCGGACTGCTGACATTTGGCCTGGTCGGGTTGATCTCGCGGCGCCGCCTGAGAAAGTAAACACAAGCATCACCAGACGGAATATCACCGAATATCATTTAAAATCTCCGGTGGTTTCCCGCCGCCCGTTTGGTTCTCCGGAATGTTGAGGCAAACGTTCCGGAGCCCCTTCGGGCTCGGTCAGGACGACAAATCTCCCTGGCTGTACCGGTTGCCTCTTCTTGACGGGTTTGGTGGTTTTGGTCGGTGTCAGTCGCACGCCCATTGCCGGCACTGCTGTGACGGAACCCAGGGGTCGCCCCGGTCGTAGGTAGCCCATCTGGATTTCCCGCCGTCAGCGGGACGTTTGGACCGCATCAAATGCTGATTAGAAGCATTTGCGTTGATCCAGGTAACAAGCGTGATCCATTCGTTTTTTGAAAGACGCAGATCCTTGTGACTCTTGTAGTTTTTGTCCGGCAGCTCAGTTTGCTCTTGTGTGAGCCAAACTGTTTAACGCTTGTCACTCCTCCGCCCGATCGGCGATTGGAAACCAATAAGAGTTTCCTGGCCCGGACGATGGTTTGATACGCTTTACCTCGGGACAGGTCGATTGTGCCCCAGGCTTTCGCGCCACTGTGGCATTTGACGCACTTCTTGTCGAGTATAGGTTGAATGAGATTTTCAAACCCGACAACTGTTTGTGCGCCCCACAAAGGAGCCTTAGGCACATCGGCCTGGCGACGCGATGCGATCCGGGCCGCATGTCTCGGTACTCGCAAATGAATTCGCCAGAACGGTGGTCGGATATCAGCGTTTTGGCGCCACGAACAAGGCGCCCGAAAGCCAATTTTTCCGATCAACAACTGTGTCCTGCCATGAAATCGCCGCTGGCGTCAAACAAAGATAAACAAACCAACTTCACGGGGCGAGCCGTAACATACGAAGCTACATGCCTTTGTCGCAAAATACAATCTCGAAGCTCGTCAGATTACACAAAAATGGGGAATTCCTTTTACAATCACGTTGAAATCGCAAAAAAACTACTCATAGAATAAAGCTGACCCGCGATTCTGCGATAGAGGCTCTCTGGAGACATGTCGCAAGCCACTCGGAGGAGTGTCTAGGATCGTTTTTTTACGTCTAAAGCCTCCTGCTCAGGGGCCTGGAAAAGAAAGCAGGTGAGTCCGTGTTAAAATCGAGATTGATGCTGATTGTGGTTGCTGTATTGTTTATGTGCGGATCGGGAGCAATCGCGCTTCCGGTAACATTCGACGGTAACGTCGACGAAGCCTATGCCCCTGGCCCTGGTCCTCATTACGTTTTTGATTCGGACGACCCGAACGAAGGAATATTCGGATCGCCCGCCTTCGACATCGATGAGATCAGGCTCGACATGGACGCAAGTTGGCTGTATGTCGGCCTGAAAACTGTCGGTACGTTCGACCGGGACGGTGTAGTTGATCCTGGCCCGCCCCCTATTCAACCCTTCCCGCCGGAAACAGAGTTCCTGTTCCAGGCGAACGACGGGACAACCAACCACCTCTTCATCATCACGACCACTGCGACGAGTATAGCAGTAGAACATGGTTCAGCGGCGAATCCAACCTTACCGACCGCGCTGCCTCTACTTCCAGCCAATTGGAACGTCATGATCGATGAGGACATGGAAATCAAGCTAGACCTCGCGCTGATGCCCGGCTTCGACTTCACGGATTTCGAGCTCAACGGTCACCTGGACAACTCCAACCAACCGCCCGACGATATCGTCGTAGCCGACGTGAACATTCCCGAGCCAGCGACAATCGGACTGATGATGTTTGGCCTGACCGGATTGGTCTCGCGCCGCCGCCTGCGAAAATAAACATCGAACATCACCAGCGGAAGTCTATCCAAAAGATATCTCTCTGGTGGTTTCTCACCACCCGTTTGGTTCTCCGGAATGTTGCTGTGTACATTCCAGAGCCCCCTCGGGCTGAATCAGCGCTGCAATCCCCCCGGACTACACCAGCTACTTCTTCGTGGCGGGTTTGGTAATTTTGATCGGTGTCAGTCGCACGCCCATCGCCGGTATCTGCTGTGACGGAGCCCAGGGGTCGCCCCAATCGTAAGCTTCCCATCTGGATTTCCCGCCGTCGGCGGGACGTTTGGACCACATCAAATGCTGATTAGGCGCGTTCGCGTCAACCCAGGTGACAAGCGTAATCCACTCGTCTTTTGAAAGACGCAGATCCTTGTGACCCTTATAATTTTTATCCAGCAGGTTCGTGATCAGCTTGCTCTTGTGCGAACCAAACTGCTTAACACTTGTCACCCCGCCGTCCGACTGGCGGTTGGAAAGCGTAACTAGTTTCCGACCCCTGACGATAGTATTGTAAGCCTTACCCTTGGACAGATCGATCTTGCCCTTGGCTTCCGAGCCGCTGTGACACTTGACACACTTCTTGTCGAGTATAGGCTGAATGAGATTTTCAAACCCGACAACTGTTCGTGCGCCCCACACAGGAGCCTTGGGCATATCGGCCTGGCGACGCGATGCGATCCCGCGCTGCCTGCTGACCGCGACGGCTTGGGTTTCGTGACATCCGTTGCAACTTCGCTTCTCGCCCGGTTGGAACGAGATATTGCTCCTCATGCGGCGGATCTCCATGTGGTTTTCATCGAGCGCCTGGAAGTAAACCGACGCCGAATCGACGGTAGGCACTTTGAAGTGCGCCGACCCGTCAACCTCTACGGGAACCGTACCTATCACACGCACAGGATTCCATCGGTTCGACAAGTCCCAGCGTTTCACGCCGAGCCCTGGAACGATCGGCCAGGGCAAGGCCTCACCGATACGGATGTACTTCACATCGCCACGCTTGACCCCGTGCATACCTTGATAAATATCGGGCACGATGCACGTCGCGTAGTTCTTGGAGTAGTCCGTCGCGTCGGGCATAACCGCGGGGGTCTTGCGCTTCTTAAACGGGACAACGCTGTAAACCGAATGCAGCGGATCGCGATAGATCAGTTCCTTGTTACCGAACGTATCGAGCAGGTAAACGCCCAGCCCGTTTGAGTCAACGTCCGACTTGTAGTGGCGGTATCGCACGGCGTTCTTCGAACCGTATCCATAAGACGCCATGTAGACTTTATCCGAAACCGCGTACGGGGTCATGTAGTGTCCGCCGGCATCGTTCACTCCGCCATCTGGGACAACGTTCGTATCCCACATCGTCTTTTTCTTCCAGGTCTGCGATTTTTCCTGGGGCACGGGCCCTTTGGTCAGGAGCTGAATACCCTCTTCTTCGTTCAATCCCGTTGCGGGGTTCAGGATCACTATCGGGCCCTTGGGCAGGCAGTGATGACCTGCGGCGATCGCCACGAGCTTGCTCGTGCCAGGCACCGAACGAGCGTCGCGAACCGACGCCGGAGCGCCCAGATGCTGCTTGAACAGAGCGTCAGACATCGTCCCGTCAGGGCGAACCGTCCAGACCGAATGAACGTCCCAGAAATGACGTTCCTGGTATTCCCATCGCAAGTATCCGATCAGCCCGTTGTCCAGCAGATGCGGGTGCATATCGACGTCTTTCTGGTTGGTCAGACGGCGGATCGATTTCCGATCGGGCGTGATCGAGTAAAGGTTGTGGTCGGTCAGATCGTTCACCACACCGTCGCATGAGGGCGAGTTGGCTGAACGGTCGGACGTAAATGCGATCGATCCGTCGGGGCAGTAAACCGGTTCGACGTCTGTCCAGAAGTTGTGATCGGTGAGTTGGGTGATCTTTCCGCTGGCGATGTCCATCTCGTAAAGGTGCGGCGGGATGGTGGAGTTCCGCAGTTCGAATGCATAGCAGGAGTTTCCGCGTCGAGGCCAGCGGGTGGAGTACTTCGGCGGCCAGGACGGTTGATTCGCCCAGGAGAAAACAATCTTCTTGGCGTCAAACGAGATGTCCAGCCCGTGTACGTGTCCCGGTCCGAGCTTGCCCTTGATGAGATTCTTAATGCTCTTGTGCTTTTCGAGTCCCGACACGATTTGAATATCACCGCCGGGCTTGTACGACCAACTCGTGTGAACCCCGCAGACGTTCGGCTTGTAGTGCATCGTGAAACGCGTGTAGACCAGGATCTCATCGAAGTTCAGTTCCGAGTGGGCGAACGCAACAGGCCGCATTTTACGCCTGGCGTCGAGCCAGAGATTGCGTAGTGCTGCGATATCCGTGACGGCGTCCATCTTGGCGCGAATAGGCTTAAGCGAATCACACTTGGCGCCCATTTTCGCTACCCGGGCGATCATCTCGTCTACCGAGGCTTTGAGTTTGGCCGCATCGTTATATAGCCCCAGTTCCACGGCCTGACGGCAGTAGTCCATATCGACACGATCGGCCAGCGGAATCGCCATCCACTTCTTGAACCACGGAGCGTCGCTGGCGGGTGTCCATTTGATCTCTTCGTGATTGTTATCGTTGCCGACTTTTCGCGTGATCGCCCACTCAGCCATCGCCCGCACAAAGATATCCTTATCGTCCAGCAGCTTGGCAGCGACTTCAGCCACCGCGTCGTCAACCTTCCCGAACCGGGCGTCCTTGTGAATCGAAACGGCGGTTTCGAGCGGTGAAGCGTTTTTAATTTTGTTCAGCATAACCGCAACATGGCTCGACGGCAGCGCGAGGGCCTTCTTGCCCGCGGCGCATCGCTTGGCGATCTCAGAGGGCGTGATCGCCCTGTTCCACATCGAGAGGCTGTCGATATATCCCCGGTACTGTACGCCCTTGCCCGGAGTACCGGCCGAATCGCCAACGCCAAGCCCCTCGCCCTTGAGCGTTTTAATCGTCCCGTCATAATGCGTCGACCCGACGAGTTTTCCGTTAAGATACACTTCGATCTTGCTGCGACCCGGCGTCTTGTCGTTGCGTCTGGCCACGGCGACTATGTGGTTCCAGCGGTTCTTGGCGACCTTTCCGCCCTCAGCGGCCCGCTCATCTCCATTGGCTTGGGCGTGATACAAACTCACCCTTCCGCCGTGAATCGCAAAGTGATACGACTTACCATGGCCCCAGTTCAAGACCAAGCGGTTCCACTCTGGAGCGATTTCCGTGGGATGAATCCACGCTTCAATCGTGTAACTGGCGCCGAGCTTCACATCTTCGCAAGCCGCCAGCGTAAGCGACTGAGCGTCGCTGCGAGTTACTCCGATCGCAACGGCTTTACCGTTAACACCGGGCAGTTCCCTGGCGGTAACAAAACGCAGCTTCCCGGCGCGCGGGGTAAGCGTGTCTTTGCTCTTACCGCAAGTCTCAGCGACGCCTCCGTTGAAATCCCACGTCGAAACGGGGCCTTCTGCAGCGGCAGCGATAGTAACGGGCAGTAGCAATAGAACGAGCAATGTCTTCATTTTGTATCTTTCACATTTTCCCTGTATTAGTGCCAGCCACTGTTTCGGCGTCACAGGATGCACACCGATTCAGCCTATCTCCATGGAGGGAGGTCGTCTGCGCCCCATTTTACCCATACCGCACGGTTCGGTAAAGATTTTCTATCAGACCTTACCGCGACATTTCAGCATGTAGTCCCGCGATTTAGAAACCGCAGCCTCCATCACGTCCGCTGCGGGGTGCCCGTGCATGAATATTGAACTGTAATGCTGATATTTCAAACCCGCCAGTGCGCGGATCCATGGCGTAAAGTCCGCCTTTCCCACGCCTGGCATTTGTAAAGCCCCTTTCCCTCTCTGCCATGCGTACAGGAAAAGCATCTGCGAGCCTGTGGTTTTGATGACATCTTCAATGGGCGTCTTGTAACCCTGTAGATGATACGGAGCCACAGCGATACCGACTCGCTTCTTGTTCGGGTTCAACTCGACGAACGCCTTGAACGAATCGGGCGAACTCAGGAGGCTGCCGCCGTGATTCTCAATCGCCAACCGAGCATTGCATTTCTCCGCCAGTTCTATCTCCGGCTTGAGCTTCTCGAAAAACGCTCGCATTTTCGGGATCAGATCTTTCGCATCGGCCGCCCTTTTCGCCCCCGCGCCACGCACGACAACACCACCGCCGAAATCGCCAATCAACCCGGAATACTTCGAAAGCTTGTGGCCGTAGAGGGTAAAAGCCGCCATCTCCAGCTTGTGCTTGGTCAGCAGTTCCTTGAGCCCCTTCCCGCCCAGGCGTTTCTTAACGTCCTCAAGATGGGTGCACTTGGCTCCGCCCCAACTGAAAGGAGCCCATATGTCAATGCCGCCGAGCCCAAGCTTGGCAGTGGTTTCGCAAACCTTCTCGATCGGAAGCTTGTCAAACATCACCGACGAAGTAGCCAGCTTCATCTTCCAGGCTTTTTCTACCGGCTTGTCTTTCCCGTACACCGCAGAAGCACCGCACACCGACATCCCGGCGACAGCAGCAGCGGCGCCGCGAACAAAATCCCTACGTGTTATATTACGATCTTCATTCGATTTCATAGTATCTATCCTGGTTTCGGTGGTCAGCTTAAAAGCTACCAGACCTTCCATTCTTTACGGTGCGGGCGGGTGATCATTTTCGCGGCTTCGGCGTCGCCAATGATCTGCTCTTTCTTCGGGTCCCACTTTATCACCCGACCGGTCAGGGCTGCGACGTTTGTCATGTGACAGATCGTATCGGTGCGGATTCCCATTTCCACCGGGCAGATGGTTTCCTTCCTCGACTTGACGCATTCGATGAAGTTCCGATTATGCTCTGGGACCACCGGGAGCCTTTCATCGCTGGATTTGAACTTCTGTTTCCAGAGTCTCTGGTCCTCGGCGATGAACGCCCAGCTTGACCCGATCCATCCTTCGGTTCCGTGGAAGTAAACCCCGTCGCCGTTGCGCCAGTTGGGAAGAATTTTCGCCATTGCGCCTTTGGCGGTGCGGCAGTCCATGAAGCGAAGTTGCACACCGTTTGCGTAATCGCATTTAACGTCCCAGCGTTCCAGCGTGCGGAAGATGCCCTTGGTGGGCATTGTCCCTGTGCCTTCGTAGCGTATCGGAGAAGTGTCATCGGATTTATTGCCCCACTGTGCGATACCAAGCGGGTGGATACCGCAGCCAGCCAGGAAGCCCAGAGACGTCTCGGGGCAGTGGAACCCGCCCCATCTCGTTGCCCGATCAACGGTGTACGGAACCATGGGCGACGGACCCTGCCAGGCGTCGAAGTTAAAACCTGCGGGGATGGGCGCTTTTACGTCCGATCCGTAGGGCTTGACATTATACTGCTTGGCGTCATGTGTCAGATCGCGGGACCAGACGTCGATCCGCTTGAGCTTACCGATGTATCCGTTTCGGACCAGTTCAACCAATTGACGCCACCGCCCCTGCGAGCGGTACTGCGTTCCAAACTGGAAGATGCGTTTGTTCTCGTTGACAACCTTTCTGAGTATCGCAGTGCGAGACAGGTCCAGGGCGAGGGGTTTCTGGCAGTAGACGTCCTTACCGGCCTTGGCGGCCGCGATCGACATCGGCGTGTGCCAGTTGTCGTGAGCGGCGATGATCACCGCGTCCACGTCCGAACGCGCCAGCACCTCGCGGAAGTCAGCGTGTGCTTTGGCGACCTTCCCCTTGTAGTGCCCATCCATTTCGACCACCGCCTTGTCGCGACGGTCCTTGTAAGCATCGCACACGGCGACGATTCGCACATCGTCCATGCGCTTCAGAATGTTCCTGTGGTAGTAGCGACTGATCGACCCGCAACCAATCAGCCCGATGTTCACTCGCCCGGAAGGTGCATCCTTTCCGATAACCGTGCTGGGAACGACAGTCGGCAGCCCGATCGCCGCCACCGCTACCGCCCCGCTTTTAACAAAATCTCGCCTGGTTACAGTTCGCTTTTGCATAGCACTAACCTTTCGCTCAATCTGTCAGATTTTCGAGATGTTCTTATCGTTCACTTCTTCGCCGGAGCCAAACGCTCATCGAACCAATCGGCGATGTGTTTCATTTCATTTGTCCACTGGTCGCGCCAGGAGTGACCTTTGCCTTTTGCTACTACGAGCTTTGATTTTACACCGACGGCCTTGAGGGCGTCCACCATTTTCGACGCCTGGAGCAGCGGTACGAGGCGGTCCTTCTCGCCGTGGACGATAAGCGTGGGCGTGTCGCCTTTGCTCACATGCGTTATCGGTGAATTGTCGACCAGCAACTGATGGATCCGTTTAGGATCGGTAATCAGCGTATAACTGTTGGTTTTCGGATCGTGATCGCGAAACTGATACGAACCGAGATGCCTGTTGGCGGCAGCGATTTTCAGAACGTTCTCGCCTTCCTTGTGGAAGTTGACCAAATCGCTTGCCGGATAAAAGCACCCGACGGCCTGAAGCCGCGTCGATTCGCGTTCAATCGGATCGCGTGCTTTGGGATCCCCCTCTTGCGGAGCAGCAGCCATCATCAGCGAGATCACCCCGCCAGCCGACGCACCGGACATCCCGATACGCTTCGGATCAATCCCGTAAGACTTCGCGTTGTAGCGGATAAAGCGTATTGATCGGCGAATATCGGCGTAGTTTTCGCGGATGGTGAATTTCGGCGTGCTTCCGTGGACCACCAGAAAAACGGTGTATCCGCGATCGAGCAGCATACTCATGTTCTTGGCAAACCGCGTCCCTTCGATCCAGCTATGATGCGAATTGAACCCGCTGCTGACGGCGTAGATAATCGCAGCGCCGTTTTGTTTCTTGGGGAACAGAACGTCCATCGTAAGAGCCACGCCGTGCTTGCGGCCGTATATCACATCGGCCTGACGGGTATATTCCAAGCCCGGGATCTTCTCACGCTGGGCTGCGCCAACAGGTGGGATAATCGCCAGCGAACACAACACTGCAACCGCCAGAACCTTATACATCCGTTACTCCTTGCTCGCGATCGGCTTGTGCCACATCGACCGCCAATATATCTCGTCCATTTTGTACACATCAATCTTCTGGGTCTTCAGATCAAACGCAGGGTCGAGCACTTTATAGCGTTTCATTTCGCGAATGTAGTGCGAGTTGGGCTTGAATCCGGGCATGTCGAATCGCTTGATCTCGTCGAGTTTGGTTTTGGCGGCTTTGATGTGCGTGAGAATTTTGAGGTAGTCCGGGTCGGTTACGTGTGAGAAAATCACCGGGTGCTTAATCGCTTTGGGCGCTTCGGTTATGTTTTCACGTATCACCTTGGCATCACCGGGATGACCCTTGGCGTATCCGCCGGCGACCTTGGAAAGCGGAGCGATCAGCATGAGCGATTTCTCCGGATTGGTGAGGTTGTAGACGCGATGGCGCGAGAATCTGGTCAGCGGACGCGTCCAGGAGAGCATGTCGGCGAACGAGACCGGGATGCGGTCGGTAACTTGCCTGGGCAGCTTCCGCCCGTGACATTTTCCGCACCTGCGCTCGACTGCTTCCACCGCCGGTGCCGTGTCGGGCCATTTGTCAGCCATTACTCGCACATACTTGTTGGCGCCCCAGCATCCGCCAACCTGCCCGGTTCCGATCGCTGCATACGTGCCCGGATACTGCGCCGAGGCGTCGATCCACAGGCGAACTGTGTTCCGCTCGAGGTCGCTGAGTTTGACCTTGTTGTGATGCGTGTCGATCTTCTTCATCAACGCAGACGCCGAGCTGTACGTGGTGTACGGTTTATCGTTACCCTTCTGGCGCCCGCTTCCGTTTGCCGGATCGCCCGCGGTGTCCTTGATCTGCCACTGGAAGAACAGTTCGTAATAGCTGTGGGAGAACACCGGCCCGCGGTCGCCGGTGAGGATCACATTGCCTTTGCGGTCTTTTGCGTTATGACACTTGATGCAATGGCGATCGAGAATCGGTTGGATGTCGCGTGGGAAGTCGGGGATCTGCGGGATGCCGGCCTGCGGTTTAATTACATTGGCCGCCCGCCCCATCGCCTTGAGCTTGCCCATCGCCGCGACATCGGGAGCCTTGGTTCGCTGCTCGTGACATCCGACGCAACTGAGCTTCTCGCCCGGCTGAAGCGTTATAAAACTTCGCATCTGCTTTATCGAGAGCCCGTTTTCGTCGAGGGCTGCGAGATAAATGCTTCGCATGGCGGGCACTTCAAAATGCGCCGACCCGTCAGACTCAACCGGCACCGTGCCCAGCACGCGCTTGAGTGTGGAGGTAACCCCATGGCCGAGCGGTTGGGATCCGCCGCCGTGGAAGTTCGCGGGCTTAGGCAGGTCTTCGAGCACCAGCAGCGTACGTATGGCGCCGCGCTTGATCCCACCCATATTGCGGCCGATGTAAACATCGCTCATCATCATCGTGCCGGTAGTTTTCGACAAGTCCACTCGCGAGGGAACCAGGCGCGGTTTGTCCAGGACTACAACCGCGCGGGGCTCGTGAACCATCACGCTGGCGGTATGGATAACTTCCGTCGCACCCGATGCGTTCATCAAGACGATCTCATTACCCCTGGCCGCGAGGAAGGCGTCTTTCGCCACCGCACACGGGTCTCGGAAGTCGCGTTGCTTGGAGATGTTCCGCATAGACGACTTATCGTCCGGTCCGTTCTTGTCGGTAACTGTCGCAACGTAACCGAGATGTTCGTTCCGCCCATGTCCGGGTGAGTTGATGAACACCACACGGTCGGTTCCGGGTATCGCCCGTGCGTCGATAAACACTCCGCCGGGGTGCATGTTCCCGAAGAAGGCCGCCTGGTTCGTCCCGTCGGGGTTCATCGTCCAGAGATGATGGAACACCACCGGGTCGCGGTTGACGTATTCCCAACGCGTGTAGAGCACGCGCCCGTCTGGCAGCACCGAAGGCGTGTTCTCGGTGAACGAGCCCGAAGAGAGCATTCGCATGTTCTTTCCGTCGCCATCACAGCGGAACAGAATCGCAGTCTGCGCCAACCAGCATCCGATATAACGTTTGCAGCGTGCCGAGGCGAACACGATCCCGCCGTCCGGCAGATACGCCGCTTCGATATCGTCCCAGGCGCCTTTGGTTATTTGGCGCAGGTTCTTACCGTCGACCCCGATCTCGTAGAGGTTGTAATAGTGCGTCCCGCCTTTGCGGTATGAGAACAGCACCTTTTTGGCGTCGTATGAAACCTGCGGATCGCGGACGGCGCCCTTCGGATCATCCAGCAACGCAGCCACCTTACCCGACGCAACGTCCAGCTTGCACAACCGCCCTCCGTCTTTACCGTGCAGCCATAGGTTCTCATCACCGCAAGAGTAACCGAAATTCGCGTAATAGTGCCCCTGCGGAAACGATTTCCTTAACGCCAAGAGCCTTCAACCGGGCCGGATCGACAGGCTTGGCGGGCGCCGCAACGGGTTTCGCTGCAACCGTCTTCACAATCGGAGCCAACCCCTTGAGTTTCGCAGCACGCGTTGCGTAATGCTTTGCGATCTGGCCAGCGGGCAGGGCTCGATTCCAGATCGCCACTTCATCAATGTATCCCCGGAAACCCGAAACGCCGCCCTTCCCACCGGCGGCATCGCCGATTCCGAGCCCTTCGCTCTTGAGTGTCGCTATCGTTCCGTCGTACGGTGCGGAGGCAACCAGTTTCCCGTTGATGTAAACCTCGAGGGTCGATTTGGCGGGCGCCTTGTCGTTTCGCCTAGCCACGCCGACAAGATGAGACCAGACGCCAAGCTTTACCCTTCCGCCCTCTGCGAACAGGTAATCCCCGCCAGCCTGCCCGTGATACAAGCTCAGCATCCCATTGTGAATCGCCAGATGGTAGGCGTATTTCGCACCGCCCCAGTTCAGCACAAGTCGATTCCACTGCCCGCCCTTAGTCGGAAGAACCCACGCCTCAATGGTGTAACTGGCGCCGAGTTTCACGTCGGACGACGTCCCAGCCGATACGCAACCCGCATCGCCCGGCTTGACTCCCAACGCCAACGCCTTGCCCGACACGCCGGGTATCTGCTCAGCCGTAACAAATCGCCCCGCCCCGCCGGAAACCGAAAGATTATCTTTACTGACTCCGCGAACATCATTCAATGCTCCATCGAAGTCCCAAAAGGAAACGCAGCCGTCATCGCCATCGGCTCCGAAAGCCGCGGCGGAAACCGCCAGCAGCAACACCAGAACGCCTAATAAATTTTTCATCGTAATCTCCTGAATACAGCCCCTAATGATACCATGCAACACGCCTGTCTATCCAGCGTCTTGTACGGGAAACACGCCCCAACCCTCCAGTGCTATCACACAGGCGGCCTGCGGTCCAGCACAAGAGATGATTATTCGATCGAGAACTCTATGGCGGGTTGGTCCTGATCGGAATCGAACTTGTAACCACTCTTTATTATCGTGGTAACCAAAACGATGTAGGCCCCACGCCCCTGCCCTCGACCGGTTTTCCACTTGAGCAAGGCCTGGCCCCTCTCGGACGTAAAGCCCTGAAGCGATGTCACGAGGTTTCCTTCTATATCGCGGATATCGACGAACACCTGTGCGCCGCCAAGAGCCAATCGGTCAGAACCGACAACACTGGCCTTAATCTCGACTGTATCCCTGGCTGCAAAAACAGTCGACCGAATCGAATCGCCTTTATTATCAACATACCAACTGCTCAGATCGATAACTATAGACTCGCGACTTTGCACGCTCGGGGCGGTGACGATCAGCTCATCGCCGGCGCCTGCGCCAAAGTTGAGGCGAATAATTACGAAATCGAGCAGATCGACCATTCCGTCTCCATTAAAGTCGGCGCTGTCGGAACCGGGAGGTCCGCCAAACTGAGCCAGCAGGTTGTCGTAATCCGTTTCATCGACAACATTGTCGCCATTAGTGTCGCCTGGAATCCTCGGCGGAACGCTCCACAGGACTGAAGCCATGGTATAAGGAGCGGCCATGTCCGTATTCAACCAGGCGTCCAGCAGATATTCGCCCTCGTTGGCCAGGAAAGCATTCTGTTTATTGTTCGCCAGCAGCAGGAACTGGATATACTCCCAACTGGTGGGCTGATACAACAAATTGATCGTCGCCGAGGCAGCACGCTGCGGCGGATTGAGAACTATTCTATCCCAATGTTGATATCGCCCCCCGGAGCCCGGGTCTCCGTACTGGTCTACGGGAACCGGAAGCGTGTTCCGAATTCGGGACTCATCGTAGCTCATTCCGTAAGGCGGAATCCGATTATCGTAAGATACGTAGTTGTTCAGCACAAAGTGGAAGGTCTCGTGATATGTTCCGGCCTGCTGGGAGGCCAGTTGGCCCAGAGTCTTGTCGACCGCTCCGCTAACCCGGTCATAACTCAACGCCAGGTTGGCTGGATAGCCCAGATTCCGCAACTGCTGGGCCCACTGCTGAGTCATGGCATAGTGTGCTTCGTAGATTTTCGTGTTGGCGTCGTCCATATCGATTATCGATTTGACCGCGGTTTCAGGCTCGCCGTCGCCATCTACGTCGATCGTAGCCACATCGCCGTACTTACCGTCCTCCCGCAGCAGATTACCGTCGGCGTCGTACCACAGAACGTTCAGCCACATCCGTCGCCCCTCGGGATATCCGCTGATAAGCTTGTGTCCGGTAAGATTGACAACTCGCAGCGTGTTTCCCTCCAGAAGAAGCGAAGAAGCTTGGCTGAGTTGCTTCTGGGCTCGGAGCTTACCATCGTCAAGAGCGGCGATTTGGGTGCTCGTAAGCCCGCCGCCCAGGCGAAGCTGGTTCTTGTTGTCCAGGTACTTGATAACGTCGGGCATCCAATAGTTCCCGCCAGTTAAATCGTGCATCGGAAGGTCTTTGCGAATCGGCGGATTCTTGTTGCAGCCCCGTCCGGTAACAGGACGCATGTGGCAAGTCTGGCAACTGAACAAACGCGTGGCGCCGTCCTCGTAGTCGCCGGAAGTCCCTGCTATGATCGAACTCTCGTACGCCGCCTGGATCGCCCCAGCGCGAAGTTCAACCGGCAGTTGGGAATAACTCGAGACCGGAGTTTGGGCCAGGAGGCTGGTTTTGTGCTCGCTGAATGTCCGCTCAACTACGCCGTACATGAACGGAAAATTGTTAAAGGCCGCCTTCTCGCCGACCGCAGCTCCGGGTGTTCCGCTGAATGTTCCCTGCACCAGCGGGATCTGCGCACCGTTGTTGTGGGCCAGATCGCCGACAGCAGAGTTCGACACGTCATGGCAAGTTCCGCAAAGGTCAGATGAACGCTGGAATTGGGAAGACAGCACTTTGTGCTTGGCATTAGCGTTGGCGTACGGACCTATTTTCTGGTTACCGCCCCACATAGACGACATACCGCTTCCGCGATACGCTCGCGGCGGGTTTCCGCCATCGTTGGCGATATACGGCGCGTTCATCACGCCGGGGTGTTCGGAATTGTCCGGATCGGTCAGTTTGTGGCAGTAGTCGCAGTCTACGCCATTGTCATCGCTGGCGGCCAGGCCCGAACCGTCTGTAGGCGTCGATCGCCCAGCCAACCAACCGGTGGTGGAATGACAGCGTATACAGAGGTCTCCAACACCGTCGAAGTCCTGTTCGGCGATAGCGACTGTGGCCCAGAATATCGGATCGCGTCCGGCGTTGGCCATCATGCTGCCGCGCCACGTGTGGTCCGGTTCGACAGCAGTGTTGTATCCACCGTGACAATTGTCGCACTTGTCCGGCGACTCAAGATTACCGATCTGACTGGGCTGAGTGCCGGGAAGCTCAATATCAGTCGGGACCACCAGCGCAGCGATGGCTCCGGCTGCGAGGAACATTAGAATAACACACGCTCTGATTACGCGAGACTTGTTCATAGTGCACACCTCATCACACGAACAACAGATTAATTCGAGCGGCAAGCAGCTCGCTCCATTGAATTGCGGGTCGGCAAAAACCTGCTGAAACGCCACACTCATTGTCGCCGATATATAGGCAATGTCAAGCTCAAATACAACAATCCATAAGATAGTGTGCGAGGCAAGATCATGGCGGGGTTCAGGCGACCCGCTGGGATTTCCAGTA
>JABGPF010000441.1 GCA_018645065.1 Phycisphaerales bacterium
CCAAAGAACCCCGAAGGAAAACGTTTCAGGTAAAGATTAACAACGATTGTTTTTGAGGAATTTCGGAATGAGTAATCGCAGAGATTTTCTAAAGGGCATGACTTTGGCAGTTGGCGCCGGTTCGATTCTTGCCGGTAGCACTATAGCCAAAGCCAAAACCAAAGCCAAAACTCCCAGCGCAAAACCCGCGTTCAACATGTCGGGCTATTGCGCTCCTAAAATCCCAAAGGTTCGGATGGCTTATGTCGGGCTTGGTAATCGCGGGTCTGGTGCTGTTGCGCGTATACCTTATATCGAAGGCGTTGAAGTTGTTGCTATTTGCGACAAGGACAAAAAATGCACCGATAAAGTGCAGAAGCTACTCAAAGATCGCAAGCTGCCTGAGGCGGCGGTTTATGCAGGCAGTCCCGATGCCTGGAAGAAAATGTGCCAGCGGGATGACATTGACCTGATCTATATCGCTACTCCGTGGGAGCTTCATACCCCGATGGCCGTATACGCTATGGAACATGGAATGCATGCGGCGATTGAAGTTCCGGCAGCCACCACGATGGAAGAGTGCTGGCAGTTGGTTGAGACATCTGAGCGGACGCGCAAACATTGCGTGCAGTTGGAAAACTGCTGCTACGACTTCTTCGAAATGCTAACTTTGAATATGGCTCGCCAGGGGATGTTCGGTGATCTTATTCATGGCGAAGGCGCTTATATTCATAATCTTATACCGCTTAAGTTCAGCAAAGGCGGCCACAAACGGGCTTATGCCGACATGTGGCGGCTTGAACATAATTCCACGCGCAACGGTAACCTTTATCCGACGCATGGCCTTGGCCCGATCTGCCAGTGCATGGATATTAACCGCGGTGATAAGATGGAATATTTAACGTCTATGGCCAGTAACGATTTCACGATGAACGCCCAGGCCAAAGCGCGTGCGAAAAAGGATGATTTCTATACCAAGTATGTTGACCGCCCCTGGCGCGGTAATATTAATACGACGCTTGTTAGAACGTCCAGGGGCAGGACGATCATGATCCAGCATGACGTTAGTTCACCGCGGCCTTATTCGCGTATTCATCTGCTTTCGGGCACGAAGGGTATCGCACATAAATATCCGAAGCAGTATATAGCTTTTGGGCATAAAGAGGTTTCTGCTAAATATATGAGAGTGCTTCACAAGAAGTTTACGCCTGAGATAATTACTCGTATTGGCGAGATGGCCAAGCAGGTCGGCGGGCATGGCGGTATGGACTTCCTGATGGACTGGTCCTTGATCAATTCGTTGCGTAATGGTCTTGCTGTCGATATGGATTGTTACGATGCGGCTCTTTGGTCTTGCATTACGCCATTGTCAATCGAGTCGATCGCAAACCGATCCAACTCAGTAGACGTACCGGACTTTACCCGGGGCGGCTGGAAAACCAACAAGCCCGTGGCGCTGAAGCTGGCGGCAGCAACCGGAGTAAAAAAAGTTAAGAAAGATGCTAGTTAGGGAGTCGCCTTCTTGGGCTTGTTAGCTTTGGCTGTCATGTCGGCGTAAACTTTGGCGTATCGCTTGCCAAGCAGGATAGACGACTTGCGGTTAAAATGCACCTTCGCACGAGCAGTAGCCGGGCTGCAACCAGTGGATTCGACAAATCCGGTATGAGGTATTTTGTCTGGTAAGCTGCGAAGGATCCCCCTGATTTTACTGATGCGCGCTACCCGATCCGGGGCGTTGTGGTCCTTACCGGTCCCGTAAAACTCCGCCAGATTCCCCACGATAAACGGTAGCTTCGCATCGCCCAAATCCTTGCGAACATCTTTGATCAGACGATGGAGTTTCTTCTCATAGGCATCGGCCTTTTCCTGTGTGACGGTGTCCGATTCACCCTGATGCCACAGCACGCCCTTGAGGGTCCCGGCTTGCATCGCCACCTTCGCATGACGGATCGCATCGCTGTAAATTCCTGACCCTTTGTCCAGTTGCGCGATGCCCCTGCCGCCCCAGGCCATCGGAACCAGACCGACAACTACACCAGGCTTGTCGGCCAGATAAGCCTGTGCAAAAGACATTCCCGGTCCGAAGCGTTTCTTCTTGTTGGGACGACGGGGATGAAGCGGATGCGCGGCGGGAACCCACTTCGGCGTTTTCTTTTTATAGCCAAGGCGCATTTTCAGTACACGGGGAACCGGCTTGGTATCACCGGCTGCGATATTCACGCCTCCGGACATGTTCGACTGGCCCATCAGGAGGAACACATGGAAGTTCTTTTTATCTGAAGGGATCTTCCAGGAATCCGAATTGTCTTTTTCCTGCGTTGCCGGGGCGCTAGCAACGATTTGTCGGCCCTTGGGTTTCATGTTGTTTGCTGCAACGTCATTGGTCTCTGCCTGACAACTCACGCTGCATACAGCAATCACTCCAACCAGAGTCAATTTCGATAATCGTCTAATGCGAATACGCATTCTCATTCTCCATATATTTCGGCCGACGGTCGCACGATTACTTACCTGTGCGAATCTTCTGATACTGCATGGTCATCTGCTTGACGCGATTAGCGTGGGTAGAGTCGGCCAGGAGGTTGTTTTCCTCCGCCAGGTCGGTGGCCAGGTCGTAGAGGGCCTCGGGCTTGCCGTTTTGCAAGACGAGCTTCCAGTTACCGGCGAACAGGGCGAACGCCATCTGCCTACCGCCCTTGCGTTTGGAGCCCTGTTTCTTTTCGGACGGCTTGGGGGCGGGCTTGCCCGCGCGGTATCCCTTGTCGACAAACGCTCCGCGTCCGGGGCTTGACTGGACCAGCAACGTCTGGCGCACGGGGTTCTTATCGTCGCGTTTTCCCAGCAGCACAGGGACAAGGCTTACCGAATCGCGGGCCTGGCCCTTGGGTACCGTCACACCGGCCAGCTCAAGGGCGGTCGCGACGGTGTCGTGGGCTCCGATTAACTGGTTCCGCACGGTTCCTTTTGGGATTCTGCCCGGCCAGCTCGCCACAAACGGTACGCGCTGCCCGCCTTCGAAGATCGTGGCCTTCAGGCCGCGCAACCCAGCCACCGCGTCGTGCCCATGGTCACGTTCGTACGGCAACCCGCCGTTGTCGCTGACGTAGATCACCAGCGTATTGTCGCGCAGAGATCGCTTCTCAAGGGCTTTGACCAGCGCCCCCAGCAGGATGTCCGTTTCGTACACCATATCGGTGTGGGCGGTCATTTTCGTCGCTCCGGCGAGCTGCTGCCCCGCCAGCTTGGCCGCCGGATCGTAGGGGCCGTGTGCGCCGTCGGTGCAGAAGTGCATGTAGAAGGGCTTGCCCTTGTGATTGGCCTGATGGTCGTCCAGGAACTTC
>JABGPF010000060.1 GCA_018645065.1 Phycisphaerales bacterium
CCGCCGTTTGCCGTTGCCGTTCTCTGTGATCTCTGTGGCAAAGCCGTTGGCCGTTCGCCGTTTGCCGTCCTCTGTATCTCTGAGTCTCTGTGTCGAAATCTTCCCCGCGACAAGGCGATCAGCTTTTCGGATCGGCAAGCGTAACTCGCAGGCGCGTGATTTTCCGTTCGTCGGCGGCAAGGACCGCGAAATTCGCCCCGAACGCGGTGAGCGTTTCGTCGACCTGCGGGATGTAGCCCAGTTCGGAGAACACCAGGCCGGCCACCGTGTCGTAACCGGCGTCTTCGGGTATTTCCAGTTCGAGCGCGTCGTTCAGATCGTCGATATACATGCGGCCGTCGGCTTCGATCGTCCGCCCGTCGATCCGCGTCATCAGGTCCTCTTCAGATTGATCGTACTCGTCGTCGATCTCACCTATGATCTCCTCGATCACGTCCTCGATGGTCACCATGCCCGCAGTCCCGCCGTATTCGTCCAGCACGACGGCGATATGAACCTTGCGGGCCTTGAACTCCTGGAGCAGATCGTCCAGCGCCTTGGTCTCGGGCACGAAAAACGGCTGGCGGACCAGATCGCCTATGGCTCCGGACTCGCTGGACCCGACCAAACGGAGCAGGTCCTTGGCGTACAGGACACCTATAATGTTGTCGATATCACCGGTGAACACCGGTACGCGAGTGTGCCCGGCGTCGACGATCAGCTTAACGGCGTCCTGACAGGGCATCTCGGAAGCCAGGGCGAAAATGTCGGTTCGGGGCGTCATTATCTCGGCTGCTTGGGTGTCACCGAACTCCATCACCGACTCGATCATCTCGACTTCGTCGGCGTCGACGGTGCCCTCGGCCTGGCCGTCGGAGGCGGCTTGTAGAATGTCCTGCTTGGCGGTCTCTTCAGTACTGGCCTCTCGCTCGGCGATACCGGTGAGCCTGCGGATCGGAAGGTCCAAACGCTGCATCAACCATATCGCCGGGCTCATCACCCTCCGCAACGCCAGCAGCACCGGGAAAGTCGCCGCCAGGATCTGCTCGTCAGCGTACGCAGCCCAGGCGTGCGGGATCGCTATCCCGAATAGTGCTATCAGGCCGATTGAAACCGCCAGCGTTGGAAGAACCCGGCCGTCGAACAGCAAACTCACGACCATCACCAGCGCGACGTTACTTATTGTTCGGCATAGAGATGTGTTGAGGCGCATCGCCCAAAGATGACGATCAAGAACCTCCAGACGAGCCTTGCCGGGATGATCTTCAAGAACCTCCTCCAACCGCGACCGCCGAAACGCCCGCAACGAATAACCGGTAAGAGCAAAGAAGCCCGATAGGCCCGTACACAATAAAACAACCCAAATAAGAGGGTCCACGTTTGAATAAACTCCACAAAAGCCGCCCAATTTTTCACGTCGAGCATCTACAGGCCAAGCCGCGACAGGCGTAACTCGCAACCTTATATCAAGCCAGTATCTACATACATCATACCCGCTATCGCCATACTGACAAGTGATATTCCCACCAACCAGACGCCATGCTTCACATTTGCTTCACACCTCAGAGACTGTGAACCTCAATCCAGAGGCCCCGATTACAATTGCCCACAAGACTGGCCCAGAATATAACTACTTGATACACAAGATGTTACATTCGACACGCCCGCGTATGGAACCTCATAATCGCTCATGGACCATAGTTTACAGGACCCCCAGGTGTGAACATGGCGCCTGGAGCGTTACTTTTTGCCTGCCGCACGTTGTGCTCGGAAGAAGTCGGTCAGGAGGTTTCCGCATACGGCTGCGTTTACGCCGGAGATTATTTCGCAGCGGTGGTTCAGGCGTTCATCGTTACATATATGGTAGAGGGTGTCTACGGCGCCGGCTTTGGGGTCCGTCGCGCCGTACACTACTGTATCGAGTCGCGCAAGCACAATCGCCCCGGCGCACATGCAGCACGGTTCGAGCGTTACCGCCAGCGTGCACCCGCCCAACCGCCAATCGCCAATAACATCAGCCGCCGCTCGAATCGCCAACACCTCAGCGTGCGCCGTCGGATCGGCGTCGATTATTCGCCTGTTATACGCAGAGGCGATAATCTCACCATCGCCATTGGCGATAACCGCACCGATAGGCACATCGCCCTGATCCTGGGCGAGAAGCGCCTGTTCGATCGCAGCCTCCATCAACCGGGCGTACTGAAATTCACTTTCGCAAGTTTTCGTCATGCAGGCGATTATACTAACCCCAACACCGCCCCGCCAGCAGCGTACGAATTCTACCTTGAAAGGGCGGATATTCGACACAGAGACTCAGAGGCTCAGAGAACAGCAAACGTCAAAACTTTATTGTTACGGCAACAACAACGGCAGAGAGACTGAGAACGGCGTTTGTCGTTACCATTGCTGTTCGCCGTCCTCTGTTTCTCTGCTGTTTTCGTTTGCCGTTGCCGTAAACATCTTTCCCGCCCTTGCCGTTCTCTGAGCCTCTGAGTCTCTGTGTCGAAATCAAAACCGTTAACCACCCGGAGCCATTTTCACCAGGCGCGGGTCGAAGCGGGCGATCGGTTCTACCAGGTCCTGCTGGGCTCGCATTACTTCTTCGATGTCCTTGTACGCCATGGGCGCTTCGTCCAGACCGGCGGAGATCAGCTCGACTTTGCGTTGTTTGAGGAACCGCCTGATATCCGACCAGGTGAAGCTTTGTTTCGCCTTTTTGCGGCTCATGCGTCGCCCGGCTGCGCGAGTTTCATCGCTGGCCCTTTCGGTATTCCCAAGTTGTGAAGTTCTCGTGCTTTCATGATTATGCATCCTGCAAGTCGCCGGAATATTGTACGTGAATTACGCCAACGATTAAAATGAACAAACCACAACGCTGCGATTATGTGTCACAACGGCACCGCGGCGACACGCCGCGGCTCTTTCCAGAAGTTACTGGGCGCAATAGTTGCTTTATGAATCGGGGCGTTTTTGAATATTAATATTAATTTCAATTTAAACCATAAACTTTATCGTTACCGCGCGTCTGGACGGAGCCGCGGCGTGTCGCCGCGGTGCCGTTGTGACGCATTACGAGCAAACGACCGCCCAAATTCGTGACAAAGATATCGCACCAAAAAGATGCCTGCATCTGTAAATCTCTTATTTTCGACTTGTTATGACCGAAACCCACCTTTATAAAAGACCAGACGCAATTACGAAAATTCAAACACTGGCGCGTTTTGACAAGCCAATGATCCCAAAAGTACAATGAAACCCCGCGCCAGCGATCATGAGCGCTAATAAAATAAGTTGTTGTGTGAGTGAAGATGATAACGCTACGTGTGAATGCCAAACCCGAAGAAGTAATCGCCTCCCTCTTCGCTGAAGATGAGGAAGGATATGTCACTCTCGGTTGGTCGGGAAGAAGCGTCGATGAGCATGTCGCCTGTGATGTTATGAAGGACTATGTAGTATTCAAGGACTATTTAATGGAAACCTTCGTTCATTACAGCATTTTCCTTCACGCAACAGAAGGCAAAACGGCAATATCTGTAAGGCCAACTGGGGCCAATCGTGACAAGTACTTGCGACCGCACATTAAGATGCATGTGATAAACGCAGGATTGAGTATCGGATCAATCGAAGACACACAACAAAACGCTCCAGCGGATCCCGACATGCGTCGCCGCCGCAGAACTTAGACGTTATGCCAAGGCAACGTTATGGACATCGAGCAATGAAGAGAAAAATACGAGTCATCCATCTGCGCGGGATTGTGCTTGATGGGATCATCTTGGTTATGCTCTGGTCCCTTTTCGCTTTCGTAGTTGGTTGCGGTGGGCAATCAATCAATGAACATACCGGTGACCGAGCGACTAAGGATTACGAAGCCACGCCCCTGCCCAAGACCTTTCACAATTGGGTGGAGTATATGCAGAAGGAATATGCAGAAGGGGGAATAGAACGCTTTCAGAAGGCGCGAATGTTACTCAAGAAGAATCGACACCTATATGTGGGCAAATCACATTATGACGACATGGCTATGGTGTTCCGACTCGGCACGACATCGATAACAGAGAAAGAAGTAGAGTTAACGGCGGAACTCCGGAATCTAGCCATTTCAATTGAAGCAAATCCCGGAGAATCCGGGAAGGAATGGGTTAAGTTGCGTCATAAGCTGTATGACTACTGGTTTGGGAATGGCGGCATTGATCCAGAATCGCTCGTTGTCCGGATCGTCAGTCTTTACTCCCTGATTGCCAGGGGTGATCCAGATATATTCACTCCTGAAGAGCGTTCAGACAAGACGCCACACGGGAAAATGCGGGCGAATTTACTATTTCCGAGGGACTGTCCTGGCCAGATGGTCCGATTAGACAGCATAACAACCATGTGCAACAGACGCCTCCGGCGCCGCTAACGTGAAGGACAAATTATGAATCTGTGCCCAAAATGTGGTGAATCGCCCATAACTATCGGACAGTTTCTTGGTAAGTTCGATGCGCGAAAAACCAAGTGTCGAAACTGCGGCATATCGCTTAAGGGTAATCGCATTCTCCATGTCATTTTCTATTGCGCTGTCATACTCGGTCTCTGCGGAGCGGTTCTCATTATCATTCTCGACAAAGTCTACGGTGTGCCTGTGCTTTCAGGAACGCTGGCGTTCCTGGGCGTTCTCCTGGCCGTTGGCGTCCCCGTGGAGATTGTCGCATGGAAGAAGGGCAAGTATCTAATTGAATAGGAAAACAGAATAACGCAACCAACGGACAAACTCGACAAACAATGCCCATTCCCTACGGATCGCGATACGCATCAACGTCGCTGAACTCAAACGCTATGCTCTCAAAATGATCGAAGATTCTTCTTGGCTTATAAGTATAGGAGCAATATAATATAATTATGGACGGATTGACCTTTTCATGGGACGATCGGAAGGACCGGGCCAATCAGCGTAAGCATGGTGTTTCTTTTGAAGAAGCGGCCACCGCGTTTGCCGACGAGAACGCCAGATTGACCCACGATCCAGATCACTCACAGGATGAAGATCGATTTATCCTGCTGGGCTTTAGCGCGAAGTTCCGTATGCTTGTTGTGGCGCATGCGTATCGACAAGGCGAAACGGAAATCAGGATTATTTCGGCCCGCAAAGCGATGCGGAAAGAACGCATGCAGTATGGAGAATTCCTATGAGAAAAGAATATGACTTCGCCGATTCAGTGAAAAACCCCTACGCCAAGCAACTCAAGAAACAGGTGACGCTCCGTCTGAACACCGATACGATCGCCTATTTCAAGGCCCTGGCCCAAGAAACCGGGGTTCCATACCAGAACCTGATCAATCTGTATCTGACCGAATGCGCTCACTCGGGCAAAAAACTCACGCTGACATGGGCTTCGTGACCGACCGTAGAACAAGGCGTTATACAAAAGGAAGGCGCAATGCATAGATTTCATCTTGGAGTCGTCACGGTCATTGTTGCAGCGGTTTTTCTTGTCGCCCAGGGCGCCGAGAGGGGCGATAGTCGTATCGCCGAAGCGATCAATCAGAAACCGGCGGCTGTTGACATCAGTACGGGATATGTTATCCCGGACGAAGGCTACTGCGATCAGCCCTATGTGGTCAAACTTAAGGATGGTGTTTGGCTTTGCACTATGACTACGGGCAAAGGGCACGAAGGGAAACGCGGCCAGCACATCGTTTCGGCTCGAAGTACGAACAAAGGAAAGAGCTGGACCAAGCTTGTCGACATTGAACCTGCAGACGGACCGGAGGCATCCTGGGTCATGCCCTATCTCACCGGGTATGGAAGGGTCTATGTTTTCTACACCTACAACGCTGCAAATATTCGTAAGGTCATTGGCGGAGGCGCCAGGGTTGACACGCTTGGCCGGTACGCCTTCAAATATTCCGACGACGGGGGCAAGACATGGTCGAAGAACCGCTGGTTTATCCCCGTCCGCCAGACAAACGCCGACACCCGAAACCCCTACAAGGGCAAGATTCGTTTCTTCTGGGGCGTTGGTAAACCGATAACGCACAAAAACGCCATGTACCTGGGATTCACCAAAGTTGAAAAATTTGGGGCCAACTTCATCGCGATCAGTGAAGGATGGTTTTTGCGCTGCGACAATATCGAAACCCAGCGTGACCCGGGCAAACTCAAATGGCGGACACTTCCGGACGGGGACGACGGACTTAAGTCTCCCAAAGGCCCGATCGCCTCAGAAGTGAACCTCACCAGCCTTTCGGACGGCAGCTTGTTCTGCACCTACCGAACGGTTGCTGGCCATCCGTGTCACGCCTACTCGAGAGACGACGGTAAGACCTGGACCAAATCGGCGTTCATGACCTATGGCCCGAAAGGCAAGCTCGTCAATCACCCCCGCGCCGCGAACTTTGTGCGGAAGTTAACCGAAGGGCCTTACAAGGGTCGCTATATCTACTGGTTCCACAACAACCAGACGCCGGGTTGGAACGGGCGCAACCCCTGCTACCTTTTGGGCGGGATTGAAGTCAACCGGCCTGACGGGAAGCACATTCAGTGGGGCCGGCCGGTAGCTGTTTTGTATGACAAAAATTCGAAGACCCGCATCAGCTACCCCGATTTCATTTGGGACGACGGGCTCTACATCACAGAAACCCAGAAGTCTATCGCTCGTGTCCACAAGATTCCGGATAAGCTTCTGCAGAGCTTGTGGAAAAAGCCCCAGAGCAAACACGCCCCCGCAGCGGACCCCGACGCACATCAACGCCGCTGAGATTAAGCGGTATGTCGGAGCCCAAATGAAAAAGACGTTGTAATTGTATAGAAAAACTATACAATATGTATATGCGGATGAATACCGGAAACATTCTGGATAATCTTGAATGCCTTGGGGGTTCAGCAAATGAGTGATGCGTTGGAAAGAGCGGAAAAAATTATCTCCAAGTGGGTTCGTCTTGGCGCCGGGTTTGGTGCTGCTCCCGCGCAGAAAACTCCGGATATTGAGCAATTGCTCGTAGATACTGCCGGAATCATGCCGCAATTCGCCCGCCTCCACTCAATGATGATTTCATGGCTGGCGCGATACGATCGGCTTGTGTGCAGACATCGGCTGGCCTCACTCGCAAAGCAAATTGAATCGCCTCAGCAGTCAGCCGCTCTGGGACTAACCCTGACGCTTTGCGGCGACCATGCCCAGAGCGATCATTTCAATCTGGCGATCAAGGCGTGCAAACCGCTTGACCCGCCCATGCCAATGTTCCAGATTGACCGCCAGAATGACAAGTTCGCCGCGCTGGCCCGGAAATTCTCCTGCTCGCAGGGGCGCAACTGGGGCCTGTGGACCCCGCGAGAACGCCTCTACGACGATGCCATTCGCCCGCACTCGTGGATAATGAGTAACAACCCATCACTGCACAAACGAGCGATCTTCAGTGGAAAATTGCAAGCCTCGATCCTGGTGACCCTCGAAACTGACCCGTCGGCCGGACGAAGCGAATCAGCGTTGGCCCGAGCCTGCGGAGCGACCAGAAACGCCATCCGCGACGCCCTGGACCACCTCGAACTCTGCCAATTCGTACAACGAAAAACCGCCAAAGGCCTCGTCGCAATCTTACCGAACTGACACGCAGCGTTTGTCGAGATGTAAATTAATGCAACTTCTGTGAAAAGGATGGTTCCGGTGTGTCAGGCGGTTATAATATCGCTTATTACTGATATTCGGGACGCAGCGCGGATTGCAAGTTTTTGCGTATCTGATATCGCACGCCAAACGCTGCAAGTACCGATATTGTAAGGTATTGGCACGTTTTGACAGGCCAATGAGCCAAAAGTACAATGAAACCCTATCCCAGCGATCATGGGATCTATAAGTTGTTATCTGCATAAAAGAAGAGAGAATAGTGACACCACAAGTAATAGAAGGCGATCTCCTGGATCAAGAGGTAGAAGTAATAGTAAATAGTTGGAATCGAAATATCATTCCATGGTGGCTCCTTCTACCGCAAGGCGTTTCTGGCGCTATCAAACGCAAAGGCGGCGTAGGACCATTTAAAGCATTAGCAAAGGTTGGTTCTATTCCTCTTGGAGGCGCAAGGTTAACATCTGCCGGTGCTCTACCATTCAAGGGAATTATTCATGTAGCAGGCATTAATATGCTTTGGTTCGCAACGAAAACCTCAGTGTCTAAATCAGTTGAAAATGCGATGAGAATTGTAAATGAAAAAGGTTACAATAGCGTGGCATTGCCGCTGATTGGCTCAGGCTCAGGCAATAGAGGCAAGCAGTGGTCTTTGAAGATTATGCTCGAAACATTTGAACATATAGAATCAAAGGCAGAAGTAATTATTGTTAAATACAAGAAAAGCAAATAACAAGACGCTCCGGACCCGACGTGCGTTGTCGCCGCTGAGCTTAGACGTTATGGAAAAAGAAACATGTTCGATTTGAAACTTACTGTAGACTTTGCCATGGAACAAGCTCTCCGTATTGAGGAGAGAAGTCCTGACGTGCTGGCGGTTGACTTGAACTGTGGATTCGTAATCTGTTTTGCAAATAGCCAAGCGGAAAATGACACCTGCATTTATTTTGATGGTTCAACTGGGGGATGGCATACTCACGGCGATTTGTTTATTGAGGAGGGCGTTGGTATTGAACTTGTTCCAATTGAGATTTTGCAGGGTTTAATGAACGGGAAGATGCTAGTTTCCAAAATAGAATTTCCTGATGGAACAGTTGATATCAGCTTGGAGCATTCCTACACCAAATTTGATTTAGGCTCGATTGAAAACGGTGAAATTCAAACCTTTGCGAGAATGAAAACTGCTTGACCCTGTTTGGGATCGTTTGTAGTTTTAAAATAAAGTGCCGCGAAACTGAAGTAACGGATTTGAACGCATGACAAACGTGTACAACGGACGCCTGCGGCGTCGCTAACACGAATTGTTATATAAAATGAAAAGCATTGCCTCCATTTTGATCGTTGTCGCGTTGCTCGGCGGATGCTCCGATGAGCAAGAACCAAAGCAGGTTTATCTCACGGACATCTTAGAAGAAGGCCGCACCGTCCCAATAGGAAATGGCTTCTCGATATTCGTCGAAAAGAAGGACGGAGCGACTTTACGTGGTGTTCGTATTACCAAAAAGCAACCTGATGGGTCAGAAGTGCGGATGGAGGCTGAAACGCTAGTCATTTCCCAGACTACTGACAAAATCTCGCTCAGAATGTCAGATGTCACAATCTATTCAGGATCGTCCATCAGGCATCAAAGTGTGATGGTGATGGAGTGCGCTACGGTATTCGATACGAAGTTCAAGAAGACCATTTCCGAATGTAAAAAAGCCATTGCCCTCAACCCGGATGATGTTGAAGCGTATTACAGGATGGCCGTCACCTACGAAGATGTTTGGAAATACGAAAACGCTATCGCGGCCTATAAGAAGATTATCGCCCTGACACCGAATGATCCCGGGGCATACTGCGACATTGGCATAGCCTATGACAAGTCTGAACAATACGCAGACGCCATTGCAGCCTTCAAGAAGGCCGTCGCCCTCAAACCGGATTATGCTAATGCGTACAACTGCATGGGCCTCACCTATGACAAACTCGAACAATGGCCCAAGGCCATCGCCGCTTATAGAAAGGTCATTGCCCTCCAGCCATCGGGGGAAATGACCCCCAGACTACGCCAAAGAATCTTTGATATTGAGAATAGAGATTGACCACGAGACGAAACCACCGCCGCCGCTGACACGAAACGTTAGCACGCCACTTGCCCGAGTCGTAGAGTACAGCTTTGAGTCTATCCGATACTTCGTTTGCGTTCGGAGTATTCACGAGCATTTTTGGTTTAACTATTGACCGTATGACAATGGCGTTACAAAATCCCAGTGTTGTCGTCGCCATCCTGCTTTGATCGGATTCATTTCGATATAGTGGGCGGCGGAGGCGATGGCTTCTTTGTCCTCTAGAAACACTTTCCATGCCCCCTTAGCCCAGGGCGTTTCGGGTGGGCCCAGGAGTCGTGTGGCGTCGTCCGCTATTAAACAAGATAACTGCCAACGGCGCCGCTCCGCGACATGTCAACGCGGCGAGAGCCCACCGCATCAAATTACGGTCGACCTACCACCAATGAACAGCATTGGCTTGTAAGCCCCAAGATTTCTGCTTGTTACGACGAATATGGAGCACTATAAAGGGTGAAACGTAGTTATGAAAAACTGGCCGTTGGTGCGTTTGGGCAATAATATCCCCAAAGCCATACTGGAATCCTGCACCAAGGCTCTAATAAGTTGTTAACTGCACAATGAATACCACACAAACCCGATCTATCGTTAAAGTGATTGCCGCCCTTTTCCTACTCGGAATGCTATCCATATGGTCATTGGATGGCCACGTACTTGGTGGGATGTCGTTCGCGTTCTTTGCCCTCTACGTTTCGGTTTTTGAGTTCGGGTGGTACTCCCTGCCCACATTTGCGTTTGTTCTATCCGTGCTCGCCTTTGTTCTGGTTAACACCCGACCCGCTGAGTTCTTCCTAATTGGCGCCGTCACTATTGCGCTATGGACGATGTTGCTCATGTTCGACATGGTCGAGCTTTCTCCAAATTGCATGTTTGTCGTCATTGCCAACATAGCTATCTGCAGTTTCGCGGTTTGGAAACCTGATATGGAGGTGGACAATGGCAGTTAACAAAACGCTCCAGCTAATCACAATGCTGAAACGCAACGGTCGCCCAAACCGGGCGTATTGTTCGCGGGAAACAAATGATATGTCGTTGGCGCCAATTTTTCTGTCAATTGGGCGGTTAGGTGTGTTAGAAAGTGTGTTGGCGGTTGGTTTTTGACAGGCGGCTGGAAGATATTGATATGGAAAAGTCTGGTGATACAAAACGTGGGTGGCGGGATGTTCTGTTTGAGGTGATATTTGAGGCTGACACGGCGGCTGGTAAATGGTTCGATGTTGGATTGATCGTATGCATCGTCGCCAGTGTTGCCGTTGTTATGCTCGAGAGTATGGAGCAGGTTCAGCGGTCGCACGGGCGGCTTTTAAATGTGTTGGAGTGGTCGCTTACTGTTCTGTTCACTATCGAATATATCCTCCGGCTGATCTGCGTTAATAAGGCGATTCGGTACGCTCGGAGCTTTTTCGGGATCGTCGATCTGCTGGCGATCGCCCCGGCGTATATCAGCATACTCTTACCGGGCAGCCATTCGCTTATCGTTATTCGCCTGCTCAGAGTGCTAAGGATATTCCGCGTGATGAAGCTGGGCCGCTGCGTGGGCGAAGCCAACGTTTTAATGCGCGGCTTGGTCGCCAGCCGGCGCAAGATATTCGTCTTCCTGTTCACCGTGCTGACTCTTGTAACAATTATCGGCGCGATTATGTACGCGATCGAAGGGCGGGATGGCGGATTCACGAGCATTCCGCGAAGTGTCTACTGGGCGATTGTCACGCTTACGACGGTGGGGTATGGCGATATTTCTCCGACCACCGGAGCCGGTCAATTTCTCGCCTCGCTGGTGATGATACTCGGTTATTCGATAATCGCTGTCCCGGCGGGAATTGTAACGGTGGAGATGTCGCGGGCCGGCGACAAGGAAATCACCAGCAAAACCTGCCCCGGCTGCACGCAACAGGGACATGACGAGAACGCGGTATACTGCAAGTTCTGCGGAACGAAATTGTAAGCACCAAACCTCCCAAAAACGTCAGTGGGTTGTCGTGTCACAACGACACCGCGGCGACACGCCGCGGCTCCGTCCAGACGCTCAACAACGATAAAGTTTCTTGTTTAAATTGAAATTTTAATGACCCAATTCACAGCGCCACTATTGCGATCAATAATTTCTGGACGGAGCCGCGGCGTGTCGCCGCGGAGCCTTTGTGACGCATTACCGTCCATTTTTTATTGTGCGCCCAGACAGATTACCGAACCGTCTCGCAGGGTGATGAAGCATTGTCCGTGTGCGGCTGATAGTCCGTCCCAGACTGGTTGGGCGGGGAGTTTCAGTTCGGTGATTTTGGTTCCGTCCTTTGCAGATGCAGTCCACAGCACGCCCCCCTGCTTGCCCGCGTAAGCGGTTGACAGTTCCGGGAATTTGAAGTCCGGTTTCAGTGGAACCCCGGCTGCGATGATCGTATCACCAGCCAGCACCAGGGCGTTACCGCTGAGCGGGATCTGTGTCGACCAGCGTTTTTTCCATGACCCGACCCGCGGGACCGTGCGCGTTTTCCAATCGGCCTTCCAGACATCGGCGCCGCCGCCGGCTCGTTGACCGCTATAGAGCGTATAACCCTTCTGCGGGATCATTTTGGTGCTGTGACGAGCGGGCAAGTAACCGCGAATCTCGTAGAATACATCACCGTCCATCGCGAGGATATCGCCTTTGGGACCGGCTCCGATTGCGCCCTTATTCGGCCCGTAGCACAGGTCGGTGTCGATGGTCCAATATGTGCGATGCTGCGGCAGGTCGTCGAGGAATCCGCCCGATGCTATCAGGTGGGTTCGCTTCAATCGCGACAGCGGAACGCTGGTCAGGTCGGGCTTGAACGCCTGGTGTCGGATATAGAGCAGGTCGCCCTGGCTCGAGAACACCCCGCCCTTGAACCCTTCGATCCGCGTGTTGCGTTTCCCGACAACCGGGAACCCGTTCTTGGCGTGCGGGCCGCTTACCTGACGACGATGGACCACCTTTCCGGTCAGCGGATTCAGCGCGTAGACGACAATCCCGCCGTCGAGGAACGAGCTGCGACCGGCTGAAAAGTACGCCAAATCGTCGTGGATCATTACCGCGCCGTTTACCGGCCAGGCCGACTCAAACTGCCCGTCGGCGAATATCAATCGTCGCGCCGGCGTGTCGCTGAACTTCCAGGCCAGCGCTCCGTCCGAGGCGCGAAGCGAATGAACCCATCCGTCGCGAGATCCGAAGAGCAGGAAGCCTTTGTGGAACACCGGCGGGCTGTCGATGCGGGCGCCGGCGGTGTATGTCCAAACGGTGGCGCCTGTCTTGCGGGACAGCGCGTAGATCGTGTGGGTGTCGCGGGCGGCGAGGTAGACTAAATCGCCAACGATAACAGACGCCGTCGGAAGCGACGGAAGTTTGACCTTCCAGATCTGCTTGAGCTTTCCGCTCACAGACGCCTTGGTCGACCCACTCCGCTCGCTGCCGTTGCGGTAGGCGGGCCAGTCGCCGGCGGTTTGCTTAAGCGTCGGCGTGGATCCGTAGGCCTCGCCCTTGACGAATCGAACAGTGCGGTCGATTTTCATAACCCCGCCCTTGGCGCGACCAGTGCTGTATAACGCCTTGAAACCCGTGAGCATTGTCCCAGCCAGGCAGGAGCAGGAATACGGTGACGCGTAGAGCATTCCGTTGGCCGGCAGCGGGCCAAGACCGCAGGTCCCGCGCACCCATGGCGCGGGGAACTCGCCCTTGCCCGTAAGCGACACGAAGTCGGAACCGCCGGTTTTCGAGTTGATGTAATAGGTGTCGGTGATACGGTTGCGGTAGCAGCGGTCGTGGCCCATCGGCGTGTCCATGACTTGCGTGAGGCGCCGCTTGATCTCGCCGGTCAGCGGATCATGTCCGTTGAGCAGGCCGGTCCAAACGAGCCCGCCGGCGACGAAAATATCGGAACTCTTCATGTAGTTCTGAACGTTCTTCCCCGTCCAGGCCAGCTTTCCGCTCTTGCGGACATACGCCTTGACCGCCTTCACCGTCGAGCAGTAAAGCATGGCGTCTGTGAGCACCAGCGTGGGGTTCAAGTTGTCCTGCCCGCCAGCCAGATCACCCGGTCTGAGACGCTTGCCCTTCACCCGTTTGGCCGGTTTAACATTCAATCCGGGCGAGTCGGCGGACCACGAAATTTTACCCGAAACGCTCTGGCAACAAACCACATGATTATTCGTGCAGTAGGCCAGTGAAGCATCTTTCACAACCAGCGAACCGCCGACGTAATGGTTGATCGTCTTGACCCATTTCGCGGCGCCGGACTCGGCGTCCAACGCCTTCAACGTTACGCTCTTGCTCGGGGATTTCGTAGCCCCGTACGGCTGGCCGATGATCGCGTAAATGACACCGCGGTCGTAAACAAACTCGACGGTGTTGGCTGTACCGGTGAGTGTTTTTAGTTGCTTGCCGGTGGCTGCGTCAAAAATTCCGATGGGCACGGTGTAGCCCAGCGTGCAGTAAATCTTGTCGCCAATGGCGGCAAGGCGGCGCTGGATCTGCGTGGGCACAAACTTCACGTAACCCCTTGTCTCGTGCCAGCGATTAAGCGGTTTTCGCCACAGTTCGCATCCGTTGAACGCGTCGCGTGCGATCAGGTGGAACCTGGCGGGGAGTTTGTGATACTCGACAGACGCGAGGTCTTCGATGGTCAGCAGGCGCCCGTTGGCTGACAGGATCGACGTGACAGTGACCCACGACATGTGCGACCGGCCCCAGCGCGAACCGCCGGTCCACTGCAACCGTTCGGGCGGTCCGACCTTGTCGGTGGAGACCGCGTTGTTGTCGGCGTTGCGGAGGTATTGATTCCATTCGTCGATATCGTCGGGCACGGGTTTGACAGTTCGCGTCCACGAACCGCTGCGTTTTATCAGCGCAACACCACGAGGCGCCAGCACGCGCATGGCTTCGGCCTGGGCGACATCTCCGCCCTCGATCACAATCAGATTGATCAGGTTATCGATGTGCGGCAAGTCCTTACCGTTAAAACCGCTGATCGAGACCCTGCCGTATTGACCGGCGGCTTTCAGGCGTGTTCGCAGCGCGCCGATTCGCTTACCGTCGGTCTCGAGCCCGTGAACCGTACACTTCGTACCGGCCGCTTCCTTGTAAGCCTCGTCGCCAGCATTCACCAGCACAATAACGCCGCCACTAATACGTGCGCTTTTAACGGTGTCGGCCAGCTCGCCTGCATGGGCCGAGCAAGCAATAAGTGCGATGAGCACCGGTAAACAATAGAAGCTTTGATTTCGCATATGCGTGCCTTTGCGGATCGGCGGTAAGAGGTTGAATCGATTATTTCGTGCTCGGCGGTTTGGCGGTTCTGTTTTTGAGCGACTGTGCGAACAGCCATTCCAACAGGCCTTCCTGCGCCCATGCCTTGTTGGCGGTGGCGGTGTGATTGGCGCCTTGGAAAATGGTTATCCGGGCCACTTTCGAGCCCAACTCTTTTATCGCCTTCCCCATCGCGATGACGCTTCCAACACGGCGACGGTCGCTGGTGCCCGCCATCGCCCACATCGGCAATTTCGTCATTTTTTTCAGGTCGGTTGGATTCGCGATAAAAGCCACCGGAACTATCGCAGCCAGCCGCTCGGGCGAATGCCTGGCCCAATTCCACGTGCCCAAACCGCCCAGACTGTAACCGATGCAGTAAACGCGGTCCTTGTCAATGTCCTTATGGACGCTCAGCAAGTGGTCGACAGCCTTGTTCAGGGCCTCGGGATTCCAGTGGCTGCGGGAATGCGGGACCAGGATCTTGGCGACGTACTTGCTGTTAGCGGGCGTCATAACCCACTTGACGTCCCGGTTGCCTTTGAACGCCGAAGCATCCTTCTTCTTCGTCCCGCCGGCTCCGTGGAGCAGAACGATCAGGGGCATTTTGCCTTCGGTCTTTTTGATTGGGTGGTAGAGCAAGGCTTCCTTGTTCATATTCGAATCGACGGCTTGGACGTTTTTGGGAAATGTCACCATTTCCAAACGCATGTGCTTCGACGCGGCGGCGCCGGGATTAGCGGTCCCTGCGGCTTGGCGAATTTCTGCGAGCTTTTGGCGTTGCTCTTTGGTGTAGAGTTTGTAGATGTCCTTCTTCATTTTCCCCATTATCGCGGTGCGATCTTCGCCCTTGGCGTCTTTGGCAGCAGCGGTTGCGGCTTTTATGATCGCTTCGATCTTGGTCTTCTGCGCATCGGTCACTCCGATGTCGGGGATTTTAAAAACCGGCGCGCCTCGTCCGCCGCCGCGCCGCCTGCGCCCGCGCCTCGGAGTTTCAGGTTTGTCGGCGGTTTCCTCGGCGATAAGTCCGCCGACCAGCATCGCCAGCGTGAAAACAACTGCAACCGTTAAAATTCGATTTCGTTTCATCGTTAATTTCCTTAAATAGCTATCGTGTTACTTTTTGATTTTATCGTCTCTGGGCGGTTTGAATTCATCGGTCATGAACGACGAGGCCGGAAGGCCTTCGGCGTTGATGAGGCTGACCTGCGGATCGGGCGTCGGTTTCCTGAAGAGGTATCGCACGTAGATCGGTTTGGGGATGCTCTTGCTCTGGACGACAACCGTGTCGCCTTCGATTCGGGCGTCGGCTGGGGCGTATTTTCGGTCCTTACCAGCCAGCTCGAAAAACTTGAGCCCCTTGCCCTTCGAAGCATTTTTCAACCCCCCGCCGACATGCTTGAAGCTCAGAATCGCCTTGGCGCCGTCGATCCGCACTTTGTCCAACAGCGGTCCGCAATGAACCAGATCCTTACGCCCGTAATCGCGAGCCAGCGCCCAGAGCGACAGGCGTTTTCCCGCGGGCTGCTTGTTGGGCGGGTGCAGGCTCGGACCGTGATCGTAGAAAACAGCCATGCCCGTATTTTCGGTGGTGTCCAGCGCGCGTCGCATGGCGTCTCTAAGCCAGGGCCATTCGCCCACGCGGGTCTGGGTGGGGACCTGCACGTAGTAGAACGGGAAGTTGCGAAGTTTCAGCCCCGCGCGACTGGCCCACAGTTCCCGCCATGTCTTGATATGGAACGGGAGGAGATGACGATACTCCCACCCGGTTTGCGCCTTGGCGTTCCGCTCGCCCTGGTACCATATCACGCCGCGAAACGCGACCGGGAGGATCGGGGCGATCTTGTCGTTAAACTGAACGCCCGGATTGCGAATTTCCGCCACGTCGTTCCAGTCCTTGGGGATGTTCAACTTTTTGCGGATAATCTCAGCCGACTCCGGCGGCATCCACGCCTGGATCGGCGTGCCCGAGTTGTAACGGAGGATCAGTCCGACCGGAACCTTAAGCTCCCGGTAAAGCTCGATCCCGAAGTAGTACGCAACGCAGGAAAGCAGGTTCTGGGACTGCTGCGTCAGAGGCTTCCAGCCCTGCCGCGTGGTGAATCGAAATCGCGTGAGGTCCTGCTCGAACGCCTTGGGGTTTATGGCGCGGCCTTTCGATTTGACAAACCTGCCGGCCATGTTCGACTGCCCGCTACAAAGCCACACCTCGCCCACCACCACGCCTGAAAACGTAACGGTGTTCGACCCGGAAACGGTCATCGTTTGCTCGATCGTCGAGGTCTTCAGCGGCTTGAGCGTCACCATCCACTTTCCCTGGGCGTCTGCGGTGGTTTTGAGCGTTTGTCCGGCGAATGATACGCTGACCTTCTCACCCGGCGCCGCAGAGCCCCATACCGGAACGGGCAGCTCACGCTGCATGACCATGTTATCGCCAAAGATATCGGGCATGGTGATTTCCGCGCTCGCCATCGATGCGCACGCAACAACACCCACCACACAAATCAGAACTTTGAATCGGTTATTCATACCCCTCATTATATAGGTTCCAGGTGCTAGGTTCTAGGTGCTAGGAACAGACAACGACAACGGCGAAAACCTAACGGCGTCACGACTTTGTCGTGATGAGGGCCGACATACTGTCGACCGCTAAACAGGAAAACGGAATAACTACCGACGCTGCGCAATCCCGTTTAGCGGCGGACGCCAGAGTCCGCCTGGTCCCGACGAAGTCGGGATGGTTTTTTCCGTTCCTGGAACCTAGCACCTGTCGTTGACGTCAGCTGAGCATTCTACAGAGGTAGGCGCAGAAGATGCCCAGGTATGTTCCTACGATTGAGCCCAGCACCGCCAGGAGGAGTCCCACCGGGGCCAGTCCTGTGTGGTAGATTTCCGCGACGACCGGCGCTGATGCGGTTCCGCCCATGTTGGCTTGGCTGGCGGTGGCAAGCAGCGCCATTGGCACGCGGAACAGTCGCCCGGCAGCGAGGATAAACACGCCATGGATCAACACCCACACGATCCCCACAACTATCATCAGCGGCGCGTCGGTAAGGTTAGCCAGACTGGTTCGCGCACCTATCGACGCGAGCACAAAATAAAGCAATCCGTATCCGATTTTCGACGCGCCAAACCGTTCCAGGCGTCGAATCGGCGTGAACGACAGGATCAATCCCAGCGCGGTGGCCAGTATGATCGCCCAAGCCGACCGGCTGACGACTTGCGGTATGACCGGAAGGAGCCCGGCAAGCTGGATGGCGCCGTACGTACCGGCGGCTGCAACGGCGAACATCACAACAACGTGCCGCAACGTGAGAGGCTCGCTGCGGGTCGCCGGTCCGTCGGCGCTGCGGTGCTTGAGGTCGTCGAGAATATCGCTCTTGGCGCGGTTCCAACGATCGAACCTGGCCTGGTGTGCCGACAGGAAAATCAGCAGGCCCATCCACGCGTAGGGAATTATCGTGTCGACAACGATCATCGTACCGTACATTTTAGTGGGCGTTTTGACCGACTCCGCCACCGCGATCATGTTACTGCTCCCGCCCATCCACGATGCCGACAGCGGGCCCAGGCCCTGCCAGATATCCGGCGGCAGCCATTGACCAAAAATCAGCAACACGATCACTCCGCCGACCAGCGTTCCGAGACTACCGGCCAGCATTACCGCAACCGCCACTCCGCCCAGGCGGAATATCGCGCGAAGGTCCACGCTGAGAAGCAGCAGGATCAGGCACGCAGGCAGGCCGTAGGTCGAGATCGCGCCGTAAACCGGCGTGATGACTTCACCGGCGAGATTCTCTTTCGGAGGGATCAGGCCCAGCGTGTTAACCAGCATCGGGAGGAAGTAAATCCAGAACATCGCGGGCACGTACTTGAACATCTTCTTGGCGCGGTCGAGCCCGGCGGTGTAAAGGATCCCGCCCTCGATCACCAGCAGCACCATGATAATTCCAAGCGGGTCGTTAATCATGAATCAGACTCCAGGAGATACTCTCGCCCCGCTACGGTTATCCGGCCCCAGCGGTTGCGGGCGAACAGAAAGTGCACCCCGTCGAGGTCAATGTAATCGAACGCGCCGGTTCCGGCAGCGAAATATATCCCCGCAGACAACCCCACCATCGTCTCGGTCATGCAGCCGATCATGAGCTTCAGGCCCGCCGCTTTGACCAGCTTACAGATGGCAGCCGAACCTGCGATACCGCTCTTGGCGATTTTAATGTTCACCCCGTCGCCCAGGCGCTGATCTATAACTCGCCTGCAGGCAGCGGCGTCAAAAACGGTCTCGTCCAGGATCATCGGGACCGCGCCGCGGGAGCCGATGCGTTTTAACCCCGACCAGTCGTCCCAGCGCAACGGCTGCTCAAATAATTCGATCTCGATTTTCGCCCGGGCCAGCCGGTCACACATGCGCAAATACGTCTGGTGGGTGTAGCCCTGATTACCGTCCAGGCGGATCGTGAACTCATCCATCCGATCGGCCAGTTGGTCCGAGATCCATCGCAGGAAAACCATATCGTCCTGCACGTTTCCGCTTACCTTGACCTTGAACGTTCCGAACCCCTTGTCCGCCGATCGGTCCAACCACGGGCCGAGCCCAGCGCCGCCCGGTGTGAAGGGAATCGTAATGTCAGTTTCCAAACGCCTCAGCCGCCCGCCCCAATGGGCGAACTCGCTCTTGCCCTCATCAGCCAATTTCGCGCGGAACAGCGCCACTTCCAACCCGCTGAGGGTCATGTGAAATTCAGGATGACCGGCCCGCAGTTTGGTCAATGCGTCTGAGTAGTCGTCTATCGGCATGCTCCGCATAATCGAGCGAGCTTCGAGGATGACGCGCGTAATAGCCTTGGGCGTTTCCAGCGGGAATGAAAAACTTGTGGGGACCTCGCCAGCGCCCAAGGCGCCGCTGTCGAGCACGACTTCCACCAGCACGCTGGTGATCGCCGACTTGCTGCCCAACGACGTGGCGAAGACCGTTCGCGTCGGCCTGGTGATCGTCTTGTAGTGGATCTGCCTGACGCGACTCATTAGCTCAGTCCGTTTCGCAGTTTCGTTCAGGCCCAGGATCCGTCCCGAGCCAATGACAAACAATATAGCACCGCCCCCCACCCCAGTCAAAGACAGGTTTCAACAGTTCAGACGCCAGATCCAAACGGTGCAGGCCCCGCCGGGCCTCAACGACAACGGCGTCCCGATGTCGTCGGGACGCCGTTAAACTGCCGTTAACTTACGCGGCGCTTAGTCTTCGATTCTCAGCTTGATCTCGTCGGAGTTGGCTTTGAGTTCCGGTGCGTACATTGCGCTTGCCTTGGTCGGGAGGGCGCTGAACTTACCGGGTATCTCGGCTCGCATGCGGTAGCTTAGCGAATGCTTACCGCGCGTGAGTTTCCGCACGAAGAACGTAACCCGCTCGTCGCGGAGCTCCATGTAGGCGCCCATCGCGTTGTTACCGTATCCGCTGCGAACGTCCACCGGCTCGAAGCCGGACGCCTTCATATCCTCGAACATTATGTACTCGTAATCGTTCTTGGACTCCATTGTCAGTTCGATCTCAACCAAGTCGCCGCTCTTGAGCGTGTCGAGGTTTTTGAGCTCCTTGCGCTCGTATTTCTCGACCTTCTGGTCCACGGCCTGGCCGCGTGAGCCTTCAACCTTGATCTTCTTGTCAACCTTGACCAGCTTGTAATACTTGCGGTTGACCTTGATCTCGAGCCCGGCGCGGGTAATGTGATCTTCAAGCGTGAAGTTCGTCAGGTACGCGTTGAAGTACAAGGGACCCTTGCCTTCCTTCTTCAGCTCAACGGTGTGCTTGCCGGTTGTCACCTTCTCGCCCAGCAGCACGAGCTTATTGTCGAAGCTGAAGAGGTTCTCGCCGTTGATCTTGACGGACTTATGCTTCTTCCCGTCAACGAAGATGCTTACGGTCATATCGGGCTTGTCTTCGCCGGCGGCTTTGATGTAATCGGCGAACGCTTCTATCACGTATGCGGTGTCTCTCGTCGAGTTCCAGTAGGTGGAGTGTCGACGATTGTTTATCAGGTACTTCACCAGTCGCGAGGCCTTTTGGCTTTTGGGTTCGGTCAGTGTCAGCAGCTTGAGATAGTATGCGTGAGCTTCCATCTCGCTACCGTACCAGCACCACCACCATCTACCGTTGGGCAGCTTCAACCATGCCGATTGGTTCTCGTCGTCCTGCTGGAGATACTGCTCGATATTACGCTTCAGCATGTCGCGTTTTTCGGTGTCGTTGACCTTGTGGCAGGCGATGGCGAACATGGCCTTGGCGTAAACCGCCAGGTGCGTGCGATCTCGGTAGAGACGCATTCGCATTCCCTGGTTATCGATTTTCTCGTCGGCGAGCACCATGTAGACCAGTGCGTCGAGATTGTCGGCGAACTGCTTACCATGCTTCTTGGTCTTCTCCCAGGTGATCAGGCGTTGGAGTTGCGTGGCCTGATAACGCTTCAACCAGGCGATGCCCTTGCTGATTGTGCCTGGCACGACCGCTACGTCGTTGGCCCGTGCGGTTTGCAGTCCGTGTACGACTACGGCGGTGGTGTGCGGGTAGGAGTGCTCGCGCCATCCTGACCACCAGCCCCAACCACCGTCGCGATTTTGCATGTTCGTCAGGCGTTGGAGTCCGGCTTTGACCATACGGTCAACCTCGCCCTTATCGAACACCGGGTTGCGATTGATCCACTTTTTACCGTTCCAGCGTTTTTTACCGGCAAGGCGTTTCCAGTCGGCGGCTCGTTTTACGTCGTCGCCGATTTCCTGTGCGTTCAGGTTTGTTCGCTTCTTCTTGATCTCATCGAGATCCAGGCCCATGTTTTGCAGGACCTTCTGTGTGATTACCGTCGGCAGGAAGCGGTTGAGCGTTTGCTCGGTGCATCCGTAGGGGTATTCAACCAGGTAGGGCAGTGCGTCGACCATTGCTCCTGCCAGCGTGGGCGAGTAGCGGATCTCGAGGCGACTTTCCTTCGGGCGCCGCTGCTTGGGCACGGTGATAACGAACTTCCCGCTCTTGTTCTTCGGGCGGATGACGCCTGAGAAGCTGTCTGTCTTGAGCATTCCGTGCACGAACACGGGGAAGTCGGTGGCCATCGCGTCAGACTCTTCGTCGGTAAGCGCCTTCATGGTGATCTTGGCGCTTCCTTCCTTTACAACCTTCACGCGCCAGTTAACGCGTTTCTCGCCACCGGCGGGGATTTCGATTTTCTGTGAGGCTTTTACGCCCTTCATCAGTTCGATGCACCCACCGCCGAGGCTCAGTTGGACGTCGACTTTCTTCTTGGTCTTCAGGTAGTTATGTACGATCGCCGACAGCACCACTTCATCTTTCTCGACGAAGAATCGCGGAGCCTGCAGGCGGATTATCAGGTTCTTGGTGGTCACCACTTCGACCGTGCCTTCGCCCACTCGCGTACCGAAGCCCATCGCCCAGACTATTGTTTTCCAGGTCGTCAGGTTTTCGGGCATGGTAAGTTCGATTTCCGCGAATCCGTCTTTTCCGGTGGTAATCGCCCCACCCCAGAAGGCG
>JABGPF010000061.1 GCA_018645065.1 Phycisphaerales bacterium
CGCGTAACTCAGTCAACTCGATATCACCGTTATCGTTGGCGTCCTCCTGCCAGTAGACCAGCGTATTGGCATCGACGGCGGTGATGAGCTTGGCCTTGTTTATGCCACGCTCGATCCGGCGGAGCGAGTTACGGGCGATCTGCATGTGACGGTAGAAATCCTCTGAATACTCCTGCGCAGTGGTCAACGCCATTGTAAGAGAAACCACAGCCAGGGAAATAATTGACATGACGACCATTGAGGTCAACATCTCAGCAAGCGTAAATCCTTTGTTTTTCCGTCTCATAATGCGATTCCAACTACTGAACCGATGGGTTATGCACCAGGCGTCTTATCGTAAGAAGCGTGTCGTCATAATATTTCATGGTCACCGTCACAGAGACAAAATTGGCGGGCCCGCCTGAATCCTGCCCGCTGACATAAAGGTACGCGACCGTCACCTCCCGACTCAGGCCCTCGGTCGACAGTGAGTCGATGGTTTGCTTGCTAACACCGACAATCTGATCTATCGCCTTACCATAACCATCCTCGTAACCATCGTAATCGTCAATATTGTCATACAACGCTCTGGACGACTCGCCCGCATCGGCGCCCAGCCCCTCAGCGTCCTGGGGATCATCAAACGGTTTTACAATGATCTCCTCCATCAACTCACGCGCAAAATACAACGCTACCGTTCTGCGAGCATCTTCCTGCTCGGTCTGGGCGCCCACATTAAACGGGAGCAAAACCGCAGAAGCGCCCATAGAAAGCATAGTCGACGCAAGCAAAGCCTCCATCAACGTCATACCTCGCCGAAATTGATTCTTTCTCATTCTCATAACTGAGCATAAAGCATTGAAAGCACAAGACTTCACAACGATCTACACATTACTCGCTTCTTTATAAACGCAGACCCGCAGCCTTGGAAAACTGCAATATCCAATGGTTTTATCGTCGCATGCAGGAGCTCACTTAATTTGCGTACCAGACAAATAACCTCAATTCCGCACTGGCAAGCACCCCATAAACACAAACGCCCCCGCCGGATTTAATACCCGGCGGGGGCGGAATACTGCTTCGACAATCAGATTATGTCAGGCGAGAATATCTACTTCTTGCCTTCTATCTTCTGGGCTTCGGCCTTGACGGCGTCAATGGCGGCCCGGGCGGCTTTTAGTTTGGCGACCAGTTCAGGATATTTGCTGAGGTTCCTTGAAATCCAGGGGTCCTTTTGCAACTCGTCTATCGTGCCTTCGATTCGGGCGATCTTGCTGGCGGTCAGCGCTTTCAAACCGCCATTCTTCATATGGAGTTCATGCTCCAGCTTGGGCAGGTCGAAAATCAACTGGCGGATCTTGCGGTCAATCGCCTGCTGCAGGCCTATGGCTTTAAGCTTGGCGAGCTTTTCGCTGGCCTTGGCGCGGGCCTCTTTCGAATAGCTAAGGCCTTCCGGGATAGGCCAATCGTCGGTTCGGAAAGTCGGCGCCGGAAGACGCCCCCGCCCAACCAGATTGCCCGTAGGCCAGTTCGCCCATCCGTATCGCACAGCAACGGGCTCTTTCACCAGATCACTCCAAACCGAAATGCACGCCGTCTTACCAACGTATATCTGCTTGGCCTTGGCTGGGTACCAGCGGCGATCAGCACCGGCGATGATAAAGCCCAGTATCTCGGCGTTGCCCTCTCTGGGGCACGGGAGAACCTGCCAGAACGCATTCCTCTCGATGTGCTTCCACTTCTCATAAACGATGGGATCGCTGTCAAAGTACACGTTGATCTTATCGCCGACGACATCCATCTTTTTATACATATTTCCGCGATGGACTACAGGCTTCTTGTAAACATTCGCCAAGGCCCACAGCGAGGCATATTCGCCCACCGGGCGTTTATGGGCCGGGTGAATGTATGAATTGCCCGACGGATACGTCGCGATCATGCCCGAATACGGATCTTTGGCAAGTGCGCGGCGTTGGATATCGCGAACGATGGCGTACCCTTCGGCGATTGTAGCGATCTCGGGGGCAAGCCCGAAGTTACCCCAGCCAGGTTGACTTATGCATCCGAAGGGCAGCTTCTCATCACCAAACGCCTTGCGGAACGAAACGGCGATTTTCGGGAACGTGTATTCGTAACGGGTCCAGCAGTTAAAATTATTGTTCTCGCCCTGGTAGTACAGCACCCCGCCTACACCGAGGTCCCTGATCGGCATAATCGTCGCGTTGAACAAACCGGCCGGCGGGCTCCAACCGCTGCGAGGGTCACCGGGTGCTTTAGGCAGACGAAGTCGGGGCGCACGCCTGCCCTTAGCCTTGGCTTCAGCGGCGGCTTTGGGGAGCGTCTTGGCGAATTCAATCTTTTTAGCGTCACAGGCCTTCTTCCACTCAGCCATGATCTTCTCAACCTGCTTGGGATCATTCCACTGTGCAGTCTCGGCGTCGTAATCTTTGAGAACCGTCTTGATGATTTTGTTATCGATACTGTCGAGTTCCGATCTCAGGCACCATGCCTGCCCGAGCGTTCCGCCTCGGGCGACATTAATAACGCCGACCGGGACTTTAAGATATCGCTGCAGGTACATTCCGAAAAGATACGGGACAGCAGCCATTGAATTTATAGATTCCGATGAGCATTTACGCCATGTGATATTCTTCCTTCGCGAGCTGATCTCATCGAGCGGTTGGTACCAGGAGTCTTCCCAGGCGACGTATCGCAGGGCGGGAAAGTCGGCCGACGGGCCTTCGCGATCCTTCTGATTAAAACCGCCCCAGCCCATGTTGCTCTGTCCGGCGCAAACCCAGACCTCGCCGATCAGAACATCTTGAATCGCAGCCGACGCCTCACCGCTTTTTGCGATAACCCACGTCGGTTGGAAACTGGCTTTTGCGGGATCGAACTTCACGAGCCATTTGCCTTTAGAGTCGGCTTTGGTCTGTAGAGTTTTGGTCGCGAGCTTGGGCGGGTTTTTCTCCACATACACCGTGGTCACCGAGTATTCGCCCTTGTCGTCCTCGACGATCGGAGCGACGGCCGCCGAGCCTATCTTGCTGTCTTGAGTCAGCGTGACGCTCACACCGGAGCCGGGCTTGGCCCAGCCCCAGATTTTGATCGGCTTGCCCTGCTGGAGAACCATATTATCGGCGAATATTTTCGCCATCCGGAACTCAGGGGACTGGTCTTTCGGCGCGGCTGGCAGGTTCGTCGCCGACATCGCGACTACACATAGCGTCAAAAAACTCAATACACGAAGCGACTTGGCGGTTTTCAACATCAGGTGTCTCCAAAAACAAGGAATGGCCAGGTTCGTCTCAACCCGGCGGATTATAGCTATCCGTGCAGCAGTTCCATTGCGCCTTTGCTGCGCAATCGGGCGGAAAGCGTATCGGCCAGCCCCATCGCCTGCCCACTTGTCATTTCAATTTCTTTTATCATGCCCGAACCGTCTTCTCTCGAAACCATCGCCGCGCCCATCCATTTCCCCTCGAGTCTGGAGAAGTGCACGGCGATGCAACTGTGGCAGTCGGCTTCCAGATTCGCCAGCACCGAACGTTCAGCATGAAGCGCCTCGAATGAATCCTGATCGTTAATCGGAGCCAGAATCGACGCGATATCCTTATTGCCCACGACAGTTTCAATCGCCAGGGCGCCCTGCCCGGCAGCCGGCATTATGTCGACCAGAGGGCGGATATTCATCGCATGAGTTTCGGCAAGACCGCTCCGTATCAGCCCCGCCATCGCCAGCACCACCGCATCCAACTTGCGGTCAGAACCAGGTAACGATCGCTTCAGGCGAGTTTCGATATTACCGCGAATTGGCACGACATCTACATCGCTGCGCCACGCCTTGATCTGCGCACGACGACGCAAACTGCCCGTGCCAACGGTGGCGTTTCCAGAAAGTTCGCGAAGGTCCAACCCCGCGCTGGTAACCAGCGCGTCGCGAGGATCGCTACGAGCAGGGACAATCGATATCTCCAGATCGTCGTCGAGATAGGTGGGCACATCCTTAGCCGAGTGAACCGCCATGTCGATCGAACCGTCCCGCAGTGCTTCTTCCAACTGCTCGGTGAACAGCCCCTTACCGCCTACATCCAGCAATGGGCCTACTGTTTCATCGCCCGTGGTTACAATCTCGACGAGTTCTGTGGTGACGTTTTTATTCGCAGCCCTTATCGCCGCAGCCACATGCCCGGTCTGAGTCATTGCGAGCATACTTCGGCGCGTTCCAATTCTAATGCATTTCATCGTAATCTCACAGCAGGGCAACCCCGCATCTTAGTCGTTATGGCCTTCTTTTCGATCCTTGCCCTTCTTCTGCACGAGTGCAAATCGCTTGCGCGCGATGTCCAGAGCTTCGTTGCGGAGTTCGAATTCTTCGTCGGTATCGTCGGCCATCGCTCGTGCTGTGGAAATAGCCTCCCACGCCTCTTCGCGATCGATCTCGCTGGCGACTTCACACTCGTTAGCAAGCACGACCAGCGTGTTTTCCCTAACGGTTGCGAACCCGCCGGACAGGAAGAATTCGAGCGTATCACCCTTTACCGGCTCAACGCTCAACACCCCGACTCCCAGCATGGTGACCAGCGGGGTTCGCCCGCCCATTACACCGTATTGCCCGTCCATTGCGGGAAACACGACACTAACTGCGTCGCAGGCGCACCGGCTTCCCAGTGGTGTGAGTATCTCGCAATGGAACGGGCGTTTGTACGGTGCCATCTTCTAAGTCCTAAGAGAATTTTTCCCAGCAGATCAACTCTTCCGGCGTCTTTCGTTGCTTGGTCGGGGAGGTGTCTGCGGGGTATCCGAGCACCAGCATCTCGATAATCTTCGCCGGATCGGGCACATCGAGTATGTCGCGACACTTGTCCTGATCAAAATGTCCGATCCAGCAACTGCCCAGCCCTTCTGCAACCGCCGCCAGGGTCATGTGGTCGATCACAATCGCGCAATCGACCGGACCGGCCTGGATACCGCAAAACATCTCGCGGACGGGGTCCAACGAAACTACCGCAACAACCGCCTGGGCCTTTCCGATAAACGGTTGCTCAGAGGCCTCGGCCAGTTGCTTGCGAGTCTTAGCATCGCGAACCACAACGTACTTCCATTCCTGGCGGTTTCTGCCTGTCGGAGCCAATACCCCAGCATCGAGAACGCGCGTAAGCACGTCGTCGGCGATTACCCGGTCCTCGAATTTTCGCACGCTGCGGCGCTGCCGCATAGCTTCATAAACGTCCATTGAAATTTCCTATTCTTCAGTCGCTGACGAGTCTGTCGATGTCGACTGTATGCTGATCGGCAACTGCATCTTGCAGCACGCGCCAATACCTGCGACAAAAGCCACCAAAACGCCAATGATATTGAACACAACCATTGTCTTCTGCGTACTGCGTCCCAAGCAGAAGAATTCGCCCAATATCACCACTGCCACGGCGGCAGCTCCAACCCAAAACAGCAACGGTCGACTTACCAGGTCCGAACGAACAGCAAGGAACAGATAGAATGCAACCAGAACCGCCAATGTCATCTCATTAATCTGTATCATCTCATTAATCTGTATCATCGTCATTCTCCTTTCGCCGATTTGCTCGGCGAGGCTTACGACGCGGTTTTTTCCGCAGCTTCGGTACTTTCCGGAGCCTGCATTTTCTCAGCCGCTTCGGCGGCTTCTTCCACCACGCCGACATACATGAAAGCCTGCTCGGGCAAGTGGTCCCACTTACCATCGCAGATCTCTTTAAAAGACCTTACTGTTTCCGCCAGCGGAGTAAAATCGCCAGCCTTTCCGGTAAACACCTCGGCGGTGTAGAACGGTTGGGAAAGGAATCGCTCAATGCGCCTTGCCCGAGCGACAATATTCTTGTCTTCTTCGGCCAGTTCGTCTATTCCCAGTATAGCGATCAAATCCTGAAGATCGCGGTATCTCTGCAAAATCTGCTGCACTCGTCGTGCGGTGTCGTAGTGCTCCTGCCCTACGATCTGCGGGTCGAGAATTCGCGATGAACTGGCCAGCGGATCAACCGCCGGATAAATACCCTTCTCCACGATCGATCGTTCCAGCACTATAAATGCGTCAAGGTGAGTCACCGCCGCGGCCGGCGCCGGGTCAGTCATATCGTCAGCGGGAACGTAAACCGCCTGGACAGACGTAATCGCGCCGTCCTTCGTCGAGGTGATTCGTTCCTGCAGTTCGCCCATCTCCGTACCGAGCGTCGGTTGGTAACCAGCGGCTGAGGGCATGCGACCCAGCAGCGCTGATACTTCGGCTCCGGCCTGGCTGAAACGGAAAATATTATCGATGAACAGCAGCGTTTCATCACCGCGGTCGCGGAAATATTCCGCCAGCGTAAGCGCCGAAAGCGCAACTCGGAGCCGCGCGCCGGGCGGTTCGTTCATCTGGCCGAACACCAGGGCGGTCTTGTCGATCAACCGCTGACCGGTGTCGCCAATGTCCATCTCCTGCATTTCAAGCCACATATCGTTGCCTTCGCGGGTTCGCTCACCCACACCGGCGAAAACGCTGTATCCGCCGTGCTTCGTGGCGATACGCGTGATGAGTTCCTGAATAACAACCGTTTTGCCCAGGCCCGCCCCACCGAACAGACCTGTCTTTCCGCCTCGAACAAACGGGCAGAGCAAATCGATAACTTTGATCCCCGTCTCGAACAGTTCGCTCTTTGGCGTCAGCTTATCGAACGACGGAGGTTGTGCGTGTATCGATCGTCGCTCAGCAACTTCCACCGGTCCTCCGCCGTCAATCGGATCGCCCAGAAGGTTAAACACGCGTCCAAGAACTTCGTCGCCCACGGGCATAGTCACCGGTGAACCGGTGTCGACCACTTCCATACCGCGTCGCAGACCGTCGGTCCCGCCAAGGGCTACGCAGCGAGCCTGCCCGCCGCCGAGATGCTGCTGCACCTCGCCCGTCAAGTCGATATTCACCTTACCGGTGGACTTCACCTGAAGCGCGTTGTAGATTGCGGGCACGTCCTGCTCGGGGAACTCAACATCGAATGTCGACCCGATCACTTTGACGATCTTACCTATTGCAGCCATTTGTCATTCCCGGTCCTGTGTTATTCCAACCCCATGCGACCGCCCATAATCTCGGACAGTTCCGTGGTTATTTGCGATTGTCGAACGCGATTGTATTTCACCGTCATCTTCTGGATCATCTCGTCGGCGGACTCAGTGGCCCCGTGCATTGCGGCAATTCGCATCACCTGCTCGGAGACCGCGGCGTCCATGAAGCATTGATATATTTTTTGTATCACCGCCACCGGCAGCAGTTTTTCGAACAACTGTTCCGGCGACGGATGGAAGTCATAGGGAAGCGTATCCTGACCTGGTATGGTTTGGGTGACGCTGGGCAGATCGCTCATCGGAAGGATCTGCGCGATTGACGGGCTTTGGCGCCCGACGGATATAAACTGCATGTAACCAATCTCGAGATCGCTGATCTCACCGTCAAGGTACATGTCCATCAACTCAGTAGACGCGTCGCGAATATCCCGGTAGTCCGGCATGTCGGTGAAGTCACGATATTCACGAGCAACTTCGATCCTGCGGAAACGGAAGAACTGTATCCCGCGTTTACCGATAACGTGCAGTCGCACCTTGTAACCGCTTTCTTTCAGTTGCTCCATGCGTTCGATTACCAGACGCAGCACGCCTGTATTGAACGATCCGCACAAACCGCGATTAGACGTAATCACCAGCATTACCAGTGTATTGACGCCCTCGGGCTCGATCATAAGCGGATGAGTGAGCTTTTCGCGAGGGAGGCGTTCGACGATATCAGCGACCATCCCGGCGAGGTGATCAGTGTAAGGGCGCGCCGAAGCGGCTAGATCGTGAGTCCGCTTGAAGCGCGCAGCGGCGACCATTTCCATCGTTCGCGTTATAGTGCGAATGTTCTTGATGGCGTTGGCGTGCTTCAGAATTCTTCGGGCTTTGGCCAATTCTAACTTTCCGTTCTGCGACGGGTCTATAATTCAAAATCAGGCTTCAGTTTCGGCTTCTTTCGTAACATCAGCATCGGTTTCCTGCGTGACATCAACTTCAGTTTCCTGCGTAACATCATCGGTTTCCTGCGTGACATCAACCTCGGCGTCCTGCGGGGCGTCGGTATCTTCTTCCTGCTTGTCGCCCTCGAGTTTTGCTCGCTTTTCGGATTCCTTTTCCAGGAGTTTGTCCTGCCTGGCAGCACGCTTACGAACTCGCACAAGGTCGGCGTATGCGGTGTCCTTGTACTCGCCGATCAGGAACTTGAGCCTCTTGATCCTCGCCTTGTCCAGCGATCGATCGGCCAGGATTTCCTCGTAAAACTCAGCGTGGTCGCCTTTAATATACGCAAGTACGCCCACCTCGAAATCCGGAATTTCATCCACGCTCAGGTCGTCGAGAAGTCCGCCTGTGGCGCAGTAAATCGCAATCGCCTGATCGATCGAATCCATCGGGGCGTATTGCATTTGCGTCAGGAGTCGCACGATCCGCTGCCCGCGGTCCAACTGCCTCTGGCTGGCGGAGTCGAGCTCCATTCCCATCTGCGAGAACGCTTCGAGCTCCCTGTAAGCCGCCAGGTCAAGACGCAGCGACTTGGCGACTTCCTTCATCGCGGGGTCGGCGGCTTTGTATCCCACGCGACTAACCGAAATACCCGCGTTAATCGCCGGTCTCACGCCCGCGAAAAACAGCGACGGTTCGAGGTAAATCTGCCCGTCGGTTATCGAAATAAGGTTAGTCGGGATGTAAGCAGCCACTTCGCCTTCCTGCGTCTCGCAGATCGGAAGCGCCGTCATCGAACCGCCTGATTTCTTGAGGCGATGAACCCTGTACCCCACAGGATTGGTTTTTCCTTTGATCTCCAGCTTCGCCTGGGCCAGGCCCATCGAGCCGATGTAGATTTTATCCTCTTCTTCGATAATCGGATCGTCGTCCGACGCCGAAACAACCACATATTGATCAGCCAGTTTACATGCTCGCTCCAGCAGGCGACTATGGAGATAGAACACGTCGCCCGGATAAGCTTCGCGACCAGGCGGGCGCCTGAGCAGCAGCGATATCTGCCTGTAAGCGGCCGCCTGTTTGCTCAGATCGTCGTAGATCACCAGCGTGTGGCGCCCATGTTCGTACATGAAATATTCTGCCATCGCACATCCGCTGTAGGGCGCGATGTATTGCAGCGGCGCCGGGTCGGAAGAAGCGGCGGAAACCACAATCGTGTGATCCATAGCACCGTTGGCCCGCAGAGTTTCGACAACGCCCGCGACGGTCGACTCCTTCTGCCCCACCGCAACGTAGACACAGACAACGCCCGTGTTCTTCTGGTTGATTATCGCGTCGATCGCGATTGCGGTTTTGCCCGTTTTCCTGTCGCCGATGATAAGTTCGCGTTGCCCTCGTCCGATCGGAGTCATTGAATCGACGGATTTGAGCCCAGTGTGCAGCGGTTCGGTTACCGGCTGCCTGCCTGCGATACCGGGGGCAATTATTTCGACCGGACGTCTTTCTTCACCAGGGATCGGTCCCTTTCCGTCGAGCGGGTTTCCCAGCGGGTCTACGACTCGTCCGATCATGTCCATGCCGACCGGAACTTCCAGCAGCCGCCCTGTGGTGTGTACAACCGTTCCTTCGCGAACGCTTTCCGCACCGTTGTAGATTACCGATCCGATCGAGGTTTGCTCCAGGTTAAACACCTGTCCCATCGCCCCGCCTTCGAATTCGAGCATTTCACCGGCCATTGCGTCGCCCAGACCGAATATCTGCGCGATACCGTCACCGACTTCGAGCACTCGCCCCACGTCGCTGACGTCCATTTCACGTTTGAAACGGGCGATCTCTTCGCGAATTACACTGGTTATTTCGTCGGCGTTGAATTTCATTCAGGCATATCCTCCTTCAGAGTCGAAGGCATTGCAGCCAGGGCTATTCGTCTGGCCAGACGGTTCGATAGTTTTTCGATTGATGCGGACAGCGATGCGTTAAAGACCCGATCGCCCACTCTGATTACAACTCCGCCGAGCATTTCCGGATCGACATGATCCACCAGGATAACCTCGCTACCGAGCTGCTCGGATATCATTTTGGAGATTTCGGCGTGTCGCTGCGGGTCAAGGGGCGTAGCGGTCGTTGCGTGCACTTCCAGCAGACCGTTGCGGATGTTGAGCAGATTTCGGAACCTGATGGTCGCCGGTCTGAATACATCAAGGCGGTCTCGCCTTGCAAGGACAGTTATAAACGCCTCGGTAAGTTCACTGACTCGACCGGCGAATACTCGCTCGACAAGCCCCTCACGCTGCTCCTTGCTGAGCATCGCGCGGGTCAGCAGCGTATCAAACGCTTCACGCTCGTCGAGCATTTGAACTATGGCGTCGAGTTCTTCTGCGAGTTCTTCTGCCTGCGCGGGATCGGGCGCATTGTCCAGGAGAGCCTGTGCGTACGTGTTGGCCAGACCGGCCAGACGCGGCTGCATTACCGTATCGTCAGACGATGGCACTATGACTCCTCCGCAACCCGTTGGCCTATAGCCTTGATCGAAGAATCCACGAGATTTGCGTGGACTTGCGGGGTCAGCGATTCGTCAATAATGGTTCCGGCGATTTCTGTAGCGAGATCGGCGGTGGCGTCTCGCATATCGCGAATCGCCTGCCTCTTGGCTTGCTTGATCTCAGCGACTCCCCTTTTTAATGCTTCTCGTGCTTCCTGGCGTGCTGCGTCTATTATCTTTTCGCCTTCATTAGCGGCGTTTTCGACCGACCGTGCGAGGATATCCTCGGCTTCGGCTTGAGCACGTTCGATTTTGACCTGATACTGCGTGGCGAGATCCTTGGCCTCACGCTCGTGTTTTTGGGTGCTTTCGATTGTATCGATAATCGACTGCTCGCGATCCTGCAATTGCCTGACGATAGGCCCCCAGGCCCACTTGCCCAGAATGAACAGCAGCAGACCGAAAATCGAGATAGCAGCAATCGCCTGACCGAGATCACCAGGATAGAAATCCCCACCGCTGGCCAGGGCTGCGTCGCAAAACAATAGCAGCACCAGCGCGCAAAGCGCCGTCGCGACACGTCGAATTGTCCGGTCTATCTGATACCGCAAAACCGGCTCCTATCGAAAACCTACTTCATTGTTGCCATCATGCAGACATTGTCGCCATCATGCAGACAAGGATCGAGAAGAGAATGGCGCCCTCGATCATGCCTGCGGCGATAATCATCGGAAGGAACATCGAACCGGCGGCTTCGGGCTGACGAGCCATAGACTCGATGCATGCCGACGCCAAACGCGAGATCGCAATTCCACCGCCAATAGCACATCCTGCGGCGCCGAAGCAACCGGCCAGAATGGTAATACTTCCGTAAATGTGGTTTTTTTCCTTAGCATCGGCAGCCTTAGCATCCGCCTTAACCGTTCCGTCGGCAGACTTGGTGGTCGACGTATCTTCGGCGGCCAGAGCCAACCCAGAGACGCAAAACACGACGAGCAACGTCATTGCAACTATAACTGTCTTCGACATTTCATGCTCCCTATAGCATCCGGCGATTTCGCGGGGGTGAATGTAAGTTCAGAAGGATACCAAAACCACCGGTCTCTCGCCAGCTAAAAACACCTTTTGTATGTCAATTCCATCATCCGATTCAGCCTTAGTGGGCCGGTTCGGCGTATAAACCCAGAAAAACGGCAGTTAGTACGGTAAAGAGGAACGCCTGCAACAGGGCAACAGCCATTTCCAGAATACCAATCGCCGCACTACCGACAACAACAGCAGGGGTAATGTAAAACACGTCATTAAGCCCCTTGTCGACCATCGCCTGGACGCCCTTGAGAACAAACATCATGAGCACCGCCAACATCGCGTGCCCGGCGATCATGTTCGCAAAAAGCCTTATCATCAGCGCGAAACACTTCGCGACAACTCCTATCAGTTCGAGAAACACCAGCGGTCCCAGCATCACAACGCCCATGAAACCAGGGATCGGCGGACAAAGGCTCACCGCCCAGAGTACAGGCGAAAGCGCCCAGCAGAGCAGCATAGGCGTCTTTTTTTTCTTGTGGTGCGCGTGGGCGGCATGGTGCAGCCCGCTGAATAAGATGGAAAAGCATGTGATCATCGCAAGTGCGGCGCAGACAGTCAAAACCGCCGTGGGAGTCGCGCCAATCGGGCGCCCCTTCAGAAATGGAATGTGCCATTTCAACCAAGCCGACAACGGCCCAAGCGGCGCCAGGCCTATCAGGCTCATCCCAAGCACGAAAACGAACAGCGTAAGCAGCAGCGGGAGGAACTTATAGACCTTCTTGTCATCGCCAAGTGCAGGACGGGCGATTGAGTCGCGCACGAACACCGTGAGAATTTCCAGAACGTTATAAACACCCGTCGGAGTGTCTTTGCGGCGCCTTGACACCGGTATGACAATGGCAATCAACCCAAGGGCCACTATGATCATCCCGGCGATCGCGCTGGACATCCAGGTGACCGGCATTGAGCCTATATGCACGGTGCACCCATCCCACGGATGATCGGCAAGGTGGGCCGAGAGGTACTCCATCAAGTCAAATTCAGCGGCGCCAAGCATCATACAGCCTCGTTAGCAGCATCAGTTTTCGGATCCGGTTTCGGTACAAAATCTTCATCGCGATTAATATCGCCCAACGCGACCAGGAAGTTATCGTGGCTCAACGCCCTGGTCAACCAGATAACTTCACCACCGAACATCACAATATAGAACAACGCTGTCCATATCATAAACGTCATCAGCGGAACGTCAACAAGCCATCTGACGATAAAAATCGCCAGCACAATCAGAACCAATCTCGTAAACCCAGACAGCAGCATACCAATCGCCGCCACTCTGGGGCCTTTGTTCGCAAGCCTGGCCACTACGATCACACTGGCGCCAGTGGCGATAAAAACAATAACATTCGCTATCGCCTGAGCGGCAAGCCCCGGCGTGCCCGCCAGATAATACGTAGGATACATACCGATCACCCACGCAGCCAGCCCCAGCATGATAATCCATGCAAAAGCCGCAATCCTACTGGCTCGCATCTCCTGAGTCCCGGGCACTATCGCTCTCCGCTTGAGTTTTTTCCAATCTGTGCTCAGCCAGCCACTTGCGATACCGCATACCGTCGCGAATCACGCGATACATCGCCGCCAGCAGTCCGGTAACGCCCAGCACAGATGTGAAACCGGGCATCGTATCGAGTTTGATATCAAGAAAATATCCGCCAGCAGCAAACGCAACTACAATAATTGCGAATTCAACTCCCAACCAGGAGTAACGCATCGCCTCGCGACATTCTGTCTGGTCATTCATCATAGTTCGTCCAATCCGTCGCCATCGCGAAACCTGCACATACCAATAGGATATTCCCGCAAAGCTACACTGTCAATCGCCCAGTTCGAATCAAACCGTTTTATGGGAAACTACTCGATTGTCAGTTTGAGCTCGGAACCTGCTTTTACCGTCACTTTCAATCCGGCGTGGAGTTGTTTGCCTGTGTGCTTCGCCGATGTCCCGTCGGTCAGATTCTTAACCGTATACGTCTGGGCCGGTTCTACGGTAAACCATTCGGGCATGGTGTTCATTCGGGGCCAATCCTTCTTGAAGCCCATGTAAATGCGGTGACGTGGAATGTCGAACACCAACTTGCCGGTGAAATCTTTCTTGTCGCCTGCTTTAACCACCACCGCCAGGCCCTTGTCGTATTGAGCGGCGCCCAGCTGCAGGTCGCTGCGCCACGGACGCATGATCAGCCCCCGCGTGTGCATCAGCGCGTGGATTATGGTCGTCCGCACGCCGTTTGACTGCAGTTTCATTGTGCCCCAGAGCTTGTTGGGATCCTTGGCGTAAACGATGTTCGTCGCCACTTCGCTATCGGCCCAGGCCAGAGCTTCAGGCACGGGCAGACGATTCATAATATACAGCCCGCCCTCGACCGAATCGGCCCAACCGTCGATCGAATTACCTTCCCACTTGTAGTTTTTGTACGCGGGCTTGGCCAGATTCTTCAGTGTTTGGGTCATGTGCTGGCGATAGATCGGCTTGGGGGCAACCATATCGTAGCAGAAATACCCGACGTAGTTATAGCCCCACCCGTCCGAGAGCCCGCTTTTGCGCCCCAACGTGTTGTACATGATCCCGTCGGGGTTGGTCCCCTTTTCGAGGATCGCATCGAACATCTTCTTCATGTGCGGGAGATACTCTTTGGCCTTGGCGGGATTGTGCACCGACTCGACACCCAGCAGCAGACCAAGTCCGCCGATGATCTCGCAGCCGTGATCGCGAAGGCGCGTGGGCACAAAATTGCCCGTCAGGAGGTAGTAATCGGCAAGCCGTTCGGCGTATTGGAGATACTTCTTCTCACCGGTAATCGTGTACATTCGGGTCAGGGCCTGGATCTGTTCACCGTTGACTTCTATGTTCTTCGAGGGGATCTTCCCATATTTCGTATCGATCGTGGGCTTGGCCCAGATTTCGTCCTGAATGGCCTTCATGCGATCGAACCACTCATCTTTACCGGTGACTTCGATAATCGCGATCAGCCCGTCTTTTACGTACTCGCTTCCGCCGAAAGTGTTTTTCGGATTAGTGAAGAACCCCTTGGGGCAGTGCTTAATCTCGGCGTGCAAGGCGCCGCGGACCGGCCCGTTCAGGGCGTCGATATCCGTCAACCATGCCGCCCAGACCAAGAACGGGTAGCAGTCGGCCCAGGCGTCCTGGTAATTGAAGCGTCCATCAGGATGATAGAGGCCCGTATCTTTTTCGATCTTCTTCAACGCCACCTCGCCAAGCCAGCGGTGCACTTTGGTGATCGAATAGCCCGCGATTTTCGCCGAGTCGTCTGCCTGCTTAAATGTCGCGGCATCCTGCCCAACCGCTATCGACGAGCTCGCGAATACGCATAAAACAAGAATCGCCCGAGTCATTTTAGTCATGCCAACACCTGTCCTTTGTGCCCGTAGCGGCGAGCTGTTATTTCGTTTCGACTATTACCCGGAAGCCGACGTTGTAAACTTTCTGGTGCGTCTGATACGGCAGTCGGAAGGATGCGGTCGCCTGCTTTGGACGATCATACCATGATCCGCCGCGAACAGTGCGTTTGCCCGCGGCCTTGGCGTCATTGCGACCATCGTCAGATTTGTACGGATACGCCTTGTACACCGATCGGGTCCACTCTGCGGCATTTCCGTGCATGTCATGCAGGCCCCAGGCGTTGGGCGGGAATTTGCCCGCCGGAGCCGAAACACGATATCCATCGCTTATCGATTCAATCGCCGGCCGCCACGGAGGAATTACTCGATGGCTGGTTTGACGCAGGCTCTTATCAGCCAAATTCGCCAGTTTTGCAAAGTTGGCGTCTGTAGGCCCGTATGACATCGGGCTCGACGCCCCGGCGCGGCAGGCGTATTCCCACTGCGCTTCGGTCGGTAGAGTTACATTCTTGCCCGACTGCTTCGACAACCACCGGCAGAACGCCATCGCCTGATTCCAGGATACTCGAGCAACCGGCTGGAGCGGGGTATTGAGTCGATCTCCCCTGGCCTTGGAACTGAAGTGCAGAAAATCAGTGTGCTCCAGGCGTGAATCGTGCTTCGGATTGAACCGGGCGTATTGGGCGTTAGTGACTTCCAACGAGCCCATCCAGAAGCCCTTGGCGATCGCGGTTTTAGCGCGAGGAGCCTCATCGCAATAACCTGTCTGGCTTCCCATCACAAACTCACCAGCCGGTATCCACACCATCTCAAGTGTAACCCCTTGGCCCAAATCGAGGCTCATCTTATTGGTTTTCACAGCGGCTTGCATAGCGGCGGCCTGGGCAGGTGAGAAAGGCCATCCCCTGGCGGTAATATTCCGCGGCGCCGGGGCGGGAGTTTCCGCCGGGATAATCGGCGTGATCTTCTTGGCCAGCGCGGCGATTTCTTCGGGATCTTCGTCGATGCTCGCGTAGAGTTTCAGCATCGCGCGTCGGCGGTCTCGCTGGTTGTTAACCTTTCTCTCGCCGACGATCTCTTTCCAGGTCCCGTGGGCAGGCGTATTCAGATCGATCCACGTGACAATGCGATCCCACGCCTCTGCCGGGAGCTTCACGTTGTGGTGCCCCTTCTCGAGCAGTTGCACAAGAGCGGTGGTGCTTGCGTGAACTTCGTAGGGCTCAAGCATGTGCATATCGCCCTCCATAGTCACAGTGCGAACGTACGAACGCAGGGCCATGTAAGACGGTGTGAATTGCGTTCCGCCCTGTCGAACTGCCGGTCGTGCGATGAAGTCGGGGCGTTTTTTCCCGTCTTTGCGAGGCTTTCCGTCATGGCATCCGACGCAATACTTATCAAGCACGGGCTGGACTTCGCGTTTGAAGCTGAATCCGCGTGTCGGTCCGTACCAGGGTGTGATCTTCGATGGTTGTTGCCTCGCGGCGATGGTGCGTTTGGTAGGCGGTGCGTCGTTCTGGCGTTCGTGGCATCCGATGCACGATTGGGTCTCGCCGGGCATGGCGGTGGCCCAGGATCGCATGACCGCGATCGCCCTGCCGTCTGCGTCCAGCGGTTGCATCGAGATCGGCGTGTTGGCCGGGATGCGGAACATCGCCGAACCATCAGACGCCACCGGAACCGTACCGAGAACGCGTTTAATGTCCCACGGTCCGTCGAGGCCTACGCGGTTGTTCTGTCCGCCCATGCCGTGATAGGAATACTGGTAGGTGAATATCCGCAGCTTCTTTACCGAACCTTTTGGCACGCCTTTAAGTCCGCGTCCGCTGTAAACGTCGGCCATGTACATCACGGCGTCTTTCCGGCTCGGGTCAACTCGCGACGGAATCACCGGCGGAGTGGGCGTCTTTCGGAACGGAAGAGGCTCGAACAGAACTTTCCCGGTCTCTTCCTTCAGTAGCAGCATGTTATCGAACACATCGACGAGATAAATCCCCCACTGCGACCTGGCGGTCAGCTTGGCCGAAACTATAAAATATTTATCGCTCAGCGGGTACGGATGCAGGAACTTAGGCCAACTTCCCTTTACCAGTCCGTCGAGGATAACCGGCTCGACTTTCTTACCGTAGCCGGGGATTCGCTGAACGACGCCATCGGCCTCGAAGCGGCCTTTGCCCGTATCGAACAGGATCATTTCGCCCATTTTCGGCGAGTCATGATGCCCACCGATAATACCAACGAACTTCGTTGAATCGCCGGGGATCGGCCGCGCGAAAAACGTAGAGTTAGGCCAGTACGAGCTGCCCCCGTAATACTCCTTCTGGTCCGTGCCGTCGGGGTTCATGTGGAACAAGATTCGCGAAACGAAGTGCGGCAGATCGGAGTATTCCCACCGCAGGTAGAGCACTCGCCCGTTGTTCAGAACCGTCGGGCACCATGTATGCTCCTGGTCGAAACCGATGCGGCGGATCTTGCCCGACTTGCTCTCAAGCAGGTACAGATTGCTCACTTTCGATGACCCGCCAACGCACGGAACACCTATGAACGGAGCGGTCGAATTGAACATCACGTTCCCATCGGGAAGGTAGCAGGCGTCATAGTTCATGACGTCTTTTTGCATGATCAGCGGGAGCTCGCGCAGGTTCTTTCCGTTCGCGTCGATCTCGCACACCTGCCATCGCCCGTTCGATCCGACACCGTTGGAAAACAGCATTTTCTCGCCATCAAAGTGCAGGTCAACGTCGCCGACAAACCGCCCGCCTTCGGGCTTGTACAGCGTCGTGATTTTGCCCTTCGGCGACACAGGCGACAGGACGGCGATCTCGTTTTCGAACCCCGTACCGCGAATCGACGAATTACCCAGCCAGTTATTCACCAGCCCGATGTTCTTACTACCGCGACGCACCAGCAGCAACTTGTCAAAGTTAAGCAGCGGGTTGGCCAGCAGAGCTTCCTGACACAACGCCTCAAACTGCTTGAGTAACTCGGGCGTTTCCTTCGTTGCGGCGAACTGTTTTTCAATCGCCGCCAGACGCGCCAGATACGCGGCGCCCTTGGGATACTTCTGGCGATTAGTCGCCATCAGATCGGTAATCGCCAACCGCAGCGGTGCGATCGCGATCTTCGCTCCAGGCCGTTGGGCCACACGCTTGGCCTTGGGCTTGGCGTGCAGCGGGCAGGCGGTAAATATACATACAAACAACACTCCGGCGAAAAACGTTCGTTTCGGCATTACACTTCTCCGATGGTTTATTTCGGTTCTATCACAATGCGGAACCCTACGTTGTAAACTTTCTGGTGAGCGTAATATTGCAGGCGGAATGAAGACGTCGCACATTTAGGCCGATCGTACCACGATCCGCCGCGAACCGTTCGCTTGGCGGCGCCGGTAAGTGCGTTGCGGCCGTCGGCATCCTTATACGGATACGCCGTCGGCGCCGAGCGAGTCCACTCGCCAACATTCCCGTGCATATCGAACAGGCCCCAGGCGTTGGGCTTGAAACTGCCCACAGGCGCCGAGACGCGGTGTGCATCGTTAACCTTTTCAATCGCCGGCTTCCACGGAGGCACCGCACCAACAGGCAGGCCCCATCCGAGCTTGTCCATCTTCCGCAAACTCATGTCAGCCAGGTTCGCCAGGTTCGCAAAGTCGCTATCGGCGGCGCCGTAAGACATCGGTGTCTCGGTCCCGGCTCGGCAGGCGTATTCCCATTGCGCTTCGGTCGGCAGGGTCACGTTCTTGCCGGTTTTCTTGGCCAGCCATGCACAATATTTCATTGCACTGTCCCACGATACGCGGCAAACCGGCTGGGTGGGCCCGTTGACCGGATACCCCCGCTCGCGGGTGCTGAACTGCAGGAAGTCGCCGTGTTCCAGGCGTGAATCGTGCTTCGGATCAAACAAGGCATACTGGGCGTTGGTTACTTCCAGCGAACCGATCCAGAACCCCTTGCCGATCGCGACTTTACTCATCGGCCTTTCGTCGCGATGGCCACTCAGGCTGCCCATCGCAAACTCACCTGCCGGGATCCACACCATATTGAGCTTGGCGCCATCGCCCAGGTCGAGACTCATTTTGCCCTTCGCTCCGGCGTTTTGCAACTTCACCGCCTGGGCCGCCGAGAAAGGCCAACCCTTGACCGTAACTTTTGGCTGGATCGGTTCGGTGAGTTTCTTCGGAATAACGGGCGTTACTTTTTTCGGCTCCGGGCCGATGGATTCGAGATCGTCATCAATGCTGGCGTAAAGTTTCAGCATCGCCAGGCGCCGCTGACGCTGGTTGGTTACCGGTTTTTCGCCGACCACTTCCAGCCAACTTCCGTGGGCAGGGGCGTTCAAGTCAATCCACGTCACCAGGCGGTCCCACGCCTCGGCGTTGAGCTTCACATTGTGGTGCCCCTTGTCGAGCATCTGCACCAACGCCGTAGTGCCCGCATGGAACTCATACGGCGGCAGCATGTGCATATCGCTCTCGATAGTCGCCGCACGCACGTAAGATCGCAACGCCATGTAAGACGGCGTGAACTTCGTGCCATTGTTGTACGAACCGCTTGCTGCTTTTGGGTTCACCGCCGCGCGAGCGACGAAATCGGGCAGGGTTTTCTTATCGTCACGTGGCTTTCCATCGTGGCAGCTCACGCAATATTTATCGAGCACCGGCTGCACTTCACGCGTGAAACTAAACCCGCGCGACGGACCATACCACGGCGTAATTTCCGACGCCTTGCGTCTTGACGCCGCCGTCGGCGCCGTGCCGGGGGCATCGCTCTGTGACTCGTGACATCCGATGCACGCCTGGGTTTCACCGGGCATTACAGTGGCCCATGATCGCATAAGAGCGATCGCCCTGCCATCTGCGTCCAGGGGTTGGATCGAAATCGGCGTGTTGGCCGGTACGCGGAACAACGCCGAACCGTCGGCCTCTACGGGAACCGTTCCGAGTATGCGTTTCACGTCCCAAGGCCCGTCGAGGCCCACGCGGTTAATCTGTCCGCCCATACCGTGATATGCGAACTGATAGCTGAACACGCGAAGCTTCTTGACTGCGCCTTTGGGCACACCGCCGAGTCCGCGTCCGCCGTAAACATCGGTCATGTACATCACGCCGTCTTTGCGGGCAGTGTCTACTCGTGACGGAAGCAGCGGCGGGCGAGGCGTCTTGCGGAACGGGATCGGCTCAAACAGAACGTGGTCAGGCAGTTCCTTCAGCAGGAACATGTTATCGAAAACGTCGACAAGATAGACGCCCCAATTCGACTTATTGGTCGGCTGGGCCGAAACTAGGAAATACTTATCGCTCAGCGGATACGGGTGCAGGAACTTCGGCCAACTGCCCCTGACCAGCCCGTCGAGAATAACCGGCTCAACCTTCTTGCCACGCTCGGGGATTCGCTGGATAACACCGCTGGCCTCGTGACGCCCCTTTGCGGTATCGAACAGGATCAACTCGCCCATGCGTCTGGTATCGTGATGGCCGCTGATAACGCCGACGAACTTCGTCGAATTGCCCGGGGTCGGACGGGCGAAGAACATAGAATTTGGCCAGTACGAATTGCTGCCGTAATATTCCTTCTGGTCCGTACCGTCAGGATTCATGTGGAACAGTATTCGCGAAACGTAGTGCGGAATATCGCAGTACTCCCATCGCAGGTAGAGCACTCGCCCGTTGTTCAGCACCGTCGGGCACCAGTTGTGATCCTGGTCGAACGTTAACCGGCGGATCTTGCCCGAACTCGTCGTCAGGTGATAAAGATTCGTCACGTGCGACGAGCCCTTAACGCACGGAACGCCGATAAACGGAGCAGTCGAATTGAATATGACATTCCCATCGGGCAGATAGCACGCGTCGTAGTTGTTGACGTCTTTTTCCTTGATCAGCGGGAGTTCACGCAAGTTCTTTCCGTCTGCATCGATCTCGCAGACCTGCCATCGCCCGTTAGAACCGGACCCCAACGAGAACAGCATCTTCTTGGCGTCAAACTCAAGGTCAACGTCACCGACAAACTTACCGCCCTCGGGCTCGAACAATACCTTAATCTCACCGTCAGGCGTGACCGGAGACAGCACAACGATCTTGTTATCGTGGCCCGTGCCCCGCATCGACGAATTACTCTGCCAGTTGGCCACCAGACCTAGATTCTTTTTACTGCGACGCACCATGAGCAACTTATCAAAGTTCAACAGCGGGTTGGCCAGCAACGCCTCGCTGCGTAGAGCGGTAAACTGCTTGGTCAATTCGGGCGTTGTTTTTCCGACTGTGAACTGCTTTTCGATAGCGTCCAAACGCTTGATAAACTCGGCGCCCTTGGGATATTTTGCCCCGTTATCGGCGATAAGATCAAGAATCGCCAGGCGCAGCGGTTTGATTGCGACGTCAACTTTCGGCGGCCCGACCGGCTTGGCAGGCTTGGCCGCCGCTTTTCTCACCGACGATACTGAAAACTTCTGATATTTCTTGGCGTTGGCGAGATAGCCCAATATATTGATCGTCAGCTTTTCGAGATTCCCCCGATGCGGATTGTTTGCATTGCTGTAATGCGGTAAGCGCCAGCCCATCGCGATGATTCGACCCGAGCCGAGTTTATACTCCGCCAGAGGATTCTCGTTCCCACCGCTGCTGCGAGCCAGCACCATGCCCTTGATCGGCCCGCCAGTTCCGTGGAAATCAGAATACGCAGGATGTCCCGAATTGGTCAGCATAATAGTCCGCCCGCTGGACTTCAGGCCGGCGAAAATCGGATGCTTCGTTTGCAGCGGCGCCAGGCCGGCAGAGCCGCTGTCTTTACCGGACTTGCCGACTCGCGGACTGACAGTCTCCACGCCGAGGGGTTTCACCATCGCCAAAGCGGCGCCCGAAAGGTACAAACCCTTGCCCCCGTTAACGTAGGCGCGGAGTGCGGTTATCGTTTTCTTCCCGTAAATCGGAGTGGCCTGAGAAGCAGAATCGCCCTGGTGACACCACAGGACATCGAAGCTCGCAAGCGCCACAGGCTTGCCTGAACTATCGACGAACTTACCGTCGCCGGCAACGCGGATAACCTTCGCTGAACACTTGCCCACCGCCAGATCGCGCGACGCGCCGGACTCTGGCCCGAGCTTGGCGCCAGGCTTATCGTCAGTCAGAAAACCGACCGAAACCGCCCCTTGTGCGTCCACCGGCAAGGCCGCTAAAACCCCTGCCAACAACATGCATAGAAAAAGACCGGGAAGTATTCGTTGCAACATATAATGTCTCCAACAGCGTTCTTGTCCAGTAAATCAACTCACACGTTATAAACGCACAAAACGACGAAATATAACAAGCGTGAGTATACCAGAACTCTGCGTGGGAGACACCTGCCGATTATTTGATCAGCCTGGCCCCTGCGATGTCAACATGATCACCGACATCCAGTTTGTCTTTACCGTAGCCCACCCTGATAATGAAGGACTTCACACCGCTCAGCGGGATGCGAACGGATTGCGA
>JABGPF010000442.1:0-1956 GCA_018645065.1 Phycisphaerales bacterium
CTGGAAGCGTCTGGCCAAGCTGTACTACGCCGCCAAGCCCGGCAGCGCGATCCGCAAGGCCATCAACGCCGAGGCCCGCAGTTGCGGGTACACGCCCAGCACGATCCTTTCCATACACGCCGAATAGAGGAGACCAGCAATGAGAATCACGAGCATCGAACTGACCGGAACGAGCAAGACGACACTCCGCGACGGCAGCCCGGGGCTGCCGGGGGCTTTCGCCAGGATCAGCCGCTTGCAGGGCGACGACCAGATCACCGTGGAACTGCTGACGCCCGGTAACGAGCGAAGCCACGAGGTTCAGGCCGACGACCGCGATGACCAGTGGTCGATGGCCCAGATCCTCCAGCATGCGTTGGACGGCTACGAAGGCAGCAACAGCGAGATCAACGAGTACCTGCGAATCATCGAGTACCTCGCGGACTGAAGGAAGCCAGCCATGACGTTCTTCTCCGGCGCAAGTGCCGCCGAGACCGAGAGGAACTTTGAAGAACTCCGTATGTAAGGAGCAACAGCTATGAAGAAGAACAAGATCAAGAGTGCCAAGGGCCCCGGCGAGAAGAAACCCGCTGCCAAACGGACCGCCACGTCGCCTACACGGGCCAAGACGGCGAAGAAGGCGACCAAGGGCGCCGCCAAGGCGCAGAAGGCCAACACGGCCAAACGTCGCGGCGACAAGGCCAAGAATCCGAGCGGTCTGGACGCCGCCGCCAAGGTGCTCGGTGAGGTCAAAGGCCCGCTTACCTGCGGCGAGATGGTCGAACGCATGCTGGCCAAAGGCTACTGGTCCAGCAACGGCAAGACGCCCGCGGCGACAATCTACGCGGCGATGACGCGCGAGATAGCCGCCAAGGGCAGCGCGTCCCGATTCGTCAAGGTCGAACGCGGCAAGTTCACACTGGCGAAGTAACGCCGCCATCACGCCGCCCCCCCAATCGCCCCGGTCAATTCGACCGGGGCGGTCTCAGTGCTGGCATTATTTGATTCCTCGACTGAGAAGGTGTATGATTCTGCTCTCAATAAAGAGGAGACATCACTATGGCAAGTTTGAAAGCAACAAGCACGACCACCGAGGATATCCAGCAATCGGAGTTCGAATTCAACAAGAAGGATCTGGCCAACTTTCTTTGTACCCTCAGGGATGAGCTCGAATCCTCGAATGCTACGGACACCAGCCTCTACCACTTGCAGGTGCAATGCAAGAAAGGGGTTGGGCCTAAGCGAGGACAGCCTATACCTATCGAAAAAGGCGATACTGTTACGATTACTGTGCATCCTTTCTGATTCCTTTCTCCCCAGTGAACTGCTCCCACCGGGACACGATCACATCGCAGTAGAGCGTATCCAGTTCCATCAGGAACGCCTTGCGGCCGGTCTGCTCGCAGGCGATGAGCGTCGATCCGCTGCCCCCGAAAAGGTCGAGAACGTTGTCGCCCATTTGCGATGAGTACTGAATGGCCCGTACCGCCAGTTCGACAGGCTTCTCAGTCAAATGCACCATCTTCTGCGGGCTGATCTTCTTGATGTGCCAGAGGTCCGTCGCGTTCGTCGGGCCGAAGAACTTGTGCGCCGCACCCTCACGCCACGTGTAGAAGCACCATTCGTGGGCTCCCATGAAATCCTTCCTCGTCAGGACCGGGTGCTCCTTGTCCCATATGATCGCTTGGGAGAAGTACAGGCCGGCCTCCTTCAACGCCGACGGGTAGTTGGCGCAGTTGGCGTACCCACCCCAGATGTAGGCGGCGCGACCGGGTTCCAGCACGCGGGCGATGTTGCCGAACCAGGCATGGAGCAAGGCGTCGAACTCCTCGTCGGTAACGAAGTCGTTTTCCAGCGGGCGATCCTTCGGTCGGAGTTTCCTGGTCGTACCGGACGCCTTCTCCGGGTGACGTTCGACGTCGAAGTTCTGGTGATGGGTGTTACTGAAGCTCGACAGCCCGGCGGCGATGGCGTTGT
>JABGPF010000442.1:1966-3290 GCA_018645065.1 Phycisphaerales bacterium
TGTAAGGCGGGTCGGTGTTCACCAGTTGAATGCCGGCACCGTCCAACAGGCGGTCCAAATCAGCCTCACTGCCTGAATCGCCGCACATCAACCGGTGGTCGCCAAGAATCCAGATATCACCGGTCTTGGTGATCGCCTCGTCCGGCGGCTCGGGTACGGCGTCGGGATCAGTCAGTCCGTCTGCAACTCCCGGGTCCATGATCTCGGCCAGCGCATCTTCGGAGAATCCGATGATGGGAATGTCGAAGCCCATGTTTTGCAGTTGGCCAATCTCAATGGGCAGCAAGTCGTAATCCCACTCGGCGATCGAGGCGGTCTGGTTGTCGGCCAGGCGATACGCTTTTACCTGGGCCTCGGTAAGATCCGTGGCGACGTGGACGGGCGCCTCCTTCAAGCCCAGTTTCAGAGCAGCTTTCCAGCGGGTGTGGCCGACGATGATCACGCCGTCGCTGTCGACAACAATGGGCTGGCGCCAACCGAATTCCTGCAGCGATTTGGCTACGGCGTCAACGGCGTCATCGTTGAGCCTGGGGTTGTTCTCGTAAGGGATAACGTCCTTGATCTTGCGTTTTGCGACCTTCATTTTCTCGTCTCCTGATTCTGTTTTTCACTTCCGACCGAATGTTTTATGTAGCGCGACTATTCCCCGTGCCATAACCTCTTTTGTATCAATAGGTAGTACCTATGCCGCTGTCTTTGTGGGTGTCCGATCGCCTCGGCCAGACCCAAACGTCCTTACTGATCTGCGGTCCGTAGTAGTCCGAGCAGTAGTGCCACTGCTCCGGCCGGATCATTCCGAGATCACTCCAGAACGGCTGCATCGCCAGGTGGTAGTCCGCCTTCGGAATGTAGCGCATCATGCCGCGTACCTCGCACTGGCCTGCGGCGTCATCCCACCGCCGGCAGTCCTGGCAGCGGCAGTTCTTCAGGATCGTGACGTTCGGACTCGGAGGGTGCGTATTACCGGTTTTCGGCCTTACCGGTAAATTACCGGGGTTTGGGGTATTACCTCCCATGTGCGCATGCGCACGCCCGCGCGTACATATACGCGCAGGTGGGGTGCAAACCGGGAAACGCGGTAATGCGCGGTAAGCGGTAAGGTTTTCGGTAAGGTCGCTATTCATCGCTTTTGCCCTTAAGTGTCAGGTGCAGCCAGCACTTCTGTGTCCTTCCGTGCAACCAGGCGGCCTTGTCGCTGTAGCCGTGTCCTCGAACGCGGCTGTTGAACGCCTTGCGCGTCAGCACGTCCTCGCCGATGTCTTTGCACCAGACGCAATAGACCGAATAGATGCGTTCCTTTGGCGTCTTCATGTTTTGCTTGGGG
>JABGPF010000062.1 GCA_018645065.1 Phycisphaerales bacterium
GAGCACCCTGTATGCCGGTCTCTGCTGGCCATGCCGGAGGATCTGCTTAGTGAAGCACGTTTCCGAAAACTATTGCAGGTAAAGCCTTCTGCAACCAGCGCCACGGTGTTGTCGCTTGCCGGTAGCGGCAGGCCCGTGCTTCTTGAACACGCCATCGGTCGCGGACACGTCTTTATGTTCACCACCTCGGCGGGTACTGCATGGAACAGCATGGCCGTGACGCCGGTTTTCCCTACGATTCTCCAACAGATGGTGACATATCTGACCGCACGTGAGTTCGAGAAATCGCGGACGATTGGCGATTCGGTCTCGTTGTCTTATGTGGATCAGCCCGACGCCAGCGACGCGGTGTTCGACACCCCGTCGGGCCAGACAATCACTGTTCCCGTCAGCGAATATCGCAACCAGCATATGGCCCTGCTTGAGCACGCCGGCGAGGCTGGTTTCTATATCGCTCGCGTCAGCGTGCAGGCTCCTGGTGCGCCGGTTGCGGTAAATGTCGACACCAGGGAGTCGAATGTAAAATGCCTGTCCGCGTCCGAGACTCTCAGCAGCTTTGAGGGAACCGACATTATGGTGGCGAATTCCGACATGGATCTGATCAGCGCTATCGAACAGACTCGCACGGGACGGTCGTTCTGGCCGGTCCTCATGCTTGCAGGCCTGCTGTTCCTTGTCGCCGAGAGCCTGCTTGCCGATCGCATGCACAAAAGCCCGTCTTCTGCAAACAAACCTGCGTCGGCTTCGGCGCATACGGAGAGTGTTTAGATGATAAGCTGGTTTTTGAATATATTTCAGGCCGAGCGGCTCATGTGGGCCCGTCCGATACCGACGGTTGCTGTGGTGGCGGCGTTTGTGGCCGTTGCGGCTCTGACGGTATACCTCTACCGCCGTCGCGCGGGGCTGACGATGCGGGTTCGCATTATGCTTGCCGTTTTCAGGTTGGTCGTTCTGTGCCTGGTGATCGCGGCCTTGCTTGAGCCTACAGCCCTCGTCAGGCGGACCGTCACGAGCAAGCCTCGCTTATCGGTGATGATAGACGTATCGGAAAGCATGTCCGTGAAGGATCCGCGTATAAAGCCCGCGGATATTGTCGAGGCCGCCGCGGCGCTTGACATCCTTCCGTCTTCGGTGGCTGAGGATGTAAACAGAGCTTTTACGGCGATCAATGCGAAACAGCGTCAGGCCATTGCCTCCGCGTCGCGACTCGACCTGGCCAGGGGTTTGATGTCCAAGTCGCAGCGGGATATGTTCGAGTCGCTCAGCGACGATTTTGACATCAGTTACTATGCGTTCGGTAAGAAGCTTCACATGCTCGGTGACGGCGCGAGCCTGACCGTCGATGCCCTGGCTTCCCTGAAGGCCGTCGAAACCGGAACATTCATATCCGAGTCGCTTGACGCGGTGGCCAGCGCTAACCGCGGCGCCCCGCTGGCGGGGATTGTGCTGCTGTCTGATGGGCTTGACACCTCCTCGCGGGGTGGCGAATCGGCGATCTATGACCTGGGCACACGCGGTATCCCTGTCTATTCCGTACCGATAGGCATATCCGATCCCGACGACGTTTCAATCCGCAATATCATCATGCAGGAAGTCGCATTTTCCGGCGACAAGGTTCCTGTCCGCGTGCAGATTCGCTCCAAGGGTTATGAGAAGCGGACGGCCGATTTAACGGTGCTCCTCAATGACAGAGAGGTCGCCCGTCGAAGTATCTCCCTTGACGGCGGTTTGCAGTTTGAGGACATCTTTTTCAATGTCGATGTGGGCCAAAAGGGCGCCGCGAAAGTCGAGATAGCCATATCGCCATTTGGCGACGAGGCGACCGCGGAGAACAATCTGGTCAAGCGCAGCGTTCGGGTCGCCAACGAGAAAATCAACGTGCTCTGCATTGAAGGCAGCCCGCGCTGGGAGTACCGTTACCTTCGGGCAATGCTGAAGCGTGACCCTCGCATTAACGCAACCTTCCTCGCCACTCACGCCAAGCCCGAGATGGCGAGGAATTCATCTGAATATATCGTCCGCTTCCCCGAGACGCGTGAAGAGGCGTTCAAGTATGACCTGGTTATCCTCGGCGATGTCGATGCCGAGTTCTTCACTGCCGATGCTTTCCTTCGATTAGAGGAACTTATCAAGGACCGCGGCGGTTCGTTGTTGATGTTGTGCGGTTCGCGGTACTCGCCGAGCAGTTATGCCGGCACACCGATTGAGCGTATGCTTCCTGTCCGGTTCGACCCCGACGCTGAATGGGAGGATGTGGATGAGACTGTGTATCCCGTGCTGACCGCCGAGGGCAGAAGCAGCCTGGTGATGACGCTGGAGACCGATACCGAAAAAAACGATCGCGTATGGAGCCGTGTGGCTCCTCTCGATCGGATCCCGCCGCTTCTTGCCCCCAAGTCCGGCGCCACTGTGCTCGCCACTTTGTCTGACTCTCAGGCTCGTGTGGCTCGTTACCCGCTTGTGGCATGGCAGCGATACGGGACCGGAAAATGCATGATGATGGGAACAGACCGATTATGGTTGCTTCGCTTCAAAACGGGCGACAAATATCACTGGCGAGTCTGGTCGCAGTGCATTCAGTTCATGACGTTGTCGCGCCTTATGGGTGAGCATAAGAGAATCCGCCTGGAAACCGATCGTGCTTCATATCCGGTCGGCGGGCAGGTAATGCTCTACGCTCATGTGCTTGATGATGACTTTGAACCGGTCACCCAGGCCGGTTTTGATATCACCGTGACAGCGACAGACGTCCCTGGCGGAAAACCCCAACGGGTCACCCTCCGGCCGGACAGGGAAAACCCCGGACTTTACGAAGGTTACTTCTCGCCGCCTCGCCCGGGCCGATACCGGATGGAGGCAACTTCCGCTGACCGTTCGATTTCCAATACAACTGAGTTCCAGGTCGCCGCGGTTAAACCTGAAATGGCCAACACTGATATGCAGATCGAACGCATGCAGCGAATTGCGGCGCTTTCGGGCGGGCGGTGCCTCAGCATCCCGCAGCTTGGCGAGTTGTCGTCTCTGCTGGACCGCCAGCCGCACACGACTACCGTCCGCGAGGAACGCCCCTTGTGGGACAACTGGTTGGTCGCTTTTCTGCTTGTTATCTTAGTGGGTGTCGAATGGATTGTGCGAAGGAGGCACGACCTACCGTGAGTGAGAATCGCCAACAAGAAAACTTATTTTCGTACGTAAAAGCCGTATGGCTCCGGGCCCAGAAGCTGTACCTTGCTTCTGGCGCGCTGGCGCTGTGTCGGTGGATAATACCGCTGTTTCTCGCCGTAATGGCGATTGACTGGCTGATGGATCTTCCGATGGTTCTGCGTGCCGCGGGCCTGGCGGGGTTGCTGTCGGTTTCGGCGCTTAAGGCTTGGCGTTGCGGATGGCTGGATGTCCGCGCTTTTAATCCCGCGCACACCGCGCTGCGGATTGAAGATAATATTGGCGGATTTGAGAGTCTGCTGGTTAGCGCTGTTCAGCTCCGAACAAGCGAGCTGTCTCACGGAACATCCGAATCATTGCGCGACATGGCCTGCAGCCGTGCCGAGCAAGCCGTCACGCCGCTGCAACCGGTCGACGCCGTTGATTACCAGGCGCTCCGTCGCCCGGTGATTATCGCGGGCCTCTTGTCGCTGATCATCGGCGTATTTGCCGTTGTGAACGGTCCGCTCCTTGCCGTCGGCGCCACTCGCATCTTCGCTCCCTGGACGACGCTTCCTTATCCCACGCGCACCCAACTCGAGCTGGCTTCGGACAATATGATTGTGCAGGAGGGCGGTAGCGTTCAGCTTCGGGCAAATGTGTCGGGAGTCATCCCCACCCATGCCAGGCTCGCCCTTCGGACCGGTACGGGCAAGTCGCGGCTGCACGAACTACCGATAACCAATGACGCTTGTGAGTACACTATCGAATCGGTTTTCCGCGGATTTGAGTATCGCATCCTTGCCGGCGACGCCAAGAGCCCCTGGCGGACGGTGCAGGTGATACCTTCTCCACGCATCGCGAAAGCTGAGGTGAGCCTCGACTTCCCGGACTATACCAATCGCCCCGACGAAACGGTTGAAGCACTGACGCTCACAGTTCCCGAAGACACCAACATCAGTTGGCACCTGACTCTTGACCGCGGGGTCAGTAAGGCGTATTTCAATCCCGCCGGAGCTAAACCGATACCGCTGGACATCAGCCCTGACGGACTGACTGTGACGATGCGGCGGGTCGCAGCCGAATCGCGGGGGTACAACTTTTCGTGGGTGGAACGAGAGCACGATTTTGCCTTCACCGGTCCCAGTCACCATCTGCAGGTCATGCCTGACCAGCGGCCCCATGTTGAGCTTACATCGCCCAAGAGCAATCTTTATGCGACACTGGGACGCAAGCTTGAGTTGGCCTTCCGCGGTAGAGACGACCACGGAATCGCCGAGTCGGTTGTCGCCTATCGCGTCAATAAGAACGCCGAAGAGAAAGTTAGCTTTTCAGTACCCGCTCCCGGCGATGGCAGCGAGCAGGCGATCGACTGGGATTACCGAAAGGTGCTGGGCCACCTGGCGATCGGCGACTCGGTTTCGTTTGTAGTTGAGCTGACTGACAGCTATCCGGGAAAAAGCGGTCCGCATCGCGTACGCTCGGCGGCGCGACGCATGACGTTCCTGTCGAGAGAGGACTACCTTAAGCACATCGCCAAGCAGAAGCGTCGTTTGCTTTCGCGGCTCCGCGCGATCTATCGTGAGGAGCGTGGGGTGCATGCTACCATCAGGAAGCTTGATCCGTCCGATGACGTGTTCATCCAGACGTGCCAACTTGAAGCGGTTCGACAAGATTTGATGCGGGAACGCCTGGGTGTATTGGTCGGTCGGATGCACGACTTGATGGAAGATCTGGCCGCGAACAATATTACAGACAAATCGGAGACCCAGACGCTCGCTCGGTTGCACTCAGAGTTGCAGACCGTCGCGGAAAAACATATTAGCAGTGCCGCTTCGGCGCTCAGGGCTCTTGCGGGGTCCTCCAATAACGCGTCGTCCGGCGGTCCCGATCCGGCGGCTGCGGTGCGTATGGTCGATAACGCCGCACGCGAACTCGGATGCCTGGTGCTGCAGATTGGTTTCCGGGAGGCCACCGAAGTTATGGCTCGCGAATTACATGCGATCGCAGAGACCCAGGCTCTCTTGCGGCTTGGAACCATGTTGTCGCCAGAGACGCCGAACGATAAGACCGAGCGTCTGTCGAATGGACAGAACCAACTGGCCCAATGGCTCACCCGGTTGCTTGGCGCGATGCCCCAGGACAAGGAAACTACGATTGAGGACGCACTTGTGGCGTTCAACTTGTCCCGACTGACCAAGAAATTGCGCAGCGTCGGAGTCGATACGAAGATGCTCGACGCCGTCGCGTTGATTCGCAAATCCGCCTCTGGCGACTCCGGTAAGGCCTCTCGCCTTCAGGCCGAGGTGATCAGTTCCTTGCTCCATGCCGAGTTCCGCCTGCGAATCGGATCAGAACATGAAGCGCTGGTCAAGGCTGGCGACCTGTTCGCCTCGCAGGTAAGCGATCAGAAGAAACTTCGCGAGCAGATCGCCGCCCTGACATCCGAGCAATTCAAGCAGCGCCAAACCGAGTTCGCCCGCGCCCAGGCCGCGATTCAAATGAAACTTCAATTGTTGTTGATGCCAGAGATTCCCGCACCAAGGCCGCGTCTGTTCGATATCGATCTTCCATCGCATCCGCCAGTTGAGAAATTGCTGGCCAGCGCTGAAGGAGCCATGAAGAAGTCCGCTGCCCTTATAGATACCGGTGATCGCGACCAGGCCCTGATCCAGCAGCAGCAGGCCGAGGCGTCATTCGACGCTCTGGTTCAGATCGTTGGTCAGCGGATCGATGTCATGACCGAGATCCAGCGAGTGGGCGCCCTTATTGGCGCGGTCGGAAATTATTCGACGGGAATAGTCCTGTTTGAAGAACGCCAGCTCAGCTTACTCGAAAAGACCGAAGACGCCGCCGACGATAAAGCAAATTCGGCACACTTGGCGCTGCTCGAACAGAGGCTGCTCGACGACGTCGAGAGATTCAAAAGCCGAATCATTGAGCAGAACAAGTCCCGGGCAACATCGGATCAAGACGCATCGGCGATTCTGAACAGCCTCGATAAGATAGCTCACTTGATGACCAGCGCCGTTTCTGCTCTAAAGGAAAACCAACCCGCCAAGGCAATCTCGCATCAGGAGGCGACGATTGACGTGATGGGCCAGGCCGTCGCTCTGCTCGATAAACAGACAACGAATCTTACTTCCTTTGCGACTGTACTCACCGATACGCGGATCGCTCTGAGGCCTGGACCATACGTGTCTGATATCCAAGCCGAACAGCGCGACCTGATTGTCGCGACACAAAAAGCCAAACCCACCGATCTACCGCAATATGCGATCGTGCAGAAGAATCTGGTTCACGCTGTAAACGCTGTGCTGAATTCCCTGGACGTATTGTCTCACCGGATCGAAGTCGGAACCGTGATGCTCTTCGCCAAGGACGATATGAGTGAAGCGTCGATTGCGATCCTGGATAATGATCTCGAAGAGGCCGCAGATGCACAATCCGTTGTGGCTGAATCGTTGCAGGAACTGCTCGTTAAGCTTCAGGCAGTAACCCCGCAATACAGCTACATGTTCGAAGTGACGGAGTTCTTCCGGGGAATCGTATCCGAGGGGTTGGTCATTCATGCAGAACAAGGTCTACTTCACAAAGAGCTACTGGCCGCCGACGAGGCCTCGCTTGCCAAGCTGATTACCCAACAGAGCAAGCTGGAATCAAGAGCAAAGGCATACGCCAGCGGGCTTCACAAGGTAATGGGTCGGAAAAGTTACGGAGCTCCGACAGAACATATGTCCGCTGCGATAAGTCTGCTGAAGTCCGGTGACAAAGCCGCAGGCTCAGAGCAGATGAAACTCGCCGCCGACAAACTTGGCGCCGACATGGAAGAACTGGTCAACCTGGTGGAACTGTTTTCCCATGTGCTCAAGCCTCCGCCCGGACCAGTGCCCACACCAGAAGCCGTGATTGTCCTGGACGTACTGACGCTGGCGTCTGGTCAGAAGACATTGTACCGAAAGACACAATCGGCGTCGCCGGAGCAGGTGGCGGGATTTGCAGCCAGGCAAACCGAACTGGCGACGCGATGTGGAGCATTGCTCAAGAGAGTCGACTCGCATGCAAAGATGTATATGTCGAGTGCGGTGTCCTCGACCGAAGCGCCCGCTGGCCAACAGAAGCGCCTTCAGGACTTCTTTGCAAACACGCGTGAGCAAATGATTGGCGCCAACAAGTTGATGTCGCAGGCCGCTTCCAAGCTCAAGGGTGGCTTGGCCGATGAGGCGATCACCGGCCAGCATAGGGCAGGGGAGTTGCTGCGGTATTTCTTAATCGAATATATTAATGAGTTATTGGTGGTGCCTCCTCCCCAGCCTGGAGATCCCGCTGCGCGGGAACCCGACGAATCTTTGATGGATGATCTTACCCTCTATTCGCCCGGTGCGGTCAGCGGGCGCAAGCCCAAAGGCGGGCGCCAGGAATGGCAGGTGCTGGGGCGTCGCGACAGGGCGGCTTTGAACGAGAATTTCGCGCGGGAACTGCCCCTGGAATACCGGGCAATCCTGAAGGATTACTATGAAAGGTTGGCAAGATAATGATTGCTGATAATCACAGACGCTATGAACGAATCATTGTGCTGCTCACCATCGCGTGCCTTTTTGCGACGCCTCTTATGGCCCAGCCGGCTGCGAAGAAGCCCGCTAAGACGCCGAAGAAGTCTAAGTCCGCTGCTAAGACGGTGGTCAAGAAGACTGTTGCTGCGCGCAAAAAGACCGGTGGCGACGATGCGCCGGAGCTTACCGAAAAGGCCTCCCAAGCCATTGACAAGGGACTCAAATATCTGCTTTCAGCCCAGAAAAAGGACGGTTCATGGGACGGTGACGGAAAAGGCGCCAGGGCGGTCGGCATCACGTCGTTGTCGTTGATGGCGTTTATGTGCAAAGCGCAATTCCCCGGTTTTGGTCCTTACGCCAAGCCGCTGGATCGCGCTAAGGACTGGCTTCTCAAGCATGCCAAGGAGCGGACCGACGGTTACCTGGGCACCACGATGTACGAACACGGGTTGGCTACACTTGCTCTTTCGGAAATGTGGGGCATGACCCGAGACAAGAAGGATGACGATGCGATCAAGAAGGCCCTCGAGAAAGCCGTCGATGTGATTCTTCGCTCGCAGAATCCCGGTGGCGGTTGGCGTTATCAACCTGCGGCCGATGGCGGTGAGGACACCTCGTGCACCCAGACAGTATTCCACGCGCTGGCTTCAGCACGCCAGGCGGGCATCATGGTGCCTAACGAGACGATTGCCAAAGTGGTCAAGTATTTTAAGTTTGCCCACAACCCCGAGTCCGGCGGGTTCACCTACAGCCCCAATGGAAGATTGAAGGTAACGCCCGCATGCACCGCCGGTGGGTTGTACTGCGCGCAGCTTGCCGGGCAGCGGGACTCGGAAATGGTCGCCGCGGCGCTTCGATATCTCAAGAAGTTGTCCCCGGGGATATTTAATGGCGGAGGGCACTACTATTATGCACACTACTACGCCATACAGGCGGTGGTGCAGGCCGGCGACAAACATTACGCCGAGTGGTATCCCCAGATACGTGACGCCCTGATTAGTAAACAGCAAACCAATGGCGCCTGGCATAAAGGCAGCACTGCTTATGAGACGCCGATGGCGATCATCATACTTGCAACCCCGCATCGCTACATACCGATCTACCAGAGGTAACGACAACGATGATGCAAGAACTGAGAAATCGCGGTTTTCGGGTCGCGTGTCTGGTCGTTCTGTTGGCGTGCGTTTCGGGGTGCGAAGTCCAGCAGGAAACGTCTGAGACGAGTGCCAGTTCTACCTCTGAAAGTGAGATCGCCTCGGCGACATGCGGCCCGACGACGATTATTGAGAACCCGCGCGAGATTCCCATTGCTCACACGGTGGACGTCGTGGTCATCGGAGGTGGCACGCGCGGGGTGGCTGCCGCCGTGGCAGCGAAAGAAAGCGGCGGTAGCGTATTCCTCGCCGCCGAGCGTCCCTATCTGGGCGCTGACCTTTGCGCGACGTGGCGGCTTTGGTTGACCAAAGATGAGAAACCTGGCGACAAACTAAGTAAGGCGATCTTCGGCGACACGGGGGCCACCACGCCCATGAACGCCAAGCTGCAACTCGACAGAGCCCTGCTCGACGCCGACGTCCCTTTTCTGTTTGGATGCTATGTTACCGACATCCTGCAGGACAGCAAGGGCCGACCGGCCGGTATTGTCATGGCCAATCGATCCGGTCGTCAGGCCGTGATTGCCAAGGTGGTGATCGACGCCACGGATCGCGGTGTGGCTGCACGCCAGGCCGGGGCTGAGTTCGCGCCGTATCGCGCGGGCAAACATATTTTTAAACGGGTAGTTTTGGGCGGGACACCCGGTCGGTCGGCAAAGCGTCTGGATGCGGTGTTGACGCCCCATAGCATTGATCAGAAGACCTTGCGTCCGAAGAAAGACGATGATCCGCCGATTCCTGTTTACGAATATACTATCGAGATCGACATGCCGGACGGATCGTGGTCAGCCTTTGCAAACGCCGACCGCTTCGCTCGCAATCAGACCTGGCACGATAATCAGGCCAGCGCATCGGAACAACTCTTCCAGACGCCTCCGGACCCGTTGCAATCGCGCAAGCATCAGGCCGGACCGTGGCCTGGTGCCGACAAGATCGATCTTGACGCTTTACGACCGAAGGAGATAGATCGCTTCTATGTGTTGGGCGGTTGTGCCGACCTCTCGCGCCAGGCCGCAGCGATGCTTCTGCGCCCCTTGAACGGTATCGCCCTCGGACGTCGCACAGGCGCCGCCGCTGCTCAGGAAGCGAGCGGACTTACGAAGCACAAACTCTCTGAACTCACGATCCGCTGCGATAGCGCCGAGCCATCGCGCGATATAGTTGTCGGTGAGATGCTTCAGGGGACGCGTTCACGCGCACCGCTGACGAAGCAACCCACCATCACCAGCCCGTCGCGCAAACTCCCAGTGCTGGCGAGGGTAGACGCCGTTGTCGTGGGCGGCGGTACGGGCGGAGCGCCGGCTGGGATCGGCGCAGTTCGCGGCGGCGCCAAGACCCTGGTCATAGAGTATCTGAACGGGCTTGGCGGTATCGGCACGATGGGCAAGATCAACAACTACTGGCATGGCAATCAAGTCGGGTTCACCGACGAGGTTACCAAAGCCACGGGGGGGCGCCGCTGGAACATTGAGAAAAGAATGGAATGGTGCCGCCGTGAAATCGTCAAGGCGGGCGGTGAGGTCTGGTATCAATCGTTGGGCTGCGGTTCGGTGGTCCGCGACAAGCGTTTTGTGGGCGTGGTGGTCGCCACTCCATTCGGACGCGGCGTGGTTCTGGCGAACACTGTGATCGACTCGACAGGCAACGCGGTTATCCCCGCCTGTGCCGGAGCGCCCACCGTGCAAATCGGCGCTGAGCATATTCGGGTCCAGGGCACGGGCCTGCCGCCGAGTGCCCCCGGAGGAGATCACTTCAATACCGATTGGACCTTCGCCGACGATGACGATGTTGTGGATATGTGGCGCATGTTTGTGATCGGAAAGAACAAATACGCCGAAGCAGTCGATATCGGCCAGCTCATCGACACCCGCTCTCGACGGACTATCATCGGAGACATTTTTCTGACCCCCTTGGATATCTGGAATAAACGCACCTTTCCAGACACGATCACGGTCGCCAAGAGCAATTACGACAATCACGGGTTCACCATTCACGAGATGTTTATGTTCCCTCTCCCTCGCTCCAAGGGAGACGAGGTCGGACACATTCCTTACCGCGCGCTCATGCCAAAGGGGTACGACGGGATTCTGGTTACCGGACTCGGTATCAGTGCCCACTGTGACGCCATGCCGATTCTGCGTATGCAGGCTGACGTTCAGAACCAGGGCTACGCCGCTGGCAAGGCTGCGGCCATGGTTGCGCGGGAAGGCAAGACCGTGCGCCGCCTCGACGTGAAGGCGTTGCAAAAGCACCTGGTCGAGATCGGGAGTCTCGAAGAAGCACAGCTAACCGACAAGGACTCCTACCCTCTTTCGGCCGCCAAAATGCAGACCGCGGTCGATGCCGTCGGAGCCGATTATCAGGGCATTACAAAGGTCCTGACCGATCCGAAAGCAGCCCTTCCCATGCTCAGACGGGCCTGGGAGCGTGCGCCCTCGAAAGATGTGAAACTGCGATATGCACACGTATTGGGCATGCTTTATGACAACACCGGAGCCCAGTCGCTGATAGCTGCGGTGAAGGCGAACCCATGGGACAAGGGAAGGGCCTTCGTATACTGGGGTGGCGGGACCACCCCGATGGAGAACCTCATTATTGCGCTGGGACGTACCGGCGACAAACGCGGTATTACCGTGATCCTTGAGAAACTCAAAGAGCTCGCTGACAAGCCGGTGTTCTCGCACTGTCGCGCTGTTGCTTACGCACTCGAGGAATACCGCGATCCAGCAGCAGCCAAGCCGCTGGCCGAACTGCTGAGCGGATCCGGAATGTCGGGACATGCCTTTGTAGGTATCAAGGATGCACTGAAACGCACGCCGGTGGAAACCGGACGCATGCGAGGAAACGACAATTCAACGCGCAATAACTCACTGCGTGAACTGATCCTGGCCCGAGCGCTGTATCGCTGCGGCGACCACGAAGGAATCGCTGAGAAAATCCTGATCTCTTACACCAACGATCTGCGAGGCCACTACGCCGCCCATGCCAAAGCAATCCTGTCCGAGGCAAAGAAGTGATGTTTATGAGATTCTCAAAGACATTAATACTGATCTTGTGTTCAGTCGCCTGGGCGGCGGATGCTGCGCCGGGTGCAGCCCTGATCCCCGAAAGCAAAATCGCCTCCTTACAGGCGGAACTGACCCAACATAGCAAGGCGACCTCGTCTACGAGGATGCGCAGAGCCTGCAAGAGTATCGTTCGCAAGGGGGCTGCACTTATCGATGCGTCCCCAGCCGCGCCCAATCGATTCCGCGTACTGGCGATCGTGTTACAGAGCCAGAAACGATTGCTGGCTCTGGAGAGCTCTGATCGTAATCGTAAGGCTCTGTTCGAGACGTGCGACAAGCTGGTCAAGGCCCCCGACGCTTACGCCGATCTTCGCCTGGAGGCTGATTTCCTGCTGTCGGAAAAAAACCTGGCGCTCAAGAATGCAGATGTCAAAGAGCGGGCCAAGGCGTTGGCTGCGTTGATCAAACGTTATCGCGACACGTCGACCGAAGCCAAAAGCCTCATGATCGCCTCGAAAATCGCCCCGAAACTCGATGCCTTCGATCTGGAGAAAACGATCATCAGGACCCTGATCGAACGTTTCCAGGGAGATCACAACGCTATCGAATTCCGCCGCAAGAATCTTAATGCCAGCCAGCTCGACGTTCTGTTTCGCGGGACTTATAAGCGTACCGACGGTAGCTCCTTGTCCTTTCCGATCGACCGGATGGGCCACACCTGTCTGATGTATTTCTGGTCGAAAGAGACTAAGGACATCGAACAACGCCTCGCTGAGGCCAAAGCCATGCAAACTCGTTTTCCCGGTCAGTTTGAAGTGTATAGCTTCAACCTGGACCAACTGCCCGACGCCGGAGAGAAGATGTTGCGCAGGCTGGGGCTTGACTGGACAGCCCTTCATCTGCCCGGTGGGAAAATGAACTCGACTTATCGCGCTTACGCGAAGGATGACCCGGGCGCCGTGCTGGTCAATGCACACGGCCACGCGCTGCTGGTAACGGCGATCCAACACAAGGGCACCATACCTCTGATTCCGAGGTTCGGGAGTACGGGACCGCGACAAGGCATGGCCGGGAGCACCGCGTCGAGACTCGAGCAATGCCTCGACAACGATCGCTACCTGACGCAGTTGCAGTCGCTTTTCATAGGCGATTTTTTGGTGATCGGTGCGGGCTCCGGAAGTAAACCGGCAGGCACCGCTGAATCGGTTCCCGCCAAGACTCTGGATGCTATCGGGGCCTGTTTCACCGTTGCGCCACTGCGCTATCGACTGACGAAAGCCCAGGCGCTTGCGAATTACCGCAAGGCGGACAAGCTCTGCCAACAGGCCATCGCTCAACACCCCAAAGCGCCGGATCTCTGGCGCGTTCGCAATCGCAGGATCATCGCACTGCTGGGAATGTGGAACCTCGCTGTCGAGCCTAAGTACCTTGAACTCGCGGTTCAGGAAGCACGGGCGTCACTGGCTGGGAACCTGCCGGCCGGAGCCGAAGTCGTACCGCAATTCTGCCTGGCCAAGGACGCATTTCGCCGGGGCGTTCTCAAACCCGCGTCCGTGGTTGCATCCTTCATCAAAGCCACCGGACAAAACGAGGCGCCCGGATCGGCGCTGGCCGCAGGGGCTATTTTGGCGTCGGACGCCAATGATCGTGATCTGCACGCCAAGTTCCGCAGCTCGCTTTTGAAGGGACCTAATGATAACCCCGCACTCTGGCCGGTTGTTTCGTTTCTCCGCGACCGGCACCACACGTACCGCATGTTCCGGGCCACCCACAGTCGCTTCGGGTTCTGCCGCACCGAGCGACACTCGGTCTACCGCAACGTGGCTGCTCTAAGTGCGCCCGCAGATACGACCCGCCTGATAAAAACCGAACTTACTACGCTGAGCGGCGGTAAGTTCAATATCCCACAAGATACCGCCGACAAGTTGACGTGCGTGCTGTTTATGGAACCCCCTGCCGATGAAGAGAGCCAAACCAATCAAAACACACTCGTGCAGCAAATAATCAAACTGGCCGACAGCCATCCTGCAAAGCGCATCAAGGTGATAGCGGCGTTTCTTTCCGACGACACTGCTAGCGTTCGCGCACTGGTCAAGAAGAACGAGTGGACCTGTCAGGTGGGCATGGTTCCGGAGGGTATCAGGAGTCCGCTGGCGGGGCGTCTGGGGATTCTCTCGGCCGATCGCATGCCTAACATATTTCTCCTCCGCGGCGATGGCAGCATTTCGTGGTCGGTATCGGGAATCATCTATCCCGTTCAAGGCATACAAATGGCACATGTGATTGCTTTCGGTCTGGATGATAATATCAGCGTGTGTGAAATGGAAGCCGCCAAGAGCGTGCTGGAGAAAGGCGACTTCAAGGCAGCAGTCCGCCTGTTTTCCGAAGCACTAGTGACCGAGAAATTGCAGAACGACTGGTGGGCTACTTTCAGGTTTTACGGGCGGGCTCGGGCGCACGTGGGGTTGAAAAACTGGAAAGCGGCGCTGGCGGACATTGACCTGGCCATAGAAGCACACAAAATATTCGGCTGGAAAAATCAGGTTCACTGCGGGCTCATGGTTGAGATGCAACTAGCCAAAGCGGATATTCTGGACCAACTCGGTCGATCGGCGGAAGCCAAACAAGAGCGACAAAAAGCAGCCGCTCCCGTTCACCCTCACAAACCAAGTCCGTACGGATTATACGTTGAGCATAGGGAAACCTTCAGGCTCAATCCGCATGAAGGAAAGGGAGCCCCAAAGCGGTGATACAACAACTTAAAAAACGCTATTTCCGCCCCGCGTGCCTGGTTGTTCTGCTGGGTTACGTTTCTGTGTGTGCTGCCCAATCGCAGGGCGGGGCAATGATCTCCGAAAGCAAAATCGCCTCCCTGCAAAAAGAGTTGATCGAGCAGAAGAAGGCCACTTCGTCTACGAGGATGCGCAGAGCATGCAAGAAGACAATCCGTAGCGGAACGGCGCTTATCGAAGCCTCACCGACAGCTCCCAACCGATTCGGCGTCCTGGCGATCATGCTTGAAAGTCAGAAGCGGTTGCTGGTGTTGGACAAATCCGACCGTAATCGTGACGCTCTTTTCGATACGTGCGGCAAGCTGATTAACGCACCTGACAAGTATGCCCTTCTTCGCCTTGAGGCCGATTTGCTGCTGTCGGAAAAAACTCTGGCGCTCAAGAACGCCGACGTTAAAGAGCGGGCCAGCGCACTGGCGGAGTTAATCAAACGTTACCGCGACACGCCCGCTGAAGCCAAGAGCCTCATGATGGCTTCGCTGATCGCCCCGAAACTGGACGCCTTTGACCTGGAAAAGCAAATCTACCGCACCATGGACGAACGTTTTGCCGGTGACCTCGAAGTTATTGCGTGGCGTCGAAGCCATCGCGATTTCGGTCACTTTCGGGTGCTGTTCAAAGGCGAGTTCACGCGTGCCGACGGGACCTCGCTTTCCTTCCCGATCGACGGGATGGGCAACACTTGCCTGATGTACTTCTGGTCGAAAGATACCCAGGACATCAAACAGCGCCTGGGTGAAGTCAAGGACCTGCAAACCCGTTTTCCCGGGCAACTCAAAGTGTTCAGTTTCAACTTGGACGAACTGCCCGACTGTGGAGAGAAGATACTGCGATCACTGGGTCTGGACTGGACCGCGATGCGACTGCCCGGGGGAAGGAAAAGCCTGACCTATCGCGTCTATGTGGGGCGGGGCTCGAGGAGCGTGCGGGTGAATGCTCACGGGCATGCTCTCTTGCCGTCGAATATCCTCAGGACGCAAGTCGCTGAGATGCCCATGGAACAGAATCTGGATGACGTGCGTTATCTCTCGCAGTTGCAGTCGCTGCTTGTCGGTGATTTCCTGGTGACCGGCGCTGACTCACGCAACAAATCCGCACGCACCGCCGGGTCGGTTACCGTAGAAACGCTCGATGCTATCCAGGCCTGCTTCATCGCGCCACCACTCCGCTACCGCCTGACGCGCGCCGCGGCGCTGGCGAACTACCGCAAAGCCGAAAAACTCTGCCGCAACGCCATCACACAGAACCCCAAAGCGTCTGATCTCTGGATCGTACGTAACCGCCGGATCATCGCCTTGCTGGGCATGTGGATTCTGGACACCGAACCGAAACATCTTGAAGCTGCAGTTACCGAAGCACGTACCGCCCTGAGCGTAACGCGGCCTGGGCGAGCGGATGTCGTACCGCGGTTTTGCCTGGCAAAGAAGGCGATTCGCCAAGGCGGTAGTACCCCTGAGTCAGTGTTGGCTGCTCTGGTCAAAGAGACTCAAAAAGGCGATGTGCAGGCGTCAGCCTACGCGGCGGCCGCTATTGTCGCGATGGACGCCAACTCCAGTGATCTGCACGCCAAGTACCGCAAGATGCTGCTGGAAACACACAACGGCGACCAAGCGATGTGGCCTGTTGTTACGTTTCTTTGCGATCAGAACCACACATTCCGCCTGTTCAAAGCCAACTATTACATGCCCCCGAGTCAGGCGCGCAGAAGTGTACGTGCGGCTTTGCGGCGCAACGGGGCTGCTCTTGATGCGGCTGCGGACACGAGTGGTCCGTTGCAATTGAAACTCAAGACCCTCACCGGCGATACGCTGAGCTTACCGCAGGCCACTGACGGTAAATTGACGCTGCTCATGTTCATCGAGCCGCCTGCCGACCCGGCCGCAGACTTTCCGACCGCAATCGGCGGGGCGGTCACCGAAGACTCCAGAGGTCGGAAAAGGGTGCTGCTCGGCGGGATGCAAAAAGCGTTCGAATTGGCTGAGCAACATACCCGCAAAAACATCAAGGTGATCGCTGCGTTTCTGTCTGACGATGCAGACCGCGTTAAAGCGCTGATGCAGAAATACAAGTGGAGTTGTCAGGTTGCGATGCTTCCGGGCGGGATAAAGAATCCACTTGTGCGGCGGTTGGGAATTCTCTCGGCCGATCGAGCGCCTAATGTCGCGATGCTCCGCGCTGACGGGACAATCGCCTGGACGCTCTCGGGAATTGTGCATCCGCAACTTAAGAGTGAAGGCGTCGGCGAATTACTTGCCGTGCTCAGCAGGGGCATCATAGCCAATATCAACGTGGTTGAAATCGAAGCCTCTATCAAGGCGTTGAAGAAGGGCGATTTCCAGAGAGCGGTGCAACTTTTCTCAGGACCGTTCGACCCGCCCAAGTATCCCCATCCCGGTGTTTGGACCGCACCACGCCTTTACGGTAGTGCGGCCGCGAACATGGGGCTGAAGAAATGGGACGCTGCGCTTGCGGACATTGAGGCGGCGATTGAGGCCCACCGAGTTGTATTCAACCGCAAAGCCCCGTGCGCGTGTCAGTGTTCTGCGGATATGGAACTTACCAAGGCCCGCATCTTCGAGCAACTGGGCAAGCTCCAAGATGCCAAAGCAGCGCGACAGAGAGCAGCGACCGTGAACGTAAGGCATGACGCGACCCGCTATAGTTTGTATCACAAGCAAGTTCATGCGTTAAGCATTAAAGAAGGGAAGTAACGCCTTGACCAGACCCGAAAAAACGCGTTGTTCGCAAATCGCATGCCTGGCTGGCTTGCTGGTATGGGTTTCTCTGTGCGCTACCCGATCGCAAGCCGCCCCTCCACCCGCCACCGCCAGCATACCCGAAAGCAAGATTGCTACCCTCGAAAAAGAGTTGATCGAACAGAAGAAGGGCACTTCGTCCACGAGGATGCGCAGAGCATGCAAGAAGACAATCCGTAGCGGAACGGCGATTATCGAAGCATCCCCCGCGGCGCCTAACCGATTTCGCGTTCTGGCGATCATACTTCAGAGCCAGAAACGATTGCTATCTCTTGAGAACTCTGACCGCAATCGTAACGCTCTTTATGATACGTGCGGTAAACTGGTCAAAGCCCCCGACAAGTACGCCACTGTTCGTCTTGATGCCGATTTTCTGCTGTCGGAAAAGACTCTGACGCTCAAGAACGCCGGCGTGAAAGAGCGGGCCATCGCATTGGCTGAGTTAATCAAACGTTACCGTGATACACCCGCTGAAGCCAAGAGTCTCATGATGGCCGCGATCATCGCCCCGAAGCTCGAAGCCTTCAACCTGAGAGACGAATTCCTCAAAACAATGGACGAACGTTTTGCCGGTGACCATGGCGTTATTGAGTTCCGCCGAAAGCATCTCGGGATCAGCAAGCTGGACGTACTGTTTTCCGGCGCGTACACACGTGCGAACGGCGTTGTCCTGCGTTTTCCGGCTGATCTGATGGGGCGGCTGAGCGTCATGGTGTTCTGGTCGCGGAAGACGCCCGGCTTCGAGCAATACCTCGAGGGGATCAAGGAACAGCAGCGCCTCTATCCGGGCCGATTCGAGGTTTTTAGCTTTAATCTCGACGAACTGCCTGACGCAGGGGCCGGTACGCTGCGCGCCTTGAAGTTGGATTGGACGGTTATGCGGCTGCCTGGGGGCAAGAAGAGCCAGGCATTTCGCACGTATGCACGACAGGACCCGGCCGGCATTCTGGTAAATGCATACGGCCATGCTCTCCTGGCGCCGACCGTGCTGAACTCGGTGGGGCAGGTCAAGCTTGGCGTGCGCGGCGTATCGTTACCGATGCAAACGTTGAATCGGCGCCTTGACGACCCGCGCTATCTTTCGCAATTGCAGTCGCTGTTGGTTGGCGATGTTCTGGTCACAGAGCCAGATGGTCGCCTGGATGCCGCCTTGCCCCCCGAGTTGAAAATGGGTCCAATGGGCTCGGGTAAGGAAGCCGGCGCCAAGCTGCCTCGCACCGCCAAGTCAGTGCCCTCCGAGACGCTGCACGCCATCCAGAAGTGTTTCACGCCGGCGCCATTCCGCTACCGACTGACGATCGCCGAGGCGCTGGCGAACTACAAAAAGGCCGACAAACTGTGCGCCGAGGCGGTCAGGCAACACCCGGCCGCGCCGGATCTCTGGATCGTGCGCAACCGAAGGATCATCGCTCTTCTGGGCATGTGGACCCTTACCGGCGAGCCCAAGCATCTTGAACAAGCAGCCCGAGAGGCACGAGCTTCTCTGGCCGCGAAGCTGCCCTTCGGCGCCGATATCGTACCGCGTTTCTGTCTCGCTAAGGAAGCACTCCGGCGGGGGGATTCGAAGCCGGAGTCCGTCCTCCTGGACTTGATCGAGAAAACGGGCGGGGCCGAAGCGCCCTGTTCGGCCTATGCTGCGGCCGTGATCCTGGCGTTGAACGCCAACGCGCGGGACTTGCATAATCGCTACTGCGCCAAGCTGCTGGCAGCGCCGAACGGGGGCAGTCCCATGCTGTGGTCCATGGTCTCGTTCCTGCGTGATCGAGTCTACACCTACCGCCTGATGAAGGCCAATTATATCCACAAGGAACGCGAGTCGGTGCGCGGCTACATGATCAATCATGGCGGCCCCCCGACGATGACGGGACTTTTACCGAAAGTGACGCTCAAGACCCTCGATGGGCGAACGCTGAACCTTCCGCAGGATACCAACGGCAAGCTGACGCTGTTGGTTTTTGTCGAGCCGTCCGCTGAACCCAATGCGGAGTTTCCCATCGATGCCGACGAGGAAGGTAAAGGCAGGAGGGGGCATAGTTTTCTCCAATACGCGTGCGACCTGGCGGACAGGCATGTCAACAAAGAGCTCACTACGATCACGGCCTTTTTGTCCGAAGATGCCAAACGCATCGGCGCCCTGATGAAAACCAGGAAACTCACCTGCCAGGCCGCCATCGTGCCTGGCGGCCTGGCCAACCCGATGGTCCGACGGTTGGGCGTCCTTTCGGCGGATCGCGTCCCGAACGTCTTCCTGCTCCGCAGGGATGGCTCCATTGCGTGGTGCGCATCGGGACTGCCATATGAAGATAGCGAGGCATGGGTGAACTTGCTGGCCGCGAAAGTCCATATCGAGACCTGTGAAATTGAGACGGCCTGCGAGGCTCTACAGAAGGGCGATTTCAAGAGGGCTGCACGCGTGTTCGGCGGACCTTATCTTCCCTGGGTGCCCGATCGCTACGGTTGGCGAGGCCCGAGATACCACGGGCAGACCCTGGCCTACATGGGCCTGAAGGACTGGGATTCCGCGTTCGAGTCGGTCGAGATAGCGATCGACGCCCAGAAATTTCGCCACATCCGAGTCCTGAGACACGATGAGAATTGGCGAAAGTTAGTCGCCAAGGTTACGATCAATAACCCCGATGACACCATGGTGGAATTGTGGGCCGTCAAAGCCGAAATTCTCGACAAGCTTAACCGCACCGACGAGGCGGACCAAATGCGTAAGCGAGCCGCCAAGCCGGCCAGGCCAGATGTTCCGAGCCTATACAAGACAACCCACGAGAGATTAAAAGACTGGTTAAAGCGGCACCGAGTGAAGACACACAAACCATGAACACACGAACAACGATTGGCGGTTTTTGTTTAGCGATGGCGGTCCTGCTGCCATGCGTTTCTGTGTGCGCGGCCCAATCGCAGGGCGGGGCAATGATCTCCGAAAGCAAAATCGCCACCCTGGAAAAAGAGCTGATTGAGCAGAAGAAGGCCACTTCGTCTACGAGGATGCGTAGAGCCTGCAAGAGCACAATCCGTAGCGGAAGATCGCTTATCGACGCATCGCCGGCCGCGCCCAACCGATTCTGTGTTCTGGCGATCATGCTTAAAAGTCAGAAGCGGTTGCTGCTATTGGAGAACTCCGCCCGCAATCGTGATAAGCTTTTCGAGATATGCACCCAATTGGCTAAAGCCCCAGACTCTTGCGCCAATCTTCGCCTTGACGCCGATATGCTTCTTTCGGAAAAAGCCCTAACGCTCAAAAAGGCAAACATCAAAGAACGAGCCGTCGCATTGGAAGCGTTGATCAAACGTTATCGCGACACACCAGGTGAAGCCAAAAGCCTCATGGTGGCAGCGATCATCGCCCCGAAGCTCGAAGCTTTTGAACTCGAAAAACAAATTCTTCAAACAATGGGACAGCGATTTGCCGATGACCCGGTCATCATAGAGTTCCGCATGAGGCGTATTGGCGTCGGCCGCATCGACGTGCAGTTCACCGGCACATTCACGCGATTGGACGGTACGAGCCTGAAATTTCCCACCGACCAATTCGGGCACACCTGCCTCATGGTGTTCTGGTCGAAGCAAAACCCGGGCCTTGAAAAATATCTGAAGCAGATTCAAGCCCAGGCAAGCGAGCATTCAGATATGTTGAAAATCTTCAGCTTCAACGTGGACGAACTGCCCGACGCCGGTGAGAAAATCTTGCGAGGTATGAAGCTGGACTGGACGCTCATGCGACTGGGCGGTGGAAAGAACAGCCAAATCTACCGCACCTATGCCCAGAGAGATCCGCTCGGGATTCTGGTCAACGCTTATGGCCATACGCTGCTGGCTTCTGCGTTGGCTAAATACGGACGTGGCCAGCACGCAACAATCGAGCAAGTGGTCAGCGATAACGCCATTGCACACGATCGCTTTTTGGCGCAACTGCAATCTCTGTTCATCGGTGATTTCCTGGCGCTCGATATAGGTTCGACTGGCAAACAAGGCCCCGTTGCTGGATCAGTTCCCGCGAAAACACTCGCCGCTATTCAGGCTTGTTTCACCGTTGCACCGTTCCGCTATCGAATTACATCCGCCCAGGCGCTTGCCAATTACACCAAAGCAGAAAAACTCTGCCGCGACGCGATCAAACAATATCCAAAAGCTCCCGATCTGTGGCGCGTGCGCAACCGAAGAATTATCGCATTACTGGGGATGTGGAACACGGCCACCGAGCCCAAATATCTCAAAGACGCCGCCATCGAAGCACGCACAACGCTGGCGGCGACCTTGCCTCGGGGCGCAGATGTTGTATCGCAGTTTTGCCTGGCGAAAGTAGCTTTGCGCGAAGGTAAGGCAGAGCCCAAATCGGTGCTCGCGAACCTGATCAAGGAAACGGGCGGCCCGGACGCACCTGCCACAGCGCAAGCGGCGGCGACGGTCCTGACGCTGGACGCCGGTTCAAAAGAGCTGTATACCCATTACCGCCAGGCGTTTCTCGAATCGCATAACGATAGTCCCGCGTTGTGGCCAGTTGTTTCGTTCCTGCGAAATCGATACCACGCATACTTCATGTTCCAAGCCAACCACACTCAACGCGAACGCCGATACTCACGCAGTTACATTATCAATCACGGCGGGGCGACGACGACTCCGCTACCGGATATCGAGCTCAAAACGCTTGACGGGGGCACACTAACCTTGCCCAAAGACACCAATGGTAAGTTAACGTTGCTCTTGTTTATCGAACCGCCTGCCGACCCGAATGCGGAAATGCCTCGCGGGATCATGGGAAAACCCGCACAGGGAAGAAAACGGGAAGTCATGGGCACGCTGCTGCAAGCGACCAGGGTCGCTGGCTGGCATATCCATAAGGAAGTCAACGTGGTTGCGGCGT
>JABGPF010000443.1 GCA_018645065.1 Phycisphaerales bacterium
GCCTGATGCTCCAGTTCTTCGGTTCGGTTTTGGAGTTCCTCGTTTAGTGATGCCAACTCTTCGTTACCGGCGTGGAGTTCCTCGGCCAGTCTCGCCGTCCTCGCCCCCGACAGTGCGTTGGCCAGGGCGGTGTTCATCCCGATCTGCGCCTGGATGAGTATGGTGCGGTGGCTGGATGAATACGTCCTCAGCGTCGCCAGAGAGATTACGGCGATCACCTTGTCTTTGACTACAAGCGGGATCGTGACTATCTCCGCGGGCGTCGCTGTGCCCGCGGTGGTCTTGAACGTAAAGGCGGTATTCTTGGGGATGTCCCGAATAAAGGTGGTTCTTTTCGAGGCCAGTGCTCTTCCCAGTTCGCCTTCATGCTCGTCTGCGCCGAAAACCAGCGCTGCATCAACCGCCAGACCGACGGACTTGACCGGTTCGAAGAGGCCCCCGTCCTGGTTTCGCAAATAGAACGCGCCGAGCTGAGAATCGGTCACGTCCAGCAGCTTCATCAGAAGGCCCGATGCAAACGCCTCGATATCACCGGCGATGGCCATTGTTTCGGCGATCTCCGCCCCGCCCTGCAGGACCGCTCTTTGCGAGGCCAACGAATCGGCCATCTCGTTGAACGATGCGCCCAGGACGGCGATTTCATCTGACCCCGTTGCCGAACAGCGGGCTTCCATATCCCCTCCGGCCACACGCTGAACCGTCGTACTGATATCGAGAATCGGTTGGGAGATTGCCCTCGACAGGAGCATCGCCACGCCGAACACCGCCAGGGCCGAGATCGCCAAGATGATCGCCATGTCCCACACCATAGCCTGGATTGGCGCGTAAATTTCCGCCAGATCGCGTTTAGCTACGAAACCCCACCCGGTTCGTGGGATGTGCGTGTAGGCCGCCAGCACCATCTCATCGCGGTAGTCGAGCGTTTCGATGATGCCTGTATCGCCCGCGGCGGCTTTGACGGCCGGTTCGGCGGCGATTTTCAGCGCCAGCGGAGCATTCTCACGCCATCGCAAATTGTTGACGGCCACGACGTCCCTGTTGACGATGAGGGTCTCGCCGGTCCTCCCAAAGCCAGTGAACTCCCGCAGCAACGCATAGAGGGAACGATCCAGATCAATCCGGGCGACGAGCACGCCGACGATCTCGTCAGCGTCATTAAGCCGGTGAATGGGAACGGAAAATGTCATGCCGGGCTTACCGTCGGTCTTTGAATAGTAGATATCCTTGATCCACACTTCACGCGTCCGCATCGCCTCGGTGAAGTATGGATCCTTGCTCTTGTCGATCCCCTCGCTGGCCGGTGAGGTCGAGACCTCCACCTTACCGCTGGCGGCTCCGACGATGAAAAGCTCGCGGTAGGCATTGTATTTGTCGACGTACCGTCTGAGCAGTCCACGTGCGATTCTGACGGTCTCTTTATCTTCACTCGTTCGCTCGGTGAGTTTCTTTGGCGTGATATCCGCCATCGCACGGATTTCGTGATCGCCAGACACAACGCCCAGGTCACCTACCCGCTCATCCAGCCAGCTGTTAAGTTCGCGAACCTTCAGATCGCGGATGGTCTGGAGTTTCTCGAACTCTATGTCGCGAATTGACGCCGAACGCTGGTAGTACAGAGTTGCCACCACGAAGATCAGCGGTATCATCGCTACTGTCAGAAACCAGAAGGTCTGACGCATTCTTACGCTCTTAAAGCCTGGTTGCCTGGTCATTGTATTGTCCCTTCAATAACTCCACCGCAGGCCACACGCCGCCTCATCGCGTCTTGCGGTATATGCGGTTCATCCGGTCTATAGTTTGCAGCTTGGATTCCATTTCGGTATTGAGGCCCTCGGCGTTACCGAGCACCAGATATCCCTTCGGCGCCAGCGAGCGGCGGAGCCTGCGGAACATATGATCCTGCACGTCGCGGGAGTAGTAAATCAGGACGTTGCGGCAGAAAATCAGGTCGAACGTCCCGAAGACGCTTTCGGCCGGAGCGTGACGCTGCTTGGATATCAGATCATCCTGCGAGAAACGCACCATCCGGCGTAGGAACGGGCGTATCCGGTATCCGCCTTCCTCGGCGACGAAGTAGCGATCCAGAACGCCCAGCTTAACGTTCTCAAGGCGCTCGCGCGGATAGACGCCGGTTTCCGCCGTCGCCAGCGCATTGGGGTCCAGGTCGGTGGCGAATATCTGAACGGTCCAGTCGCTTCGCTGGCCTTTGAGGGCCTGATGGAGCAGGATAGCAAGCGACCAGACCTCTTCGCCGGTTGCGCATCCCGCCGACCAGACGCGGATATCGCCTCCGGGGGCGTCTTTGCGTCGATTGCGATGAATAATATCGGAAAGGAGCTTCTGGGCCGTCAGTTCAAAGACGATCGGATCGCGGAAGAAGGAACTGACCTTGATAGCGATCATACTGATCAGGCGATCGCATTCGTCAGGATCAAGATGTAATCTTCGAGTGTACTCGTCGACGTCGGCGATTTCGGCCTGGGCCATCCTGGCCACGACGCGCCGCTGGAGCGTATCGGACCTGTACCCCGACAGGTCGACGCCGCGAAGCGCCTTAAGTGCAGCCAGCACATTTTCCATATTTTCTGCCATATCCCACCTCTGGCGAACCACGACACCGCACCTGAATCCACTTAACTGGGATTCTCCAGAGGGCGTTGCGAACGCGACCATCTCGGGGCTTTCACAATAAGTATATCCACACAGTGCGTTTGAACAAGCTCCAATCTAGGATATGGACATCGGGCCATAGGCATTGAACCGCCCCACCGGTGAGGTTAGAAGTCGAAAACAGGCTCTTTTCCGTGGCCACGATGTACTTTTCCCGTCGGTATCGCTTGATCGCCATGCTTTCAATACCTACTGCCACTTCCATGGCAAGTCTCCCTATTGGGATAGCCATAACGTAAAGGGTTTACACGCACGCGGTGCGGGACATGAGAACCAACGCACAGAGCCCTCTCGACGTCTTGTCGAGCGAGCAGTAATGGCCCATGGTGTGATACGTGGGATCGCCATTGTCGGGTCCGGTGCAAACTCGAACAGTTTGGTTATACAAGTGTTTTACCAGCGGACAAAGGCGTTCGGACCGTGGCTCATTAGAGAGCCTACTCGTCCGGGGAGGGCAAATAGTCGGATGTGTCCACTGTGGGTTACGGTCGCGTGCCATGTCGACATAAAAAGAACCTTCGGAAGCTATCAGCTATCAGCTATCAGCTATCCAAAAGTCATTCTAGGACTATG
>JABGPF010000063.1 GCA_018645065.1 Phycisphaerales bacterium
GGCATGGGACGCTGCTGTGGCTCGCGGCGCTGAAATTTACGCCGAACTGCTGGGCTACGGAAGTTCGATGGACGCTTACCGCGTCTCGGATCCGTCACCAACAGGCCGCGGTGCGGTGCTCAGCATGACAGCGGCGCTAACCGACGCTGGCTTGGAGCCAGAGCAAATCGACTGCATAAGCGCACACGGTACCGGCACGCCGCAAAACGATATTGTTGAAACCGCCGCGATCAAGGAAGTGCTCGGCGCCCGCGCGCATGAGATACCCGTTCACGCGGTCAAGTCGATGACCGGGCACATGATCGCCGCCAGCGGTGCGGCCGAGGCCGTAGCGGCAGTGCTAACCGTTCGTCAGCAGAAAGTGCCCGCGACTATCAACCTCCGCCAGAGCGATGCCGAGTGCGATCTGGACTACGTGCCCGGTGTGTCCCGCGAGTTCAGCGGGGCGACTGTTATGTCAAATTCATTTGGTTTCGGCGGGCAGAACGCCACGCTGATTTTCGGGAGGGTGTCATGACTGAATCAAATAAATGCGACTACGAATCGTTGATGGGCCTGATAACCGCCCGTCGCTCGGTAAGGCGTTTTGATGACCGTCCGGTCGAACGCGACGATATTGAACGCCTTGTCGATGCAGCCCGTTGGGCTCCGTCGAACCATAATCGCCAGGGCTGGAAGTTTGTGGTGTTTTCGGACGCCGCCGAACTTACCGCTCTGGCTGGTCAGGTGCGTCAATCGCTGACAGCACGTCTTGCCGACTGCCCCGGAATCCCGCAGAATCGCGCCGATGAGCTTATCGAACACGCCGCGGATTTCGCTGCCGCTCCGTGTGTGATACTCGTAATGCACAAGCGGGCGTCGCTGGCTGCGGGGGAGTTGTTCGCGGGCGCCACGCTGGCGTCGGGTGAGGCGTTGTCGGCAGCGATGGCCGTTGAGAATATGTTGCTGGCCGCGGCTTCGATGAAGTTGGCGGCGTGCGTTTTCACCGCTCCGTTGCTGGGGCGCGACGTTTGGGAGCAGATCGACGACCTGCCGCCCGGGTTCGAGCCGACATGCCTGGTCGCCATCGGACACCCTGCCGGTCCGCCGCCCGAACCGCCGAGAAAAAAACGTGTCGAACAAATAATCGAATACAGATTGGGACAATGACAGGTGAAAAAATGACTGAACAGGAAATCTTCGATAAGCTCGTGCCCCTGGTCCGCCAGGTTACCGGCGCCAAAGCCGAACAGGTGACGATGGACGCCTACCTGGTAGGCGATCTCGGCGCCGAGTCGATAGATCTGTTGGACCTGAGTTTCCTGATCGAGGAAACCTTCGCGGTGATGCTCGAACCGGATGAGTTCGAGAACCGCGCCCGGGCACAACTCGGCGACGAAGAATACGACGATGGCGGGGTGCTGACTGCCCGGGCGGCAGAGCAGTTGCGCATCGCACTGCCCGAGGTTAACCCCGAATTGATACGTGAAGGCCTGCGGAAAATCGAAGTGCCCGCAGTGCTGAACGTCGCGGTGTTCGTACATTTAATAAGCGATAAAATCGCTTCAAAGCCCCAGGAGGCAAACTGTGCTTAACGGAAAAACAGCGTTCGTGACAGGCGGGACCGGAGCGGTGGGGCGGGCGATAGTTTGTTCGCTCGCCGCGGCTGGCGCCTCGGTGGGATTCTCGTATCGCAGCCATGGCGATAAGGCCCGCGAGATCGAAAACCAACTCGCCGATTCGCCTGGCGCGGTGAAAGGTTACGAACTTGACGTGCTTGACGCACGCGGCGCTCGCGAGGTTTGCAAGGCGTTCGAGAGCGAGCTCGGGCCTATCGATATTCTCATTAACAACGCCGGGATCAGCCAGGTCATGCCCTTTGCGCTGATCGAAGAGCAGGACTGGGACAGCGTGATGGACGTGAACGTAAAGGGAATGTTCCTGACGACCAAGGCGTTCCTTCGCGGGATGATCGCACGCAAGAGCGGGAACATAATTAACATGGGCTCGCTGGCCGGATCGCGAGTGCTCGAAGTGCCCGTCCATTACGCCACGTCAAAAAGCGCGGTCATCGGATTTACGCTCTCACTGGCAGGCGAACTGGCGCGATACAACATTCGCGTAAACGCAGTAGCGCCTGGAATGCTCGACGGCGGCGTGGGAATGAACGTACCGGAAAAACAACGACGCGAATACTGCAACTACTGCACCCAAGGGCGCCCCGGCCGGCCTGAAGAAGCCGCCGCCCTGGTGACCTTCCTGGCGTCCGACGCCAGCAGCTACATAAACGCACAAGTTATCAACGTAGACGGAGGGATTTAATGCGGTTCCGGATGATAGATCGAATCGACGCCTACCAGCCCCGCACGAGTATCAGCGGAGCTAAAACCGTCTCCTTCGAGGAATATTCCCTGCGAACCGCACTGGGATACGCACCGGCGCTGCCGGAATCGCTGCTACTGGAAAGCCTGTTCCAACTGGGCAACTGGCTGATCGTTTTGTCGTCGGATTTCACGCAGATGGGCATGGTGCTTCGGACCGGACAAGTCGAGTTCATCGAGCCGGTAGGCCCGGGCCAGCGGGTTGATATCAGCTTGACCGTTAAGCACTATCGCGATGATGGAATATGCTTTGACGGTGAAGCTCGCGTAGGCGATCGTCTGGTGATTCGCGGTGAGTCGTGCCTGGCTGTGCCCGCGCCGCTGGGCGATTATTGCAACCCGGACGACCTGCGTGTCTTGTTCTCGGAAATCCATCACGCGAGGGAGGCCTGAGCCATGGCACGTCTGCCCGATAGGGATTACACATACTACACAACCGTTCGCGGCATGTGTCGCACGTGCCGTCGCATAAAACCCGCCCGCGTGTTCTTCCGCGACGGGGCGGTCTGGCAGGAGAACTTGTGTGAGACCTGTCAAAACGAGCCGGTGCTGATCGCCTCCGATTCAGAATGGTACCTCCGCGAAATTCTCAAGCCCCGCCCCGACCGCTCACCGCTGGACTGCGCCACGCCGCCGAGTCGCGGTTGCCCGCACGATTGCGGCCCGTGCACATGGCACGCCAATAACTGTCAACTGCCCGTAATGTCGATCACCAACGCGTGCAATCTGAACTGCCCGCTGTGCTTCACCTACAACCGCCCCGATCGCATTTACCACATGCCGGTCGACGAGATGGCACGCACCGTCGACTGGATTATCGAGTCGTCGGGCCAAGTCGATCTGATTAACATCACCGGCGGCGAACCGACGCTGCACCCGCAGCTAATCGATATTTTGAAATGCTGCGATCGCGATGAAATCGGGCGAATTACGATGAATTCAAACGGTTTGCGGCTGGCTGAGGACTATGGGCTTTGTGAGCAACTGGGCGAACTGGGCGTCTGCGTGATTCTGTCGTTTAACACGTTTGACAGCGAAACAAGCACCAAGCTCCACGGCAGGGATCTGGTCGATATTAAACTCAAAGCGATCGAGAATCTCACCCACGCCGGGGTTCGCATGACGCTGCTGAACGTGATGATTCGCGATACAAACGAAGACGCCATCACCGGGATTTTCGACCTGATGCGACAGAACGATAACATCCTGAGCCTCACCGTTCAGACGATGACTTACACCGGCCAGGGCGGCGGGCAATGGACCGATCGCAAGCATTTGCCCGTCGACGAAGCCACGCGAATCGTCTGCCAGCAGTCCGGCGGGATGCTGGACGCCGCTGACTTCATGCCCCGCCCGTCGACGCATCCGCTATGTTATTCGCTGTGCTACATGATAAAATCCGACGACGCGTTCCTCCCGTTCCTCCGGTTCGCCGATGCCGAGAAGATCGCACCGCTCTTGCAGGATTCCTATCTGATCCGCCTGGGCGACGATGATAGTTTCTTCCGTGACGCGATCGATAATCTATACGCTCGCGGCGATACCGAGAACCTCGCGGTGTTCCGCAAACTCGTTGAAGATCTTTATCCCGCCGGTGGAACGCTAACCGAGTTCCAACGCCAGAGTCGCGCCGAATCGGCGATCCGCACCGTCTACATTCACTCGCACATGGACGAAGACACATTCGATTGCGGCAGGGCGATGCTATGCGGCGATCTGGTCCCCGCCGAGCCGGGCAAATTAATCCCCGCATGCACATACAACATGTTCTACCGCCAACAGGACGAGAGGTTCCATGTCGCCAACCCCGACGCTTCGAGAGGTGCATCGTGAAGATGACACGCCCCACGGATGCGGTAGTTCAAAGGATTTCTATACTCGGTTAAGAGGCAGTAATGGAAGTATTCGAGATAACCCAATCAGTCTGTCCGGCCTGCCGCACGCTTGTGCCCGCCCGGGTGGAGTTTGAAGACGACGCGGTTTTCATGCGAAAATTCTGCATCGAGCACGGTGAGTCGCGAGCGATGATCGGGCGTGGCGTTGCTGAATATCTCCGCACGCACCGTTACGTTAAACCCGCCGAGATGCCGGACACGTTTGCCGGCGACGAGACCAAACCGTGCCCCGACGGCTGCGGATTCTGCAGCCGTCACGAGCAGCATTTGTGCATGCCCGTTATCGAAATCACATCACGCTGCAACATGACCTGCCCGGTATGCATCGCCGACGCCGGGCGGGATTGGGACATGCCGCTGATCGAATTTTCGCAGATACTCGATTCGCTGCTGAAGGCAGAACGCCAGGTCGACGTGCTGAATCTTTCAGGCGGTGAACCGCTGCTGCACCCGGAGCTGCTGGCGATTGTTGACGATGCTTTATCGCGTGACGAGATTGTTCGTGTTAGCATTTCCACTAACGGCCGGCATCTTTTGAGCGATGACGCCATGCTGAAATCGCTGACCGAGCGTGACGTTGTGATCTCGCTGCAGTTCGACGGGCTGGACGATGATGTCTACCAAACGCTGCGAGGCGAACCGCTGGCCGATGAAAAACGCCGCATCCTGGCTCTGCTGCAGGAAGCTGACATCGCCACGTCGCTTACCATGACGCTCGCCGGCGGTGTGAACGAATCGCAACTCGACGAACTGGTTAACCGCCTGATGGAGCATGATCACATATTAAGTGCGATGATCCAGCCGCTGGCGTTCGCTGGCAGGGGCTCCGGGCTTACCGGCGTCGCGCAACGGCTAGGGATTCCCGACGTGGTGAAACTACTGGGCCAAACCGCGAATCCGGCGATTAAAAGCGAAGATTTCGTCCCGCTGCCGTGCAGCCATCCGTTGTGCTTCTCGCTGGCGTTCTACCTGAAACTCGACGATGGGTCCGCGGCTTCTATCGCCGGAATGCTTGACGCACCGAACCTGTTGGACGCAATTGCAAATCGTACGGTGTTCGGCCTGGACGAACAAGAGTTTGATCGCCTGCGTGACATGATATATGACATGTGGTCGGGTCCGGTTGGAGCCGCGCCCGACGGCCAGGCCGTTATGGCTACACTCAGTGGAATCATGCGCGAACTGTCGTGCAACACAGGTTGCTTCGACCCGCGGCGAGCGTTCGGTCAGGCAGAACGCAGGATCAAGAGCATATTCATCCACGCGTTCCAGGACGCAGACACATTTGATCTGGCCCGAGTGCGACGCTGCTGCAACGCCTACCCCCAGGCCGACGGGAAACTCATCCCCGCCTGCGTGCATAACGTGATGGGGCGAAAAACCGGAGATACGCTATGAAATCAAACCGCGTGAACATAACGGGCGTGATCCTGGGCGTTGTTATACTGGCTGGTATGCTGATCCCGTTGGTGCTGATGCAGAGTGTTGTTGATAGCGACGGGGCGGCGATGATTCTCGATCGCCAAACTGAAGCATTGCCTTTCCATGAGGCCACCGATACCGAACAGTTCCTTGCCGTGCTCAGCGGATACGTTTTCAAAACAACCTATTCGGTGCTGGCGTTTCTGCTGGTGATCGTGCTGTGGCGATCGCGAGCGGGCGATCTTACCGCGTTGCGATGGGCGATGTTGTTTTTCTTCGTCGGAGAGAATTGCTGCACGGTGAACTACCTGGTGTTCGCCGAAACTTCGCTCCTGTTCGAAATGCTGCACAGCTACGGTATGCTGCTCTGTTTCGCGTTCACCACATACGCGATCGTCGAAGGGGTTGATAATCGGATCGTCCATATCAGCGATCCCGAAGAGCGTTGCGGGGCGATGCAGTTGTGCGGTCGATGCATTAAGCACGCCGAGGTCCCGTGCGGGCTAAGGCGAGTTTTCTATCTGGTGATTTTGGCGATGATGGTCGTTTGCGGAATGCTCCTGACCGCAGATGTCCACACAAACGCGTACAACGCGGAAATCTACGGCATGGATTTTACATATTGCAATCCGATGGCGTACCAGCTTTATGAGCTCGTTTTCTGCCCGATTGCGGCGCTGGTTATGTTGGCTGTGTCGTTTGTGATGTTGCTGGGCGGGAAAATGAAAGCGGCGAAAATGGCGCTGGCTGGAGGGTTCGGAGCATTGGGGTTCGGCGCGTTGCGGATGATCCTCGCCGGCGCGTACAGCCAGCGTATGGTCTACTTCATCTTCTGGGAGGAGACCAGCGAACTGCTCTTCATACTCGGGGTATGTTGCGTTCTGTGGATATTCAGACGGCGCCTGTTTGATAAGTCGACACATGTGAATTAACGTGACTTGACCGGCCGGTATGCATAGGCTAGTGGCGATGGGTACAGTGGTTTTTTTCAGAAAGGGCGCATTATGACTGATGGCGGCGGAACCGCCGATGCGGTGGCCAGCGATCTTGCCGAGATGATTAGAAAATCGGCTGAGAGATTCTCGGACCGGTGTGCTATTTCTTTTGGCGAAACATCTCTGACGTATCATCAGTTGTATGAACTTTCCGGGCGGGTCGCAGCCGAGCTTACGCGAGCCGGTGTGGGCAAGGGCGATCGGGTGGCGATCCTGTCTGAGAATCGACCCGAGTGGGGGGCGGTGTTTTTTGGTGTTATGCGAATCGGCGCCGCGGCGGTCTGCATGGATTCTTTCCAGGCGACCGACGAACTGAATGCAGTGCTGGGGAATTCCCAAGCGGTGTATCTTTTCGCCTCGGCCCCGTTTATGCAGGCGTTTCAGCTCGCAGACGAGCGTCCATATCTCCAAAACATAACGGACATAGAAACAGTTAACTCGTTACCTGAAGCTCCGTTCGACGACGTGTCGATCGACCCGGACGACGCGGCTGTTTTGATCTACACCTCCGGGACCACCGGCTCGCAAAAGGGCGTGCTGCTGACGCATGGGAATATTATCTCCAACGTAATCGCCGGATTCGACAGGATCCCGTACGAACCGGGCCTCTGTTCTTTCTCGATCCTTCCGCTTTCGCACATGTACGGAATTAATGCGGGCTTCCTGACACCGCTGTTTAACGGCGCCAAAATCGCCTATCCAACCTCGCTGAGGAGCCTTGAAATAATCGAGGCGATGAAACGTGAGCGGGCTGAAATAATGATCCTCGTGCCGCTGCTGCTGAGGACGTTCAAAAAAGGCATTCTCGAACAGATCAATAAATCGTCCCTGCCAGCGCGACTCTCAGCCAAGGCGATGCTGTGGCTGACCCGGGGCCTGAATAAAATCGGTCTACCCGCGGGGCGATTGCTGCTGGGCAAAATACACCGACGATTCGGCGGGCATATGAAGTATTTCGTGTGCGGCGGGGCGCCTCTTGCGCCGGACGTTGAACGGTTCTTTGAGACCTTGAACATCCCGGCGCTGAATGCGTACGGGCTTACTGAAACCTCACCGGCGGCCGCAATGAACGGGCCAGGGAAGCGACGCCGGTATTCAGTGGGAAAACCGCTGCTAGGCGTGGATATCAAACTCACCGACGAGAATGAAATTCTCATCAAAGGGCCAAACGTAACTCAAGGGTATTACAAGGATCCGGAGACCACCGATCAGGTCATTCGCGATGGTTGGTTCCACACTGGCGATATTGGCGAGTTTGACAAGGACGGATTCCTGTACATTCGCGGGCGGAGCAAAAATGTAATCGTAACGCCCGGCGGGCTGAATATTTTCCCCGAAGAGTTGGAGGCCCAACTGCTGACCTCGCCCCTGATCGCCGAAGCCTGCGTTTTGGGAAAGCCCAGCGGTGATGGTGAGGTGCCTTTCGCGTTCATCTATCCCAACAAGACCCTCATACATGGACTTACCGCCGACGCCAGAGATATCGCATCAAACAGGAGATCGACGCACTCCAAGCCGGGTCGCCGCTTTATAACAAGGTTCAGGGTTTTGAGATATGGCCTTGCGAACTACCAAAAACCACAACGAGGAAAGTCAGGCGTAAAGATCTGCTGGCCGCTCTGGCCAATCCCACACAAGACGAATCTGCGGCTAGGGACGAGGTGGATCTCGACGATTTTGCCACCGGTCTGAGGGCGGTTCTCGCCGAGAGTTCCGACTCAGGCGACGCCGCTTCCATCACGCCGAACTCGAATCTCAGTGCGGACCTGGGCATTGATTCGCTCATGAAAATCGAAGTGCTCTGCAGTGTCGAAAAACAGATGGGCGTTCACATTCCCGAAGAACTCGCATTCCAGATTGAAACGTTCGCCGATCTTATCACAATCGCCCGCAAGCATCACGACTCGCCCGGTGCGGTTGAGTCTGAGGCGTTGTTCGCGAATCTGGACGCGAATCTGGATGATCTTGTAAATGACAATTGGTTCTTCCGGATTACGCGGTGTCTGGCCTCGTTCATGACGTATTTTATCGCTCGGGTCTATTTCCGGCTGAAGGTTGTAAAACGCGACGAGATCCCGGACGCCGAATCGTTCATTATCGCCGGTAACCACGGCAGCTTAATCGACTTTCCCATGGTGTTTGCAGCCTTGCCTCGCCGGGTCACGTGCAATGTCGCCGCTCCGGCGGCGAAGGACTTTTTCTTCGAGAACAAGTGCATCGCATTTATGCTCCAAGCCGCGTATCGGGCTTTTCCGCTGGAGCGATACGGAAACTTTATCGAGAGCCTGCGGGTTTGCGCCAGCATTATTAAAATGGGCAAACCGGTCATCCTGTTCCCAGAGGGCGGTCGATCTTCCGACGGTAACCTGATGGTTTTCAAACCGGGTATCGCCATGCTTTCGTTTGAATTGGGCGTACCGATCCTGCCGGTCTATATTGATGGAGCCAACAAGGCCTTGCCGAAAGGCGCCTGGGCGCCCCGGCCGAGAAAAGTCACAATAACGTTCGGCCCGCCGCTCGACCCAAAAGATTACGCCGAATTCAAAGGTAAGAAATCGAACTACGAAATTTACCAGATGATAATAACCGAAATACGCGACCGGGTTTTGGCGCTAAAGGAACAATATGACTCTGAAAAATGAGATCAAGGCGTATTGCGATGAGATTGGTGTCGACCTGTTCGGCGTGACTTCGACCGAACCTTTCGAGAGATACCTTTCGGAACTCGACGAACGCAAGGGGCATTACGAGCAGCGATGGGGTTATCGCATTGAGAACTGGAAGAAGATGGCGACCCCGAAGAAAATAATGCCCGACGCGAAGTCCGTTATTGTGATCGGATATTATTTTTTGACGCCGCCGCCGGCTGAAGAAGGGCATCGCGGAAAGATGGGGCGGATAGTGGCGTTCGGTCATTTGGCGATCCTGAAGAAAGTAAGGCTGCTGGCGAAATTCCTGGAAAGCAAGGGGCACAAGGCTGTGACTGGCGGTCATCGGAAAGAGGCTGCGATTCGCGCCGGGTTGGCCCAGGTAGGTAAGCATGATCTCTTGATAAACGAGAAGTACGGGTCGTGGGTGGCGTATCAGTCGATCATAACCGACGCTGAACTGGAGATTGACGCTCCCTGCACCGAGGACGTTTGCGGCGACTGTGAAAAATGTATCGAGCAGTGTCCCACCGAGGCGTTGTACGAACCGTGCCGCGTGAATCCGCTGAAATGCGTGTGCGGTTTACTGACGGCTCCTGAGATACCCCAGGAACATTGGGACAAGTTGGGGTTGTATATACTCGGCTGCGACGTCTGCCAGGAATGCTGCCCGAAAAATGAGGGGCTCGAGCCCAGGCAGGGTGTCGAAAGCCTGCTGCCCGGATGGATTGGCGTTGATCCATTGCTGGCCGAAATGCTTAAACTGGATGAGAAGGGTTTCCAGACGAAGGTCATCCCGTACATTACCCGGAAGATAACCGGAAGCACGCTGCTTGGATTTATGACGCGGTACGGGTGGGTCAAAAAGCTTCTGAAAAAGATAAAGGGCGGTGGTTCGAAGGAAACCGTACCGGAAACATTCGTAACCGCCAGCGGTAAACTCGAAGTGTACAAACGTAACGCCATCCTGGCCGCTGGTACAATAGGCAGCCCCGATCTGAAGAAATTTGTGGAACCGTATCTCGAGCATCCTGCGTTGGCGAAATACGCCCGTTGGTCGATCGAAAGGATGAACTCATGAGTCATGATGCGACGGTTCTCAAGCATACCGCGATCATTTACGCTGTGATTTTCGGCGTGGGCATTACCCTTACGCTACTGTTTCGTAAGACCAACTGGGGGCGCAATATGCTGGTGGCCACGCTCAGTTGGTTTGTGCTGCTGGTTGTGTTTGTGGGTGCGTCGTTTGCGGGCTATCCTGCGTTTACGCTGCTGATTGCTCTTATCGCCGGGCTGGCGGTGAGGGAATATTATGTGATGAACGGCGTGGACAAGCCGGCGGCACTCGTAGCTGCGGTGCTGCTGGTCGCCGCCCTGGCCGCCACGATAGTCGCTGACAAACCGGAGTTGTTTTACTTCATGCCCGTCGCGGCGGGTTTGGTGTTTTTTGCGATTCAACTTTTCGGCGCCTCGCCCAAAGGCGCCAATCGTAACGCTGCGATTCAATATACTGGCTTGATGTATTGGGGTTGGCTTTGGCTTCACTTTGCTTTGCTGCACAGGCTTGAGCATGGTTTTGGGTATGTGGTGCTGATCTGCTCGTTGGTCGCGTTAAACGACAACTCAGCCTATTTCGCGGGCAAGCTGCTGGGCAAGAACAGCCCCAAGCTGGCTCCGCGAATAAGCCCCGGTAAAACATGGACAGGTACGCTGGGCGGTTCGATAGCGACATTCGGCGCGGCGTTCTTGTTCTGGTACGCCGTTCCGCATTTATCGTTTGCGAAGCTCGCCGGCCTTGCTCTACTGGTGGCGGGGGTGATACCCGTTGGCGATCTGATCGAGTCGGCGATGAAACGCGACGCGGGCGTTAAGGATTCGGGTAAGTTAATACCCGGGCACGGCGGGGCGATGGACCGATTCGATTCATGCACATTCACCGTGCCGATAGTTTATTACTATATTATGTTCGTAGTCTGATTACGGAGAAGGCCATGGTTACACCATTCAAAAGTATCCTTCTGTTTCTGATCGCCTCGCTTATCGGGGCGATAGGGCAGTTCTTTTACAAAGAAGGCGCCCAGGGCGCAGCCGACAAGAGCCTTATGAGCTTCATAGTGAACTGGCGAATCTGGGTGGGGGTTGTCTGCTACATTGCCGTTATGGTGCTGTTCATCGTCGCGTTTCGGATCGGCGGGGAGATGACAGTGCTTTACCCCATCTACGCCAGCACGTTTGTCTGGGCGATGCTGATAGGGACGTTGTACCTGAAAGAACCCATGTCGCTATACAAGCTCTGCGGGGTGCTCTTGATTATGGGCGGAATGTACCTGATCGCAAAGCAGTGATCGCTTTGGCGTCGGATTGGTTTGGAATATCGCGAGGGATCAGCAGAACGGCGGGAACTTTTCGTCACCATTGCTCGTGACGCCCACTCCGTCCATTTCGATAAGCCATGTCGGCCTGCATACCGGGCCTTCGACGATAATGTACGCCGTTGATTTTGGCATGTGTTCTTTGAGGTACTGGTCGACCTGCGGGTAGTCGGCCCGATCGCGGAGGTAGACTATGAGCAGCTTCATGTCTTCGATGCTGGCTCCGCTTTCACGCATCAGGGCTTCGATATTTTCGAGCGTTCGCTCGGTTTGCTTGATCACGTCGCCGATGTGCAGCACGTCGCCTTTGTCGTCGATGCTGGCGGTTCCGGAGATGTAATAGTGCGACCTGTCGCCGAACTTAACTTGCGTACCGCGTTCGAACGTAACTCCGTAGTCGTGCGTGGGGCAGAGGTAATCCAGGGCGGACATGAAGTGGAGTTGGCTTTTGTCCATCCCGAGGATAGACAGATAATTCAGCATTACCAGGTCCGAGGTCTTGTGCGCGTTGCCTTCGATTCCGGTCGATGCGATGTAGTGCGTTTCGGTGGTCATGCCTACTTCGTCGAACCATTCGCGTCTGGCGTCGACCATTCCGGCGTAGTTGTTGTCTATGTCTCGAACGTAGAACCATGTTCGCACGACGTTGTCCATGACCGTCGCGTCATGCTTCTTCATTGTGGCCGAGAGGGTGTCGAGGATATCTTCGGTTTGATCGTAGGACAGTGTCTTGACGTCTTCCTTAGGTAAGAGGTCGCCCCAGAGCGATTGATAGGCCCCGTGTCCCACAAGCAGTCCGTCGTCATTGAGGCTTTTTGTTATTTCCTGTCCGTTGGAGATTATATGGTACGACTCGAGTGCGATCTTGGCGCCCGATGCGGGGGGTTGCTGCACGATGGAGACCAGAGCGTGATCGCGGAAATCCTTGATCTTGGCTAGTAATTCTTCAGCCTGGGTGTGCGCGTCGCTAACGTGGAAGCGGAGCAGGACTACTGAGTCTCGGCTTAGGCCTTCTTTGGCCAGTTCGGCGTCATAGTTGGCGAACAGATCGTCAACGGATTGTGAAAATGAAACGCCGGGTCGCGCGCACACTGTGATGAATGCTTCGCTGCCGCGGCTGTTATTGTACATCGATATCATCGGGTAGTCCTTTGCTGCTACAGATAAACTTAACGCGTTCATAATCGACAGTCATCGGTTCGACTCGGCCCTTTGTCCGTCAGGGCTTTGCATACTACTGCCCGCGAAATCGGTAAAGCCCGTTTCCCGATTCCCTTATCGCCGAGGCTGTAACACTCCGACTGGATAGTAACGGGAAATCATACAGTAAGAGACAGTGTTTTGCATAACGTTTTTCTATGGGTATTTCATGCGAAGAATTCATTTAATTCTTAATATGCCCGATTAGGATCGATCTGGCGGGTGAAATCACGTTTCGCTAGAGCAATTTTGGCCCGTAAGCGTTTAATTTGACGAGCTTTGTGGGCATGGATGTTTTTTGGTGTTTCAACGGACAATGAATCGCTCTTATATGTCAGAGTGAACCGGGCGGTCCGGATCTTCTTGCGCCGGGTTACTTTACTCGACAATAATTCGGAATCCTACGTTGTAGACCCGCTGCCAGCTCGGGTACGCCAGGCGATAGCTTGAACTGGATCGAACGGGTCGATCGTTCCAAGATCCGCCGCGAACGACTTTCCGCCCCGGGCTCGACGAGTTGCGGCCGTCGCTGCCGGAGTACGGGTAGGGGCGCATCTCGCTGCGAGTCCATTCAGCCACATTACCGTGCATATCCTTCAGGCCAAAGGCGTTGGGCTTGTAGGCCCCGACATCGTTTAGGCAATGGGCCTTATCGGCTGAGGCCTTGTTCTTTTGGGCCAGCGACCAGTGATTAGAGGGCATGTATTTGGTGCGTCTGTTGTCGGATGTGGGGTCGGACATGTTCGCAAACCCCGGATACTTCGTCACGTCGTCGCCGAACGACGTTCGCGTGTTAGTTCCTGCTCGGCAGGCCCATTCCCACTGCGATTCGGTCGGTAGCGAAACTTTCTTACCGGTCTTCTTCGCCAGCCACTTACAGAACGCATTTGCCTGATCCCAGGAAACGCGAATGGCGGGAAAGGCGGGCTTGTCCATGACGAATCCGTATCGAATCACTACGCCCGGTTTGCTGTACAGTCCGTTTTTGTGATCTTTGGCGAACTGCTGATACTGCTGGAGCGTTACTTCGGTAATTCCCATCTTGAACGTTTTTTCGATTGTTACCGCGTGCATGGGCAACTCGTCGGGCGATTCAGTGTTTGAGCCCATTACGAACTTCCCGCCCGGGATCGAGACTACTTCCATTTTCACGCCATCACCGAGGTCCAGTGATTCGGTCGCGCCGGGTTTGGCCTGGAAAGGCCAGTTGGCGACCTTCGGCGCCGGTGCGGGGGCGGGCGTCTTTTCCGGTGCGATGAAGGTTTCTGTTTTCTTGTACGGTTTGAGGATCACTTCGGATTCCAGCTCCAGACCCGTGGCGTATTCCTTGTAGATATCGTCCCGGCGTTTTAATGCCTTTTTGGCTCCGCCGGACAGCCGCATCTCACCATAGCTTCCGTGAGCCTGGGCGTTCAGGTCGATCCAGGTGATCAGGCGGTCCCAGGCCTCGTCGCTGAGTTTTACGTTATGGTGACCCTTGGTGAGCATCTGGACCAACTCGCTGGTATTGGCGTGGTAGTTCAGCGGAGTGAGCAGGTGGAGGTTGCCCTCTGGACCGGGGCGACGGACGAACTGCTGGAGTTGAAAGTAGGATTGCGGCATGGCGTTTTGCATGAAATTGTGATCGCCAAATCGCCCCAGCTTGGTGTCGGCGAGATTGATGCGGGGTTTCTTCTCGGCGCCTGTGGTGAGCTTAGTCGAACCATTGTGGCAGCCGACGCAATACTTATCCAACACCGGTTGGACTTCGCGCAGGAAGGAGAACCCGCGAACCGGTCCGTGCCATGGCTTGATGGTCTGGCGTGGTTTGAGCGAAGCTGCCGCCGGTTTGGTCGGTGGGGCGTCGTTCTGACTTTCATGACAACCGATGCACGAAAGAACTTCGCCGGGCATGGCGGTCATCCAGCTTCGCATCAGGGCGAGGGCCTTGCCTTCTCCGTCCAGCGGCTGGAGTGCAAGCGGTGTGTTGCAGGGCGCCTGGAACATGGCTGATCCATCTTTTTCCACGTCAACTGTTCCGAGAATTACTTTGACGTCCCAACCGCTTTGGATGCCCGCCTGTGCGTGCCCGCCAAAACCGCGTGGTGAGAATTCATATTTGAAGACGCGCAGTTTTTTCACCGATCCGCGCGGAACGCCCGCCAGGCCTGGCCCGGAATAGATGTCCGAAAGCACGATGGTCGCGTCGGTGGCTTTGAGGTTAACTCGCTCGGGGATAACCGGCGGTTTGGTTCGCTTTCTAATTGGGATAGGTTCGAGGTAATGGTGCGAGTTGGACCGCAGGAGCGGAAGGATGTTGTCGAATGTGTCGACCAGGTAAACCCCGTAACGGTCCTTGCTGTTCAGTCGCACGCCAGCGAGGTGGAAATCGCGATTCAGCGGGTAGGGGTGCAGGAACTTAGGCCACTTGCCGCCAAAGTATTGATCGGTGACAATGGACTTGAACGGTTTACCATGCCCAGGGATCGTTTGCAGGACGCCTTTGTCATCGTTGCGCCCTTTGGCGACATCGAAGAGAATCAACTGACCCGAACGCTTGGCGCCATGATGGCCGCTGACAACGGCGGTGAAGGCGTTGGATTCGCCGGGCACGGACTTGGCGTAGAACAAACTGTTAGGCCACCACGAGTTGCTCCCGTAGTAGGCTCGCTGATCGGTTCCGTCGGGGTTCATGGTGAACAGGATGCGTGACCAGAAGTGGGACAGGTCGGTGTATTCCCATCGCTGGTACATGATTCGCCCGTTCTCCATGAGGTAGGGGTTCCAGTTGCTTTCCTGGTCGAACGCCAGGCGGCGGATACCCGTGCCGTCTTTATTCATGACGTGCAGATTGGCGATATCTCCGCCTCCGCCGATGCATGGGACGCCCTGGAATCCGGAGGTCGAGACGTAGATGATCTTCTCGTCGGGCAGGTAGCATGGGTCGAAGTTGTGGATGTCGGAATGTTTGCTCGAACTAACCTGGCGGATGGATTTGTCTTTGATGTTCAGTTCGAACACCTGCCATGTGCCGTTTTTGGCGATGGATGAGAAGATGGCCTTACCCGCGTCGAAGTGAAGGTTCATGTCGCCCATGAAATTCGTCGACTTGGCCAGCGGTGTGAACTCGCCCTTGAGCGATACGGTTCCGATCGCCGCGTCCCACCCGTTCTTGCGCACCGAGGTGTTGACCAGCCAGTTCGAAGCCGTGCCGGGTCCCTTCCGTTGAGCGGTGAGAATCTGATCGAAATCGAGAATGGGGTTCGCCAGGAGGACGCGACGTTTGAAGTCGATGATAGCTTTGGCGTTGGGGCTGAGCTTTGCGTTTTGCCTTCTCTTCTTCGGTGCGCTCAATATTGCTTTGAACTGGGTAGTGTGGGACTTCAGTTCGGCGAGAAGTTTCGCTTCGTTAAAACGTTTCGGATGTCGGGCTGACAGGTATTTGATCGCCCGTTCCATCGCTTCAGGATTGAACAGCGAAAGTTCCTGGATAACGCTCATATCGCTCGGCGCGGCTTTCGCGGCGAGTGCGGTGTTGTCGGGCAGCATCGAAAAGACCAAGCCTGCCAGGATCACGACTCGAAGGAAATAGTAGGGTGATGTTGTTTTATGTCTGCGATGTTCAGTCATAGTTTTTCCTTATTGTGGGAGTCCTCACCAAAGATTGTACATGATGCGGTGGGCAATTGCATCTTAATCGCGGCGATGGAAGCAACGCCAATGACGATGACCGTTGACGTTGTCGTTCGCTTTCCTAGAACCGAGCACCTAGAACCTAGAACCTGCCTTAGGCGTCATTCGATCTCGGGCATGACAACTTTGCCCTGCACCTGTTCCTCCATTTTGACGTACGCGCCGTAGAAGTTGGAGTTGCAGTCCAGCCAGAGCGTGATGCGTCGCAGGTCGGCTTTGGAGAGTTTCACGGCTGCGTGTTTTTTGAGTTTTTTCGTACTGGGCGAACGGTAGGGTTGGCCCTGGATAACTTTCAGCAGCTTTGAGGCCCGGGCTCCGAACTTGCCTGGTGTGGTGCGAGTGGGTGTTCGCCCGGGCGATCTGCCTGAGAAACCGAACGCGAATCCTTCGTGGGCCATATCTACTTTCACCGGCCCCTTCCCGCAAGCCAGAGCGATATAGGACTTGCTCCAAACGGGCGTTCCTCCGCCGTATCCGGAGCGTCGTATTGATGCGGGCTTACCCGAGAGGTTTGGGGCTTTTTTGGCGTTCTTTTTGTGGCAGGGCGTGCAGTTGCGGTCGAGCACGGGTTGAACCAGTTTCGGGTAGAGCAGCGGGTATGATCCGGTGGCTTCGGGGCGAAGTTTTGACGGGGCTCTGGTAATCGCCATCGGACGCCGGCCTGAGGCGGGAGCCTTGTGCGGATTCTCGTGACAACCAACGCACGCGACGGTCTGTCCGGCTGCGATATGTGTTCCAGACTGCATCGATTGAACCGCCATCCCGCGTTGGTCCAGCGCTTGGAAGTAGACCAACTTACCGCTGGGCATGTTGAAATATGCGCTGCCGTCGGCTTCGACAGGCACAACGCCCAGTACGCCGCGACATAGTGATTCGCTGGCTACGCCAACGTCGGGGCGGTTCATCCAGGTATTGTTCCGCTTGGGGAACAGTTGGATTACGCGCAACGCGGTGATGCGAGTGCCTTCGGGCCAGTCCTTCCGCCCGTCGTAAACGTTCAGGCAGAGCACTGTGCCTGCGCCGGGCGTGGGGTTGTCGGTTGTGGCTGAGAGGTTTTTTTGCGGCCGGGGTTTTGCCTTCGCTTCGGTGGTCGAGATAATCTGCGGGCGGCTGCGCGTGCGAAGCGGTGTGGGATTGAAGCATCCGATCGTTTTGTCCCGGTAGAGCAGCTCGTGATTTCCGAAGCTGTCGATCAGATACATCCCGAACGAGTCTCGATTTTTCCCGCATCGCATGGCGCAGAGGAAATAGTCTTCGCTCAGCGGTAGGGCGGTCGAGTAGTTCATCGCTCCGCGTTCGACTTCGGGGAATCGCTCGTAGGGCGTGAGGCGCTTGAGCTGCGACATCGCGTCGTCGTCAGGCACGTGCGTGTCGAGGATCACCAGTGAACCGCAGGCTGCGTTATGGTGTGGGGCGGCGGTGGCGACGAACTTGTGCGACCCGGGAATGGGCATTACGTTCTGTTCCTGGTCCGGGCGCGCTTCGCGACGGATCGGATAGTTACCGTGGATCGCACGCGGGTCACGCCCGTCAGGCGTTGTCACCCACGGGTGATGTGCGATGCAGTCTCCGCGATCAATATAGTCCCATCGCGTGTAGACGATTTTCCCGTGATGCGTTATCGCCGGATGCCACTCGAACGACTCGTGGAAGCTGATGGCTGCGATCCCCGAACCGTTTGCGTTCATTGTGTGCAGCACGTGGTTGGGCCCAGGCCCACCGCATCGCGACACGCCTCGCCTGCGTTCTGAGATAAAGACCACACGCCCGTCGGGCAACCATCGCGGCGAGATGTCGTTGTAGACCCCGTCGGTCAACTGTCGCAGACCCGAACCGTCGATATTCATCGAGAACAGATGATGCACGCCTTTGGGATTATTTCGGGGGATGCCCGCCGATCCTTGCATTTGCGAGTAGGCGAAAATAAGGTTTTTTGCATCGTAATTCAGGTCGAACGAGTTAATGGCCCCTAGCCCGCTTTTGGGTCCGCTGGGCGGTCCAAGTCGCAGTTTTTGGCCTTTGAGTCTACCGTTGGCCACCACCGAGCCTCCCAGCATATCGCCCACCACAGGCTTATCACCAAACGCCCCTGACAATACGAAAAGTCCGCCGCCGGGTTGGGAGTTTTTGTCGCCGGTGGAATGTCCCCATCGGCGGTTGCGTTTAATGAACAGGATTGAGTCGAAGTTCAGCAGGGGGTTTTTCAGGGCGATTCGTCGGCGGAGACGGAAGACTTGTGCGAACATGGTTTTGGGGTTTGGGCCTTCCTTACGGTTCGATGCCTGGTCAAGGCGCCGCAGTTCGGACCGCTGGCGAGTGAAATCTTTATTGGGTGCGGCTCGTTGGATATCTGACAGCAGCGCCCTGGTGCGTCGGATGATTACTGATACGGGCGTTTTGTCTTCCGGGAGGATCAGTGCGTCGCGGCGGTAGGTTTGCGACGCGATTTTTTTCGCCCAGGCTTTGTCGGTCATCTGAGCTTTAATTACACCGAACTGTCGCTCAGCCTCCTGATTCAAATCCAGACGCACGTTCTCGGCTTGCAAAGTCTGCGTAAATAAAGCGCAGGCGGCGAGGACTACCATAGCAAAGCATTTTGTTTTCATACAGATGTACTCTCCTGAAGCATGATGGCCTGGAGCGTTTTATTTCGTGTCGAACGGTAAGGACGGTCCCTTAGGGGCGCCTCTGCGCCATCAGGGTAAGTGTCACATGTGCCGCCGATTCTGTCAAGGGCGCTGCTGCATCGATTGAATATAGTTTATGCCTGCCGACAGTCAGGTTCTCAGGCGGGCGCGGTAAAATGTAAAATGCGTCCGTCTGTTTTTTTGTGTGCTTTTATCCGGGCTATAGTCAATAATTGTGTGCTCAGGGAACACCCAAAGGAAACGAACCATGATCAAACGCCCGCGCATTTACGTTGGACTGGTCTTATCTATCTTCTGTGTAGTGGCTTGTATCGCCGCACCTGGCGAAAAAGTGCTGTTCCAGGGCAAATCCGAATTCAACAGTTCGATCAAGGTTGTCGAAAACGCTAAAGGTCTGCGTACACTGATCTTCGATGACAACGATGTCCGACAAAGCACCGTTAAACTTGGCGACCCCGACCGGTTGGAACTGGCGTATACCCGCGTGATGCCTGTCGCCCTGGCCGTCGTCGAGAAACCCAAACGTATTCTGATCGTTGGACTGGGCGGAGGATCGATCCCAAATTTCCTGCACAAGCATTATCCCAATACTCATATAGACGTCGTAGATATCGATCCGGTGGTGGTTGAGGTCGCCAAGAAATATTTTGGGTTCCGTGAGGATAAGACGTTGCGTGTTCACGTTGCGGACGGTAGGGCGTTCATCGAAAAATGTAAGAAACCATACGACATTATTTTCCTGGACGCCTATGGCGCCGAAGAAATCCCTTATGCCTTGGCGACACGCGAATTCTTACTGGCTGTGCGCAAAGCGGTTACCGCCAAGGGAGTCGTCGTCACCAATATGATGTGCCGCTCCTCAAACAGCCTTTACGACTCAATGATCAGCACCTATGTTAATGTTTTCGATGAGGTGCATGTCGTGGACGTCCGAAATTCGGGCAACGTAATACTCCTGGCCATGCCGTACAAACCGAAACTGACCAAGTATATCCTCACGCGTAAGGCGAACAAGCTATCTCGCAAGCAAAAATTTCGGTTCAAATTGGGCAATCTGGTGAAGTACGGTTGTCGCCAACCGGACGAAACAGAAAAGTCCGCCCCGATCCTGTTGGACAAAAAGAAAAAGCCCTAAAACCTCGCTGCTGTTCGAGCCGGGAGTCGCCTCTGGGGGGCATGTATTTTTCTGTTTTTCTGAAATAATGCTTGGTGAAAAGCCATGTTCATATTACTATGATAATTCACGTTTATATGTTGACACCAGGAGCTTTTCTGTGAATTGTTGACTGGATTGGTGTTCGGTTACAAATGTTGACGGGTTGTTTAGCTGAGCCTGGAATGGAGTCTGGGGCGGAGTTTGAAACGGAGTTTGGAACGAATTTTAAAACGGAGTTTGGGACGAAATCTGGCATGGGTTTTGAGGCGTCATCGCGTAGGGTCGATGGCCCGCTGTTCGAACAACTCGAACCGCGGCTGCTCTTGGATGGTGCGCAGCCGACTTTAGTTGACCTCCAACTCGGCAGCGATACCGGTCTCCTTTCTGATGACAATGTAACTAACAATTCCGCATGCACTATTGATATCATCGCCGGGCAGGAAGGCGACGACATCCGAGTTTATCGCGATGGGACATACGTCTCTGATGCGAGCTTCGTATCCGGGAATCGATACGAATACACATTTGCACCAGGTGAACTGGCCGAGAATGACAACATCATCACAGCCCGGGGATATGCAGATGGTGTCGAGAGTCTGGACTCACCGCCTCTGAATATTGATCTTGATCAGACGAACCCATTTGTCGCCGGCGCCACTCCGAGCGGAACGGTCGAGCCGGCGATAAACCATATTGATCTGACATTCAACGAGGCGTTGCAACCCGGACCGGGCGCAGGCGCCCTGGACCTTGCCGACCTGCAACTTACCGGACCGGGCGGGGCGATCACACCAACGGGTCTCACCGATCAGGGAGGCGGAGCCTACCGGATCAACTTTGACGAACAGCTTAGCGAGGGAGCATATTCCCTGCTTGTGGATGCGGCGGCCTACGATGTGGCGGGTAACAATCTTGACGGGAATGCTGACGGCGTTGGCGGCGACGATTACCAGCTTGATTTCAACGTTGCGCGACCTGCGGGTTTGGTCGCCGAGGTTGAGGGCAACAATACGCTGGCTGAGGCCACGAGCCTGAACCTGATCGAAGACCCCGCAGGCAGCGGGCTGCTTCTCGGGCGTGGGTTGGGGATAATGGACCCTGCAGTGTCTTCTAACTATTGGAGCGATCCGGACTACTGGAGCTTTTGGGCTCAGGCTGGCGATATCGTATCGGTGAGTGTTGACACTCCGACCAGCGGTGTGGACCCGTATTTCGAACTTAAAGACGCCGGTGACAATGTTCTGGCCAGCGATAATGACGATGGGCCTGACAATGATGCATACTTCAGCAATTACACCATAGGCAGCAGCGGGTTGTACTACGTTAAGGTGGGCAAGTACTATTACTCGACGGTGACCGGCAGCTACAAGCTCCGAGTGGATCTCACACGAGGGGAACTCGCCGAAAGCGACGATAATTACAACAACGATAGTATCGCCGGAGCCGATTACCTGCCCCTGGAGTCGTTCGGTGATCATCGCCAAGCTACTGTTACCGGGAACATCATGGCGCCGCAAGGCTCCAACACTGATGAAGACATCTTCACCTGGAGCAGGTTGAATGTGGGCAGTACAGTCGAATTTAATGTTCGCCTGCCCGGCGTTAGTACGCTCGACGCCAGAGTGACGCTGCTTGATGCGGATTCTGTGGTGATTGTCGATGAGGACGGCGATCCCACCGATGGACACTTCCTGGCGACCTTGGCCGATGACGGAATCTATTAC
>JABGPF010000444.1 GCA_018645065.1 Phycisphaerales bacterium
TCTGTCTGAATCCTGTAACCCGCCACAGCGCCAAGTTTGGTGACCACTGCCTTGCCGTCCAGGAGCTTTATCAGGCTATTGCTATAGCCACCGGAGATCGAATCACCAAAGATCAATACCCTAGGGAGCGACGTTGCTTTCTTTCCCTTTTGATGGCTCGATGGTCCTAACTGCTGTTTCGAGAGAAACGTTCTAGTTCGGTTGGCCGCGTCGTCGAACAACTTCATATCGTTGTTGATATGCCCATGCACACCTCCGGGCTGAAGCACCAGCTCGCAGACGTTTTTGCTGTCGCGCATTTTCTTGCAGAACGCCATGAGCGTAGGATATGGAGCGACATTGTCCTTGTCGCCGTGGAAGATCAGCGTGGGCGGCATCTTGGGACGGATCTGGTGCAGTGGCGAGATATTTCGCCATTCGGCGCCGATCACCTTGTTACCGTATCCTTCGGGCGAGGTGTCGAGAACAGAGAAAAGAAGCACCAGAGCATTGGGCTTGCAGGAAACTCCCAGGTCTTCATCGGCGTGCTCGACTGTGTCGAAAAGCGCCGTTCCCAGCGCCACGTGCCCACCGGCCGAACCGCCGCCGACCGTGATCCGCCCAGGATCGATTCCCAGGTCTTTGGCATGGCGCCGAATATAGCGTATCGCCGCTCGACCGTCTTTGACGCAGTCGAAGACCGTGGTGGTGCGACCAGTCAACCTGTATTCGGCGCTGATCCCGACAAAGCCGTCCGGCACGAGGCTGGCGGCGTAGGGGTAGAATCGACGGGGCGTACCGCTACGCCAGCCGCCGCCATGGAAAACCACGTATGCCGCTCGCCGGTCGCCGGCCTTGAAGCCTTCGGGACCGAAGATGTGCAGGGTCAGCTTCCGCTGTCCGATCGTCTTGTATGTGAGCACTTTGCTCGGTTCCAACCCCTTCTGCATGGACCCAAACGAACGGGTGCGTGCAGGGGGCTTTTCGACAAGTGCTGCGGTAATTTTCTTAGCAATCTGCTCAGCCAGTTTCGAATAAACGCCGCCGCCGAAATGGACATTATCACCTTTTTTCCATTCTGCGTATCCATCCCACTTGGTCACCACGCTGTGCAGATCGTTGATCGGGATGTTGTTCTTCTTCATCACCTTTTCAGCCGCAGCATTGTATATGAGTTCATCCCCCTCGGGCATGTGGGGGGCGTTGGCTGGGATCGGGGTGGTGTTGGCCCAGATTATTTTGGCGCCATTTGTTTTCAGCAATGCCACTATTTTGGATAGGTGCTCAGCGTATTTCTCCGGGGGGCTATGCCACTTGCCATTCCTGCCGCGAAAGATATCATTCAGGCCGAAGTTGAAATGAATGACGTCATACTTGGTTTCTGAAAGATGCCTCTTGAACCGATCGAAATCTGAAACGCACATCATGGCGTTACCGAAATTCAAATATCCAGCAGGCCGGCCCTGCCAAATTGGTTGCTTCTTAATTCTGTAACCGGCCACTGCGCCAAGTTTGGTCACATCCGCTTTTCCGTCCAGGAGTTTTACCAGGGATTTGCTGTATCCTCCGGAGATAGAATCGCCAAAATACAGTACCATTGGGAGATTGGCGACTCTCTTGGCGTGTTTGATGATAAACGCAGCCATTGCCTTGTCTTCAAAGAAACCGGGCCAGTAATTGTGCCCCTGGCCTTTGAATATAGTGACAGTGATATCTCCTCCAAGTTCCTTGTAGCGTTTTTCTACGAGGAAGGAGTTGTCTTTCGGCGGCACCAGAGTGTCGATATCGCCAGTATTGTGATAGATCGGTACTTTCGCCCTGGCCAGCGGGCCCAGGCGGTCGATAGGATTATGCCTCTTGAGTTCTTTGGCGAACTTCTCTTGTGACATTTTGTATTTACCGGCCGCAGATTTCAGCCCTGGGTAACTCGCTAGATTGCAGACCGGGTAAATACCAGCCAGGCAGGCGACCGCTTCGGGATGTTCCGCCGCCCAGTTGTACATCTGCGTGCCCCCATAGCTGCGCGCCAACATACACGCCTTTTTTGTCAGTCCGTGCTTCGTGGTTAGTTCTTTGTAAAACGCGGTAAAAATTTTCCGTCCGGCCGGGGTTCCAAAATCACCCCTGATGTCGATCCCGGCCACAGCGATACCATTGGCCAGGCACTTGTTCATCATCCACTGCTCGAGTTTTCCGGGCAGCTTGTAGTCGGAAGGACAATACCATAGCCACGGCGTCTTCCGCCCAACTTTAACGCCCTCGGGCAGCGCCAAATACCCGTCATGCCCTGCAACCTGCAGGAACTTGGAATTGGCTGGGAAAATCTTCTGCTTTCCCTTCTTGCTGCTGAGAGGAGCAGCCTTGGCACCGACAGCAGGCAAAGGCGAAAATATCGCCAGGGCCATTGATACACATAACACAAGATGGAATTTGTTTTTCATACTAAGTCTTTCAGAGAGAACTAAAGGGGGCTGGCCTTGACTGACCATTCAGTCAGTATGATACATTATCTCGGCGGGGTCAAGGGCGGGATTCGACAATTCAATGGCTGGTTTACTCGTCTCGGACCGGATAATTAAGCATGGCGCGCTCTGGATCAAAAGCCTGATCGTCAGGCCCTGTCGGGCCTGGACCTGACGAGGATTATGCAACAAGCTTCCCAAAAGCGCTAAGCCGCAAGCGGCACGACTTCACGTTCGTTCGAGTTTTATCGGGTTTGCCGCTTGCGGCTTAGCGCTTTTGGGAGGAGTTTTTGTGCAAATGTACTGTAGGCGAGAACTCCTTTTTGTGTAAGCATTAATATCAATGCTGCATAATCCTCTGACGGATTGGGATTTTTAGTATAGAGCATGTCGGTTCGTGTTTTGTCCCTGCTGATTGGTTATTAAATGTTCTGCATATATCAACGCCATTGTCCGCGTATCTGACCCTAACGCCTTGTCTCGCCCGCCGTTATGCTGCTTGCTTGTACGAATAGAAAAAGCGGTGGTAGGGATATGTATGTTAAGTGGTTGGCTGGCTTTACGCTTGACAAAATCCGGTTGATGGGTTACAATTCGGACGCTGGATTATGTGCTGGGAGTGATTTCTGTGCATCAGCCTGTCTAGCGTTTTAGTCAATTTAACGGAGCATATCATGGCTACAAGAAACACAAACCGTGTTGTATTGACCCTCGCAGTTGTGGCGATGGCAGCGGTCGCTTTGGTCACCACGTCGGCCAACGCCGATATTCTGCTCGAGACGGGATTTGACAGCACGG
>JABGPF010000064.1 GCA_018645065.1 Phycisphaerales bacterium
ATCCCAGCGGGTCGCCTGAACCCCGCCATGATCTTGCCTCGCACACTTTGCCCTGGAAGCCAAGGGGTTAGGCTGGACTTTGGGGGAATTTTGTGGCAAGATGCAACATGTTGTCTGGCTTCGCGTTCCAATGTTTGAAGGGAAATTCATGATCTGCAAAAGCACCATTCTGGTTATTGGCCTGACAATACTGTCCAGCGTCGCGGTCGGCGACGATTGGCCCCAATGGCGCGGGCCTGGGCGCGACGGAGTATGGAGCGAAACCGGGCTGCTGAAAACGTTTCCGGACAAACAAGTTAAAGTGCTATGGCGTGCGAAGATCGGACCGGGATACAGCGGACCCACCGTAGCCGACGGGCGAGTCTACATTACCGACCGACACGACGAAGGCCCCACAACCGAGCGGGTTCACTGTCTCGAGGCCAAAACGGGCAAGAGCATCTGGACCCACAGCTACCGATGCAACTACCGGGTCGGATACCCGCTGGGACCGCGAGCATCGGTCAGCGTCGACGACGGTTTGGCGTATGTACTGGGCGCTATGGGCCACTTCCACTGCCTCAACGCCAAAACAGGCGAGGTGGTCTGGAAGAATGATCTAGCCAAAACATATCGCACTCGTCGGATCCTCTGGGGGTTCTCCGCTGCCCCGCTGGTCTATGGCGATCTGGTTATTCTGCACATAGGCGGCGCCGGCAAGGCGTGTCTGGTCGCGTTGGATAAGAAAACCGGCGCCAGGAAATGGACCGCCATCGACGACGGAATGACCTACTCAGCGCCGATAATAGTCAAACGCGGCGACAACGATGTGCTGGTCTGCTGGACAAAGAACTCCCTTTCCGGGCTCGATCCCAAGACGGGCAAGGTCCACTGGCAGGTCCCCTACAAGATCATGATGAGTTGGCAGATGGCTTCAATCACGCCGCTGGTCGAAGGCGACAACGTATATGTCAGCGCCTGCTACGACGGGTCAATGTTGGTGAAAATGTCGCCCGACGGGCTGAAGGCCCGGAAAGTCTGGCGGTCTCGCGGTGTGGCGTACGGTAAGACCAAAGCGTTACAGTGCGTCCACAGCACTCCGGTTGTGTTCGGCGGGCACATCTACGGATTCGACAGCCGCGGTGAAATGCGATGCATCAAAACCGCAACAGGCGCCCGCGTGTGGGAAAACCTCACCGTTACGCCCCGAGGCGTGAAATGGGGCACGGCGCACATGGTCCAAAACGTCCAGACAACCTGGATATTCAACGAACAGGGCGAGGTGATAATCGCCAAACTATCACCGAAGGGCTTCAAGCAGATCGCTCGGGCCCAACTGATCGAACCAACCCACCCGATGAGCGGCAGGAAGGTTTGCTGGTCGCATCCGGCGTTCGCCAACCGTTGCATATACGCGCGAAACGACCGCGAAATAGTCTGCGGAGATCTCTCTGCGAAATAACACCGAGGAGTAAATCATGAATGATTCGAGCAGTAATAAGGTTACTCGCCGAAGCTTCCTCAAAGGCGCCGCAGTTGGGGCGGTCGCCCTACCGTATGCAATCACTTCAGACGCACTGGGCGGACCGAACAAGGCCCCCGCCAGCGAGCGGATCGTGTTCGGCGGGATTGGAATCCGCAATCGCGGGATGCACGACCTGCGATGGTTAATGCGTCAAAAAGACGTGCAATTCGTCGCAATCTGCGATATTCAGCAAGCACAGCGCAAGCGGATCAGCTCTCACGTTAATTCACAGTACCGCAATCGCGACTGCAAGACATACCGCGACATGCGTGAATTTTTGCCCGCCCGCCCCGACATCGACGCGGTGCTTATCGCAACGGGTGACCGCTGGCATGCGATGGCGTCGATCACCGCGATGAGAGCGGGCAAGGACGTCTACACGGAAAAACCCTCATGCATGACTATCGCCGAAGGCCAAGCCGTCGTCGAAACCGCAGAACGATACGGGCGAATTTACCAGACCGGTGTCCAGCGAGTCAGCGAACCGAACCACGTGTTCGCCATGGAAATGGCCCGCACCGGTCGACTTGGAAAAATACACACCGCCTACGCGCAAATCGCCCCGTGGAACGCAGCCAAGATGCGCCACGACTGGCTGCCTGAAGAGCCCGAACCGGCGAAAGAGATAGTCGATTGGGACATGTGGCTGGGCCCGTGCCCCTGGCGCCCTTACAATAAAAGCTATGTTCGCGGCGGATGGCGCGGGCATTACGACTTCCACACCAGCTGCATCGGTGAATGGGGCGCACACACGTTTGCACAGGCTCAAATTGGCCTGAGTTGCGAGAACACCTCACCGGTTGAATACAACTACGTGGACAACGACAGCGGCGACGGCATGACGGTGCGATTCGCCAATGGCGTTAAGATGATCCTGTCGCGCGGGAACAAATGGTGGCGTGGCCCGTGCGGTGAGCGGTTCGACGGTACTGAAGGCTGGGCCGCAGCCGCCGACGGATACTCGCGCCCGGCTGTGTCGGATCCGTCCATGCTCGGTGAGTTCAAGAAGGTCCTCAGCGACTACGTTGCCCGCACCGGCCGCGCGCTGGACCACATGCGGAACCTCGTGGACTGCATAAAATCACGCCGCCAGACAGTCGCCAACCCAACAGTTATGCACCGCTCGATGAGCACCGTCCACGGAGCTAACATCTGCATGTGGCTCAAGCGAACACTCCGGTACGATCCGGTGAAGGAAGAGTTTATCAATGACCAGGAGGCCAACCGCCTTCGCTCGCGTGCTATCCGCCAACCCTGGCGTCTGTAAGAGATAAAACCAACTCCATAGGAGAAATTAACATGTTCAAACGCACACTTATCATCACGCTCCTGGCGATTAGCACCGCCGCCCTGGCCGCCGAGCCCAAAGTCGACACCGCCAAACTTATCGGCGTGCTGAAGTCGCCAGAGGCGCCATTAAAAGCAAAGAGCGACGCCTGCCGTGAACTTGCGATCACCGGTGACCCCAAAGCGATACCTGTACTGGCTGACCTGCTGAGCGATGCGAAGCTTTCGCACATGGCCCGCTACGCGCTGGAGCCCATGGAAGACGAATCGGCCGGCGCCGCCCTGCGAGACGCGATGGGCAACCTCAAGGGCCAACTGCAAGTCGGAGTGATCAATTCGATCGGCGCTCGACGCGACAAAAAAGCTGTCGATGCGCTGATCAAACTGCTGAAAGGTGCCGACCAGGATGCAGCATCGGCGGCGATCGGAGCGTTAGGGAAAATCGCAACGCCAAAGGCGATTGACGCACTGGCCGGTTGCAGAAAAGCACCGCCGGCGAAGTTGCAGTGGGCCGTTGCAGACGCGTCGCTCACCGCGGCTGAACAGCTTGTCGCACAAGGCAAAACCACCGAAGCGACAGCAATATACGCAGAACTGAACGCGCCAGCCTGGCCCAGACAAGTGCGCCTGGGCGCATTCAGCGGGTTGCTGAACGCAGACAGCGCCAAAGCGCCCGATAGAATCGCAGAAGCGATTAACGGTAAGGACGCTATCCTGCGGGCGGTCGCCATCGCGAAAATCGCCACGTTGAAAGGTGACGGAATATCGTCGCAATTCGCCAGCGCACTGCCCAAACTGCCCGCAGTAGCCCAGGTGATGCTGATAGACGCACTGGCGGAGCGAAACGACCCTGTCGCACGCCCGGCGATCGTTAAAGCTGCCGATCACAGCGCCGCCGCTGTTCGTACGGCAGCGATAAAAGCACTCGGCCGACTCGGAGACGAAGCCTGCGCTAAACTACTCTGCAAGCGCATGGTCGACGGAAAAACCGATCCAGAAAAACAAGCCGCCAAGTCGAGCCTGAGAGCGATAAACGCAAAAGGCGTGAACGCCATGCTGATCAAACGCATGGACGCCGCCGACAGTGGCCTGAAGATCGAATTGATCAATATATTAATCGATCGCAAAGCCGCCCTGGCCACCGAGACCCTGCTGGCCCAGGCGTCAGGCAAGGACCCGAAAGTCGCCGCCGCTGCGTTCAAAGGACTCATGCGAATCGGATCACCGAAAGAGATGCCCGCAATTTTAACCCTGCTGACCAAGCTACAGGACGACACCGCCAAACGAAACGCCCAACTGGCTGCGATTGCTGTATCGCGAAAAATCACCGAACCGACCAAACGGGCCGACAGTGTTCTGGATGCACTTAAAAACGCCGAATCCACACCGGCCAAGTGCTCGCTGCTGGCGGTGTTGGGCGGGATAGGAAACGCAAAAGCATTCGACGCGGTAAACGCGGCGCGGAAGAGCAACGATCCGGACATCTGCAACGCGGCGGTTCGAGCTCTGACGGTTTGGCCTGACGCGACGGCAGTCGACACGCTGCTGGATATCTTCGCCTCTACGAAGAACCCGACTCATAAGGCGCTGGCGTTTCGCGGTGCGGTCAGACTCCTGTCAATCCCAGAGCTGGACAAGGGCAAGGCCCTCGACGGGTACAAGAAGCTACTGGCCAAGGCCAAACAACCAGGCGAGATCAAACTCGTCCTGTCAGGCCTGAGCACCATAGCAGACCCAGCCGCCCTGCCAATGATCAGGCCCTACCTGTCCCAAAAGCCAGTGCAAAAGGAAGCGACGGCGGCGCTGCGAAAAGTTTCCAAAGCGTTAACCGTCAGACCGGACGACATTATCTACACAAAGTTCATCAAGGGCGTTTACGGTTTCGAGGATCAAGTCGTCGACGTCACCAGCAAAATCGCCGCTCGGAAAAACTCCGCCGGAACGATTGATGTAACAGGCAAGTACAACGGTCTTTTCGGCGACCCGGCCGATCGGGAGTTCAAAGTGCTTCTCATCACGTACGAACTTAACGGTAAACAGCAGACCGTCAAGTTCATCGAGAACACCCCGTTTACGATGAAACTCGCTGGCCCCAAAAAAGCCGACCCTCCGAAGAAACTCTCTGGCGAATTCAAGCCGCTGTTCGACGGAAAAACGCTGACCGGATGGAAGGGTAGAAAATCGCTCTGGTCGGTACAGGACGGCGCCATTGTCGGCCAGACATCCGCCGCCGCCGCGCTCAAGCACAACGACTTCCTCTACACCGAAAAAGAGTACGAAAACTTCGAACTGACACTGAGTTACAAACTCGTAAACCACAACTCCGGCGTGCAGATCCGCAGCCAAGTCCGCGATGACTTCATCATAACCGGATACCAGGCCGATATCGCCGAGAAACGCTACACCGGTATTCTGTACGATGAAGGCAGGCGCGGGATCATCGCAAAGGTGAAGCCCGAGGTGGTTTCAAAGTTCATCAAGCCCAAGGAATGGAACGATTACCGCATCGTCTGCCAGGGCAAGGAAATCAAGTTCTGGATCAACGGCCAGCCGACCATAAGCTACACCGAGAAAAAGGCGTCAATCCCGTCCAAGGGCGTGATCGCCTTCCAACTCCACAAGGGCCCGCCAATGAAGGTTCTCTTCAAGAACATCCAGATAAAGGAACTACCCTAAGCCGGCGTCTGGAAATATGCGTTGATCCGTTCCAAGTTTGACTGGTCGGTCTGATCGAAAGCGGCTGGCGTGTTTGAATCGATATCGAGCACGGCGATCAGTTCGCCGTTTGCGTCGAGGATCGGTAATACGATTTCGGATTTGGTGGTTGATGAGCAGGCGATGTGATCGGTTTCCGCTTCAACGTCGGGAATGTTCTGCACGGCTTTTTCGCGGGCGCAGCGTCCGCATATTCCGCGGGCGAAATCTATCGTCAGGCAACCGTGCCCACCCTGATACGGTCCAACCTTCAGCCTCTGATCGCCGATGTTCCGGTAGAACCCCACCCAATCGAACTGCCCAAACGCACTGTACAGTTCGCACGAGATCGTCGCCATCAATGCGATCTGATCGCTCTCGCCCTCACAAAGCAGATCAAGCGTTTTGAATAATTTATCGTACTGTTCCTGTTTGGTCATTGTTTAAACCTATGCTTTATACTCTCGTGCGGGACGACGCGGCCTTCCTCAGCGGCTTGCATCCCACGAGCGATTTTCATGCGAACATAGAGTTCGTACATAGCATCAACATAAGACGCCGAATCAGGAAGCCTGTCGGCTATTGCCCGGAGATCGCTTCTTACATTCGTTGCGTTCATATTCACACTATCGGTAATGCACATTCCAGTGTCAACATATCTGAAAGCTGCCGCAGATCATTTTATTCTCGTTTGTGTTATTTGAGGAGGGCTTCCACCGCTGCTGGTCCGTTTACTGCGTGTTTGGGCATTGGGTTCTTTTTGGTGAAAACCGTCAAGGTTTTCTTGTCTTCGATTACAACCGTCGCTTCGTCGCCAGCGGGCCTCAGGCCCAGGTGCTTTGCGAAGAACTCGTAGGCGCCCTTGCGTTTGGACGGGCCGTAGTCGTGCCCTTCTTTCGCCAGGTGCAGGTTAGCGATTTTCGCTTCGGAGCCGTAGAGTTTATATACGTCTTGAATATAGGGAAACTCAACCTTGGGCGTGTTCTTTGTCCAGTCCTTCCCGTTTGAGATCAGCAGTTGCGGGCGGGGTGCGGCTAGGGCGGCGATGTCGGCGTTGTTGGTTTCGTGAGTCGAACTTTTGTGAATGGGCATCCCGCTTTCGCACGAACATCCGCCGAAGAAGTGCGACGACACCATCACGCACGGTATCGACACAGCTATGCGATCATCGACCGCAGTCAGCACAAACGTCTGCGTCCCGCCGCCCGAGGCGCCGGTGATTCCGATTCGTTTGTGGTCAACTTCCTTCAGCGTGTATAGGAAATCTATCGCACGCATACCGTTCCACGTCTGCAGCGTCAGCGTTTTGGCGCCCCTGTGCGGATACTGCATCGCTTCGCCCCAACCAACCATATCCAACGACAAAACGACCGCCCCCATGCGCGCCAGCGTAGCGCATCGAATCTGCATACTGGGTCGGAATCGCCCGCCTCCGTCGCCGTTGCGATCGCGGAAGTGTCCGTGCGGCGAGAGTATGCCCGCACAACTTTCAGCGGCTGGATCGAGCGGACGGTAAAGGTTGCCCGTAACAAAGAAGCCAGGGAGACTCTCGAACGCTACGTTCTCTACGGTATATCCCTTGTGCGTCCGCTTGTTGATTATAATCGGTTTGAGATCGCACTTTTTGGGCGGTGTGTCCAGGCCCATCCCAGCGAGCATCCCCTGACGCACTCTCGCCGCACGTTTCTTCCATCCGTCCAGATCCGAATATCCGCTGGCGAACTTCGCGAGCTGAACCTTGGCGGCCGCTTCACTGTGATAGTTGCCCCGACACAATTCAACCTTGCCCGCCGCAATCACAATAGTCGTCAAAGCCGCCACCAATCCGATAAGTATCATGTATTTCATTTCATGCGCCCTTTCACTCTACCCAGCGATTGTACCGCCCGCCGGAGAGCATTGCGAAAGAGTTTCTCGCCAGCCGCAAGACGCGAATGACAAGATGTAATGTCACCTGGATCGTTTACGACGTCTCAAGACAACCAGGGCTCCGCAGCCAGTCAACAAGATGCTAGCCGGTTCTGGTATGGGCTCAACGCTCAGGATAATACTGTCTGATTGATAGGTTACAACAAATCCAAATCCATTCCCTATATTCAACCCGCTGATGGTGTCAAACTCACCGACATACGAATCGTAGTTCAGGATTTCGAAGGTCGGAAACACCCCAAACTGATCGCTCTGCGGAACGTAACCGTCCAAAAGTACAATCTCCAGGGCACCGGCCAGGACAGCTTGCTCGGTTATAATCACCTGATCGAACTGCACGTTCTCTGGGTCAGAATTATCGCTGCCGGACAGTTCGATTTGCAGTGCTCCACCAGAAAGCTGCTCGTAATCTCCTTCGACATCAAGGATACCTGGGCTGTGGCCAGGTCGCAACCTACCCCTATTTTGGACTCCGCCGGCGAGTTTACCGCCTGCATGAATCGTGCTTCCAGGCGGGATAATCAGCACTTCGCCAGCCACATGCACCAACCCTTGTGTGTGAAATCCGCCAAGATCGGTCAGAGGATTGAAGTCCGCCGCGAAGTTCAGCAAGCTATCGGCCTTAGCTCTGATATTAGCGTTGCCCGCTCCCAGGATCGCAATCTGCGAAAAGTTCGCCGACGCACCTTGCTCGATATAGAGAATAACGTTGCTGTCTCCGAAATCAAAAACACCTTCACCAGCCAGCGCCCGGGTTATCTCCAGTGTTCCGGCTGTATAGGAGTACGATCCGCCGTTCGAGAGCCTTATGTATTCGGCCTGGTGCGAACCGCCAGACTGCTGAAAGTATCCGTTATCGGCAACAAGTAGTTCCTCTGTCTCAAGTGATGCCGCATTGCTCAGGCGGAAATATGCATCGCCTCCGTTGCGATTAAAGACCCAAGTCCTGCCCTCGATCTTACAATCGCCGCCTTGCATATCATAGGTGGGATCCCCGACACCGCTAGTTCCGCCTAGATTGTAGCCCCCGACCATAATACCGTTGGCAATGTTATGTACGCCTCCGGTCTGCTGGAATACTCCGCGATCTTCTATTAATTCACGCCCAGACGATAGAGTCCCAGCGTTCAGTAGATATTTACCGGCCCCATATGCTGGTTCAATACCAAGCCTGTCGTCGACAAGCACGGTCCCTCCGTTCTGTACGAATTGCGCCCTGACAAGTAGGTTTGTAGTCGAAATACGCCCCTTCCCGCTAAGTTCGTATATTGCGGTGTCATTTTGATAACCAACCCAGACCCCTTCTCCGGTAGCCGCGATGGTTCCACCAGAATGAATAAACTTCCCCGAACGTGAGTATTCCGGCATGAAATCATCCTGACTATCTCCAAGCATCAGATAGCCGCACTCGATGCTTCCTCCGCTCAATTCATACCTGTCCAAGACGGTCAGCGCAGGTGTCACTAGCGCCCCACCGCTCTGGCGGAACGTGGCGTGTCCTATCCGACAGACTTGCACCCTTCTTGTCACTGTTAATTGCCCCTCGTGCAATTCGTAGGTTGCGTTAGTGTCATTAAAGTCACCGAGCATCAATCCACCAAGAGTTACATTGCCTCCGGTTTGGGTGAACTTGCTGTCCGGTCCTGGTAGAAGACCAACCGTAGCATCGGTCGCCGAGATCGATCCGCCACTGATTCCAGAAGTTTGATCCGCCACCACCAGTTCGCCTGATCCCAGTTCCACAGTTCCCTCATCGGAGACAAAGAGCCCTGAATTCAACGAAAGCGATCCCTCAGGCCTCGCGACCAGGGAGCCTTGGCACTCAACATAATCATCAATCTCCCCGCCCCCGACAACGAGTTTACCTGCCGGCACGATCAATGTTGCACCAGCATGATGCACAACGCCATTGGTTGTGAAACCGCCCAGATCGCTGTATGGATCAAAAGTGGGCGGAACGATAAGAAGCGTGTTGCCGGCATCAATGGAAGCGTTGGAACCATTGAGGATTTTCCCCTGCGAGAAATTCATGATCCCATCGGTAAACACTAGCGATGCGTTGCTGCCAAGGAAATCAAATTCGCCTTCAATAGTCGCATCATCGAACTGACAGACCCCACCGGTAAACTCATAGCGACTGACACTGCTAACTTCCAGGGTCCTAGCCGTAAGTGTCCCACCGCTCTGACTGAATCGGCCTACACTACCGGGATATACCTGGAACGGCGAATATGAGGGATGCCCAACCTTGACAACATCGGCCTCAAGCAGCCCACCGGTAAGTTCGTAGGCGCCAATCGAATTTGAGCTGAAACGTCCTACATATAAATTATTGGTCTCGTGGCGACCCCCACTCTGACGAAACAACGCCTCATGTGTCACGATAGGACTATTCGAGGTACCCGGGTTAGGACTTGCCCCGCTGCCAATTGTGGAACTCCCAGTAGTCAATTGGCCCGTGCCCCTCAAATCGTATGCCGGACTACCATCGCTCGGTCCTCGCATCACAGAGAGGCGCGCCGCTTCGAGCCTACCGCCATCATGAGTAACCACACCGATTTGTCCCGGGGAAGTGTCGCCAATAACATCTGTACCAACGTGCACTTGATCGGTCGTCAGTTGTGCTGAATCGCTAAGGGTCAAAGCCCCGCGGCCTTCATACCCCACATGCACATAGTGGATGGTTTGTAGTTCGCCCGCGCCTGTGATATTTAGCGTATAGCTACCGCTGGAATTTCCGAGCAGCAAGTCTCGACCCATCGACACCATACCGGCATTATGGTTCATTGTCGCATCGCCGCCAAGGGAGATACACGCCAACTCGAAATTAGTCAACAGCGTTCCGTTAGGCAACGCGCCATTGGCCAATTGGTGGAAATCTACATTTGCACCAAGCGATAGATATGAAGATCCGCCAGCAAAGGATATCTCCGGCGTATCGAGCGTCCCGCCATACCACGCAAGCTTTCCGTAGTCGAGTTCTATCCCATTCTCGGCGATGAATTGTCCGCCGCTGAGCGTGTAGTGCGATCCTTTGGTCAGCATCGCTTGGCCCGTAACCCTATGGACCCCACCGCTTTGATTAAAATACGCTTCCCGTTTAACGCCAAGGCCTAGAGCTTGCACGGACAATTGCCCCGCAGACAAATTATACGTGCTGCCGCTCCCTCCTCTATCGGTAGCTATGTTTAAAGCGCCGGTGACCGTATTAACTCCACCAGTCTGATTAAATGTTCCCAGTCCGTCAATCCCCAGCGTTAGAGATCCGCAATCAAGTACACCCAAACCGCCGAGATCAAAAACACTGGCGCCGTCCCTGGCTATTTGCAGAATCCCGATGTCAAGCTGGCCTGTCCCATCAAGCAGCAGCCCCCCATCGTTAATGTCAAGCAGCCCCGCCGCCGCAGTCCCGTAAGTTACATCCGCATAGGTTCCGTTGCGTATATAGGCGAGTCGCATATCGGTGGGCAAATCGTTGGTCCAGTTCAAAGTGTCATGCCAATCCCCGTGCGACGCCCCCCGCCATTCGGTGAGAAAATCCTGTGCCTCAGCAGCCTGACTAAAAAGGAGCAGAACCGCAAAAATCGCAGCAAGCCAGCCACCCTTCGCTATTCTCGCTACAGACTGTGATTGTTTATCCAGACAACTACAAAACTGTCCCAAACCGCATCCCATATGACACTCCTTTTTTCCCGCTTACCCCACCAGTCAACCGTAGGAGAAAGCTCCAATTCGATGTTAATATTTATGATACCGCCTTTAAGTGCAAATACAAGAATATACTAATAACATCGCACAATTTCTCCGCCCAAGCTGCCAGTCAGAGAGAAAGAGGCCCTCGTCCGGATGGGCAAAATGTGCTATGATTGCGTTCGAAAGGTTTTTAAAAATAAAATTATGCTTACAAAACGACAGGTATCCCTGACAACCATTTCGCTTATCGCCCTGGCGGTTTGTTCTATTGCTTCGGCGGCAAAACAGGCGCCGGTCAAAGAGCCGGTGAACGTTAGCGATAAAAATTATCATCTGCGGGGGAATCTGGACAACGCACGCATCCAGTTCACCAAGAACAAAACCGGGCATGTGGCGTTCATCGGCGGGTCGATAACCGAGATGAACGGGTATCGCCCGATGATCTCGACGATGTTGACCAAGCGTTTTCCCGAAACGAAATTCACGTTCACCGACGCGGGAATTTCCTCGACGTGTTCGACCACCGGCGCCGGGCGCCTGGCCAGCCATGTCCTGAGCAAAGGACCGGTCGATCTGTTCTTCATCGAGTTCGCCGTCAACGACGACCAGGACGCCGGGCACAAGCTGCGCCAATGCATACGCGGGATGGAAGGACTCATCCGACACTGCCGAACCTACAACCCCAACATGGACATCGTAATCACGTTCTTCGTGAACCAGGGCATGATCAAAACGATCAACTCGGGCAAAGACCCGATCCCGATGGCCGGGCACACAAAAGTCGCCGAATACTACTGTGTATCGACCAACGACCTAGCTAGTGAAGTAACCCAGCAGATAAACGCCAAAACGCTTACATGGCGAAAGTTCGGCGGCGTACACCCCGGGCCATACGGCAACGCGATGTGCACCAAGATGATCGAAAAGCTCATGAACAAGGCCTGGGCCAAACCGCTGGCTGATGACGCGAAGAAAACCCCGCACAAAATGCCCGCCAAACCGATCGATGAGAACAGCTACTTCAACGCCCGATTCATAGCCCCAGCCAAAGCGAAGATCAAAAGCGGATGGAAGCTCGGCGTGCCCGAATGGAAGAGCATCAAGGGCGGTAAACGCGGGCGATTCACCAAAGTTGAAATGATAAGCGCAGACAAGGCCGGAGCCGAACTTACCCTCGAATTCACGGGCAAAGGGATCGGAGCATACGTTATCGCAGGCCCAGACGCCGGCGTGGTCGAAGCAACAATAGACGACGGCAAGCCGGTGCAAGTCGAGCTGTACCACCGCTATAGTCGCGGGCTGCACTACCCACGAACAGTAATGTTCGACGCCGATCTGAAACCGGGCAAACACACGCTCAAGCTGAAAACCGTGAAAGTTGAAGGCCGCAAACAAACCGGTCAGGCCGCACGAATTCTGCAATTCGTCGCAAACTAGGACACCGCCGAACATGAACCCACAAAGCAATCTGAAAGACAAATGGATACTGATCACCGGCGCGTCAAAGGGACTCGGCAAGGAAATGGTCCTGCTGTTTGCCCAGGCCGGCGCCAACCTTATATTAACCGCCCGCAGCAGCGAACTGCTGGATGAACTAAAGGCCCGCGTAAGCGCCGACGGCAGGCAATGTGTAACTATCGCAGGCGATCTGCGCGACAGCGCGGTATTGGCGTCGGTGATATCGATCGGCCTGGAAAAGCAGCTCGATATTCTGGTCAACAACGCTGGCGTGGTGGACATCACAAAGCTCGAAGGTGTATCCGACGAGCGGGTCGACGAGGTTATCGAACTGAACCTGACGATCCCGATCAAGCTGACCAAGGGCGTAATCGAGATGTTCAAGACCCGCAAACGCGGCGTGATAGTTAACGTTAACTCAGCAGGCGGTAAAAAGCCCGTGCCCGATCATACGATCTACTGCGCATCGAAGTACGGGTTCAACGGATTCGCCGAGGCCCTGAAGCTGGAAATCAAGGGGTTCGGTATTCGGATAGTAAACGTTTGCCCGGGCAAAATGGCGACCGAGCTGTTCACCGCCGCCGATAGAGAGATGGACACAGAAGCCTTCATCGATCCGCGTGAAGTGGCCGAAGGCGTGTTGTACATGCTCGAAATGTCACCAAAATGCTCACACGCCGAACTGAATGTAGATCGAATGTCCTAACGGTTATTCAACCTCACAGACTACTCGCAGGCCGATATCGAACACTTTCTGGTATGATTGATATGTCCGACGGTGCGCACTGGCGCCAAACCTGGGCAAGTCGTGCCACGAACCGCCGCGGACCACCTTAGGCGAATCGGCCTTGGCGGCGTTGCGCCCGTCGGTTGCAACGTACGGATAAGCCTTGTAGTCAGACAACGTCCATTCGCCGACGTTTCCGTGCATGTCATACAGGCCCCAGGCGTTGGGCTTGTAGCGGCCTGGCGCTACTGAAACCGCCCCGCCGTCTTTGACTTTCGTATTACGCGGGAACGGAAGCTTGTGTGCGCCTCGGTCGGCGAAATTCGCAAGCTTACCGAAGTCATCACTCGCCGAACCGTACCACATTTCAGTATCGGCGCCGCTACGGCAGGCCCATTCCCACTGCGCCTCGGTGGGCAAGGTGAACTTCTTGCCCGTCTTGGCGCTGAGCCATTTGCAAAACGCCATCGCTTCGGTCCAGGTGATCCGCACCACAGGCTGATCGAGACGATTCACCTCTGTGCCCATAAACCGATGATTCTTGCCTGGCAAGTCGATATAGCGTGAGTCGTGCTTCGGATCGTACAGTTTGTACATCGCGTTGGTTACTTCCGTAGACGACATCCAGAACGGTTTTTGGATATTGGCCACCGACATTTTCACAGCGTCGGCGCCGGCGCCAGGCGAGCCGATTACAAACTGACCGGCTGGGATTTTCACCAACTTGATCTCAACATCCACGGGCTTAACTATTTCGCAATTTCCGTTGCGATAGCTCGGCGTTTTACCGAGTTTAAGCGTCATTTCAATCTCGCCAAGTTTGGCCTGCTTCTTCACCGCCTCTTCCTGGCTGAAAGGCCAGCCCGCTATTTTCGGGGCCTTAACGCTAACGGCCGCCTCCGGCGCGGGCATGATCGGTTTGACGGGTTTCAGGCCGGCCAGTTTAGACCGCATCTTGTCGTATTCGCTTTCGGCGTCGACATCCACGCTGGCGTACAGCTTGGCCAGTTCGATACGCCGCTTGATCTGATCCTGACCACGCCAGGTGCGAGGAGCCCACTTACCGCGATGCGGAACGTTCAGATCGATCCAGGTGTACAACCGATCCCAGGCCTCGCGGTCGAGTTTGACGTTATGGTGCCCTTTCCGCAGCATCCGAACAAGCATGCTCGTGCCAGCGTGGTATTCCATCGGATTGGTCAGATGCCCATCGCTTTCAGGGCCAGGGCGGCGAACATATTTCTGCAACGCCATGTAAGCCTTGTCGGACGTATACGCCACACGGTCGGGCGCGGCGGTAAAGTCGTGGATAACCTTGCCCTTGCGCGGCTGGCCGTTGTGGCAACCTACACAGTACTTGTTAAGAACCGGCTGCACCTCATGCTGGAACGCAAAAGGTCTCGCAGGACCATACCACGGTGCGATCTTCGACGGTTGACGCTTGGCTGCAAGCGTCTTGCGAACTGCGGTTGTTTCGTTCTGCGCGTCATGGCATCCGATGCACGACACAAACTCACCGGGCATACCGACCATCCAACTCCGCATGATCTGCAGGGCCTGGCCCTGATCGTCGAGCGGTTGAATGGATATCGGAAGGTTCGCGGGAATCGTGAACAACGCCGAACCATCGCTCTCTACGGGCACAGTACCGAGAATCCGCTTAACGTCCCAACTGGCCTCAACGCCCACCGACTGGTGCCCGCCAACGCCATGATGAGCATAATGATACGAGAACAACCGCAACTTTTTGACCGCACCCTTGGGAATCCCCTTCAGGCCCGGACCGGTGTAAATGTCAGTCAGCAGAACGGTAGCATCCTTCTTCGTCACGTCGACTCGGTCTGGCAGGACCGGCGGTGTTTTAACCTTCCGCAGCGGCATGGGTTCGAGCAGAGCAGCCCCTTCGATCTCGCTGATAAGCGTGAAGTTATCGAACGTGTCGACCAGATAAATCCCCCACAAGCCCGTGTAGTCAAGCTTCGCCGAAACAAGATAATACTCATCGTCCAGCGGATAGGGATGCAGGAAGTGCGGCCAGATGCCGTCGACAAGCTTATCGACAATGATCGGCAGGACTTCCTTGCCTCGCCCGGGGATTTCCTGAACCACGCCGTCGGCTTCGAAACGCCCCTTAGCCGGGTCGAGGATCATCAACCGGCCCGAACGCGATATCCCGTGGTGCCCGCCGACCACGCCGACAACTTTCGTCGCGTGAGTGGGAATCGGGCGTGCGAACATGTAAGCGTTCGGAAAATACGAGTTCGATCCGTAGTACTCCATGGGCGCCGTACCGTCGGGGTTAGAGTGGAACAAAATTCGCGAGAAATAGTGCGGCAGGTCGGAGTATTCCCATCGCAGGTACATCAGGCGCCCGTTGTTCAGCACCGTCGGGCACCAGTCGGAATCCTGCTCGAATGTAAGCTGGCGGATATTCTTTGTCTTCGGATCGACAAGGTAAATGCTCGCCATCGATCGCCCGCCATTTTCACACGGCAGACCCTGGTACGGGGCCGTCGACGTGGTGACAAACTTACCGTTAGGCAGATAGCACGAATCGAAGAAGTCGACATCGGGCAGATTCGCAGGCGTAAGCTGCACCGGCTTGGCGCCTGGCTTAACGGGCATTTCAAAAACGTGCCATCGATCGTTGGCGCCGATCGCGCTGAACATCAACTTTTTGGCGTCGAAGTGCAGATCGATATCGCAGACCATTTTACCGGCATCGGGCTTGTGCAGCGTGGCGATCTTCGGTTTGCCGCGCAGGTTCGACATGACAACGATCTGGTTATCCCAGGCGGTAGCGGGCTTGGGGATGCTGTCGTGCGTGCGTGAGTTAAGCGACGGCATGCCCAGCGACGTACTGATGACCTTGGTGGCTTTCGCGCCGAAATTACGCTTCAGGACGATCAGTTTATCAAAGTCCAATCGCGGATTGGCCAGCAGCGCCTCGCGGGCCAGAGCCACGAATACAGGGTTCGATTCGTCAGCTTTTTCGCCGAGTGCTTTGAGGCGTTTTAAGTAAGAGACGGCTTGATATTTGGGGAATTTTTTACCCAGATCGTTTATCGCCAGCTTCAGCGACTCAGCGGTAACGCCAACTTTGGTGACCTTGCCAGGCTTGGGGGTGGTGTCCCGTTTGGCTTTGGCCTTTTTGGTCATGTTTCTGATCTTCCCGCTTATCTGTGTGATCTCTATGACCCTGAAGAAGAACCCCGCGTTCCCGCGAGCATTGTATATCTTCAGCAGCAGCTGGTTCTTGCCCTTGCGAAGGTGCAGCTTGGCTTTGTTTCCATCGGGGCTCACGCCTCGCATTAGCTCGCTGGAGAGGATTTCCTTACCGTTTAACCAGGCGGCGCATCCATCGTCGCTGCCGAATCCGCCCGTCAGCGTGACTGCTTTTTCAGCGGTGATCGTGCGATGCATGTAAAGCGCAGCGGCCGGCGGGATGGTGAATTTATGGATCACCCCGTCTGTCCAGTTCGGTTGGGGCGTCCAGATCGCCTTACCGTCGGCGGTCTTGGCGGCGAGATCAACTTTCTTCTCAGGGAAACCGGGCTTGGAGAACGAACCTGTCTTGATCGGCTCGGCCGAATACCACTGACCGAGCGTTACGCCCTTGTTGTCGAGTTTGGTTTTGGATTTGTTCCGGGCGGCGATACCGAACGAAAACAAACCGCCCAATAACGCCACAACGATAAACATACCAATAATTTTGCGCCAACGCTTAAGCATGATAACGGATCCTCGTAGGGGTTTTCAGGACGCCGTGAAAACCACAGCGACATGATAGGCATTATATCCAATCGCCCAGCCGCCGCACAAGATGAAATGAACGCACAACTCGCCAGCGGGTGCGGTCCGGGCATGGTAGGCAGGATATTTAATAACGATCCGATTTGCCCATCGCTTTTTTGTTTCTTACACTTGTAAGACGGTAGTTCTGTATGGGACTGCCGTCCGGAGATCGGACAATGTGCAATAATAACAAAGGTTTTACACTGGTTGAGGTTCTGTGGGTTATCATGTTCCTCGGGCTTCTGGCTTCGATAGTAGTTCCGAAGTTTTCCGACGCCAGCACCGAAGCGAAAATGGCGAATTTGACCAATAATCTACAGCACGTTCGCGCCCAATTGGAACTTTATCGCCTGCAGCATAACAACAACTACCCTGCCGATATTGTCGCCCAACTAACTTCGAAAACTGACGATGACGGTGCGATAAATCCCGACGGGGCGTGCGGCCCTTACATGCAATTTTTCCCGGACAATCGCTTTATCGACGATCCGGCGAAATCCGACGCGATAGACGGGGCGGTCGGTGACGGATGGAGCTACGATCCGGCGACCGGAATATTCCGCGCCAACAGCGCCGGACACGAAGACCTTTAAACAACCGCCTCAAATCTTCCGACAGAAATACGAGACCAGTCGCTGACTATAGTCCGCCTGTTCGATTTGGAAACCCGCTCGCCTCAGCAGCCCCTCCATTATCCATCCGAACGTGCTGAACTCGTTTTTGATGTGGCTTTCGGCCTTGCTGGCCATGCACGCCTGACCGAATCGCTCAGCCGCGTCGTCGACCCACTTGTCAAACACCTCGCCGTGGCGGGCGTGAGGGAACTGAAACACAACGTCGCGCAGATAAAACACCCCGCCGCTCTTGAGCATACCGCACACCCGCCCCAACGCGATCTGCTTCCACATATCGGGCAAATGATGCAGCGCCAAGTGCGACGTAATCGCGTCGACAGGCTCGCTTGCGTGTTGATAAGTAAGAAACCCACCGTGCAGGAATTTCATATTCTCAATGCCCACTGCGGCGGCTTTGCTCGCTGCGATATCCAGCATCGCCTGTGAGACATCTACGGCCAGAACCTCTCGGCAGCGTTCAGCGGCGGCTAGGGCGAACGTGCCCGTACCGGCCCCGATATCCATAAGCGTCCAGTCGCTCTGCGGATCGATCCGGTCCAGAATCGCCTGGTATTCAGCATCGTTTCGCGCCGAGTGACTGTGGCGGTTATCGTAGTTTTGGGCTTCGGCGGTATCGCCGTAATTGGTGCTTATTGTAGTGGTTTCGTCCCACTGCCAGTTGGGTTGCTCGCCGGATTGTGTCATCGCTGGTGTCCTGTATGTATCGTTAGTGAACCAGCGAGGATATAGAACCGCCCGGTATTATTCAAGTCGCCGCAGGGCCTCGGGCGTCATTATGTATTGGCCCGGTCCGTCGAACTCAAGCCCGAGTTCGGCGTCGGCGGTTACTATCGCGAAAAATGGACCGCCCATCGATTCGACTACTTCGCGATCGATCGAGCTATCGTCAGGCCGGCTTGCCAGCAGCGCCTGACAGGTATCCCAATCAAGCCGTCGCGATATGAGGCTTATCTTCGAGGCGTCCACCGCCAACATCGCCGGACCGTCAACCAGGAACGAACCCGGCGGCCGGCTGGCGACTTTGCGAACCTGCGAGATGTCCAGGCGATATCGCCCGGGAATAAAGTCGGGAATTTCATACATGGCGATCTGCCCGTAGGCGCGGCGATTTATGAAATCGCCGAGCACCCACTTCAGATCGGGACATCGCCTGGCACACAGCGGGCCAAGCTCGTCGGCCAGTGAATCAAGCACCGGCGGACTCAAGAGAACTACGTACGGGCTATCGGTGATGAACTCGGCTTCATCACCGCCAAAACTTACGTTTGCGACATCAAAATCATTCATTTCTTTTCTGGTTGGGGCCGAGGTTCAGTCTTGATCCCTTTTAGCGGAAGATACTCAACCCCCTTGCCGATAGCATCGAGCCACGGCGTAACGAGTTTCACTTCACTTTCAAGACACGACAAGGTGAGCAAGTAAGCCCGGACGGACTTCCCGCTGTCATCGCGGCGGCAGACTACGCGAACTGCCTCAATTTTCCCCACCTTGGCTGGCTTGGCCGTTTTTTCGCCCTTGTCAGCGGAAACTTTGTACGTGAGTTTAAGAATGTACTGATAGGCGTCCTGATCACCGACCTTGACGGCGCCTTTGCTGACAACTTCAACCCCGCTGCTGGGCTGGGTGGAAGCCGTGAGATATCGTGAAACGGCCTGGGTCGCAAACGCCTCGGGAGATGCGTCCGGCTTGGTCTTCGTTGAGAGGATTGCGATCTGCGGTGAACTGGCGCCATTCATCAGGTAGTTTTTCTGCCCCATCGACACCCCGCCCTTCACCGCTGATCCGTACCAGTCTTCGGGCAATTTCACGCTGAATCCACCGCGATAGTCGCTGAGTTTCCTGTCGCTCAGGCGTGTAGGCAGCGACTCGGGAGCCTGGACATCAGTAAGCTTTATGGTCTTAATAATTTGACCGAGCGTCGGGAGCAGCGTCTTTACGAATTTTTCGCCCACTTCAATGGTGAGCACGTAGCAGAGGTGAGTTTCGTCGTCTTTGAGTTTGCGAATGAAAAACACCCGAGCCGCAGTCGTGGGTATACCGTCGTAAGTGTATTTCCACAGTCGCGCCGCACCAGCGAGCCCCGCCACTTTGATTGGGACGTTTTTCAGAGCCTGGAACTTGCGGACTGACAGTTCAGACTCAAGGGCCTTCTGCGAGAAATCCGCAAACCCAGCCACCGTAGTTTTCGACGCCACGCAAAATGCACTGAGAGTAACGGCCTGTGCGGGATGTCGCCCAATCATCTTACCCGAACGCATCACAATCGCCGGATCCGCAGCGACCTGCCTGACATACCCCTCGGGAAGCGCCATTGACAAACCAGCGTGCGGGTAGTTCACCAGATTCGGCGTGTCGTCCTCGGCGCCGTCGGCGGTGCTGACGCCCAGGCACATCACCAGCGCAAGAAGCACGCCTAACGGACAGGTTTTCAATGTCAATTGCAACGCCGATTCTAATTTTGATTTGATAAACATATGTTCTTAATTTGCCCTTGTTCTAACCGCCGATTCACGCCAAACGCCGCTCCGAACCGAAAGCCCGGATGCGTAAACGCCACGTACAGGGAATTATAACATACACTTCCGGAAAGTTACCGCATGTTCATAAAAATTCCGCCGACACGCGAGTTGGAATTTAACGGCAGTAGATCTGATATCCGACGTACGCAAAATAACCCGAAAGCATTATCGCAGCCTCCCAGCGGTCCAAGCGATGACGCCTGCCTGTGAACATAGTCAGGAACAGCACCAAAGTAGCCGCCACCAGAACAATCGCGTCGATATCAAATAACGCCGCATACGCCACCGGACAAATAACGCCGCTGACGCCCAAAACCATCACCAGATTCAATATGCACGAACCGACAACGTTGCCAACAGCAATGGCGCTTCGCCCGCGGTACGCCGCGACCGCCGATGTCGCCAACTCAGGCAGCGACGTTCCGCCAGCCAATATTGTGCAGGCAATCAGTTTCTCGCTTATGCCCAAATGCTCAGCCACACGCACCGCACCGTCAACCGTAAACTTACCGCCAAAAAACAACGCCGCCAAACCAAAAACCACCATCCCCGCGGAAATCCAGTTGTTGTACGTAGCCACCTCGCCCTGCTCAGGAGCCTCGCCTCGGGCCAGGCGGAACGTGTAGACCATGAACACCAGAAAGAACACCAGCAAAATTATCCCGTCAACGCGCGACAGCACATTAGCGCCCGCCGACCCGCGCCATGAATCGTACACCAGAACAAACAACAAAATCGTTATGCCCAGAAGGAACGGTATCTCTTTCCAGACCGTGCTCTTTTGAACGACAATCGGGCAGATCAGACCGGCGACCCCGAGAATCAAAAGGATGTTCGCCAGGTTGCTGCCGATGATGTTCCCGAACACAATTGTGTGCTGGCCACCGGCCGCTGCGAACGTGTTGACCACAAATTCAGGCGCCGAAGTGCCCAACGCAACGACCGTCAACCCGACTACAATCTCCGGAATTGACATCTTCTTAGCGATCGAAGCCGCACCGCGCACCATCGACTCGGCTCCCACAACGAGCAGAACAATCCCGGCCACAATTGAAATAATAGGCAGCAGCAAACTCACTTAAACTGTTTCATCCTTCCAGAACGATCGAATCCAATCCCAGCAGACGGCGCCCAGAAAACATGGCGAACCCCGGCCAATCCGGATCCATCGCCCTTTATTTGCCTGTCAGTTCTGTGATGAAGATGTTGCGAAAACGGTGCTTACCGCCTTGGGGCACTTCGGCTTGCAGCGAGATGTAACCCTTCTCGACAAACTGTAGACCGGTGGATTTCCAGGCGGGCTTACCGTTGATTTCCAGTGCGATGTCAGCGCCCTTTAGCGTAAGTTTGAACTTGTTCCACTCGTTCGGTTTGACCAGTCCGGTGCTCGAAGCGCCTTTGATTCCGCCGACGTTGCCTTCCACACCTTTGCGCAGGTTGGCCTGATAACGCCCGGGCCAGGGCCGTCCTTTGGGCACCTCGGTGTAGCGGAAATATACGCCGCTGTCCCAAAACTTCGCGTCGAGATTCTTCCAGTCGAACTCGAGTACAAAGTCCTTGTACTGACCCTTGGTTTGCACCAGGCCATTACCAGCGGTGATCAGGATATCACCCTCGCTAACTTCAGCTTTACACGTAAGAACATCCCAACCGTTAAGAGTTTTACCATCGAAAAGCGACTTTCGCCCTGCCGCAACGGCCGATGGCTTCTGACCGATGTACGCTTCAACAGTGGCTGGCCCGGTGATCCAACCGAGGCCTTAAGAAAATTGTGACTCTCGGTCATCGTCGCAAGGAACCACTTGTT
>JABGPF010000445.1 GCA_018645065.1 Phycisphaerales bacterium
GGCTGCGTGCGCTGCTCGATAATGTCGCTTGCGACCGGCCCTGGAATCTGAGACTATGCTCGGGGCGGCTATATGTGCGTAGCCGCCGGATTTTGAGCCTGATCGCAAGCAGCAGGGAATGCCTGATGTCTCGGCCGCACTTCTCATCCATACGGTGTCCGCACCGAATTAGCCTTTCCGCATCGCAGCAGGAGGGCTACCAATGAACTACACCGCCCTGGTCGTTGAGGACGATCCACAGTCGCTCGATCTGATCGAAGATGTTCTCGTTGTATTGGATCACAAGCATGATGTAGCCGCCACTTTGCTTGAGGCGCGCAGGCTGGTCAGAGCCAACGAGTATTCGTACATCCTTCTCGACATCGAGTTCCCGGCTAGATCGCCGCGTGGAATACCGCGAATCCAGAACGCCGAGAGCTTCCTGGAGGATTTGGCAGAAGGCCAGGGCGAGGACGCACCGCCTGTGATTATCATGAACGATCGTGCCGCAGGCGATCTGGACCTGACGGAGGATATGATGCGGCTGGCGATGTCATTGTGCAGGAAAGGCGCGATCGACCTGATCAAAAAGCCGTTCCCCACCGCCGGCAGAACGCTGGACCGGGTGATCAAGAAGGCCCTCGGCTCGAATGGGAAGCGCAAAAGTCGTGCTGCGGTGTCGGCCCGCGCCGGCGCACCCACCCCAGTTGGCAAGACAACCGGCCGCGCAAGGACGGCCGCCGCCGACCCCCTGACCTTGACCAGACCAGAGCATGACATACTCCAGGCCCTGGGCGAGAGTCCGCACGAGACTATGCTTCAGGTGGATGTCATAGCGGCAGCCGGGTACAGCAAACACGTCACGGCCCAAGCACTCCGGCGGCTGCGGAAAGTCGGCTTTGTGCGACGTCCCCACGGCCCGCGCAAAGGCGACACCCTGACGGTCGAAGGGAGGGCTTTCTTCGACGTGGAACACGCGGACAAAAAGAAGTAGACTACTCGTTTTGGGATGAAATGGCGTAGTTTGGCGGAAAACGCTTGCAACAGATACAACCGACAATTACAGTGTTTTACGAAGGTTACGGCAGGTGCCCAGTGCTGAAAAAACCCGTTCGTAAAGCTGAGGTTGTGGGTTCGATTCCCACCGTCGGCCTTTTTTGTGCGCCAATCATCGGGAGCAAGCATGCGTAAAATCGCCATTTTCGTTGTGTTGCTGCTGTTTGCAGTAACTTCCGCCCATGCTGCAGACGGGGTTTACGTTCGCTTCAAGCTCAAAGAGCCTGCGAAAACCGCCTGGTATGTCCGTTTGGGCGGATACATCCACAATACCCCGTGGTACTTGCCCAAAGCGGTCTGGCCGGCGGGAGCCGACAAGAACAAGTCCGCACGGATCGCGTCAGGGGAGTTTTCGCCCTGGATGGATTTCGCCAAATACGCCGGTAAGCGGTTCCACGGGCGGTTGAATCGCGCTGGCGGTGTGGCTGAATTTCCCAACGCTACCGCAGATTTCATCACCGACACGCCCGCCGACAAACGCAGCATCGTGATTGAGATCGCAACTAAACCGTCGTCTGATGCGGTGGTCAAGCGGTTTACCGAATCCTTCACCGGATCGCTGACGAGTTTCCTGATCTCGCCTGATCCCAAGGCCGACGCTGACAGCTACGAGACCGCATCGCAAATGACCAACCGTCGCCTGGCATGGGCGAAAAAGGCCACTGGCGGAAAGCGCGTCTCGCCCAAACGCCATATCATCCAAACCAGCTTCTGGTCGCCTCAAAGGCCCGAACTCAATTTGAAGGAGGCTGAGATTCTCTGGTTGCTTGGCTTCAATATGGTAGGCGGTCAGCGGCCGGAAGTTGCCCGGAAGTTCGCTATGCGAAAACCGGCCCACACGCATCGTGTCCTGTTTGCCCCGTCGGCCACTCGCGAGCAAATAAACGAATCGATCAAAACCCAAGCCGCGCGAAAGAAAGAGAAATTCGAGCCTGGCGTTCCGTTCGGATTTTCCGACGAGATCGTGTGTCGCCCGCTTATCGGAACCAACAAACAGGCGTTGGCACATTTTCACAAATGGCTGAAGATGAATAATATCAAGCCCGGCGATCTGGGTGTCAAATCGCTCAGCGAAGTTGTTCCGATCGAAACGCCCAAGGCGCTCGCGGCGGCGATCAAAGTTAACGAGTCCGCCGCACGCCGCGTGTTTTACCATACATCTCGCTTCCGCCAGCGGGCTGCTACTGAACGTCTGCAATGGAACACTGACGCGGTGCATAAGTACTTCGGTAAGGAGTTGCTGACCTCGACGTTGGTGGCCGATCATCCGTATTTCGCGGGCTCCGGTTTGGGCATGGGCATGACGCCGAACCCCGCCTGGGGCGGGCATCCGCTGGCGGCTGACTGGTTCGCCATCGCACGCAGCGGGGCGGTTGATCTGATCGGTATCGAAGACTGGATGGGCCTGCAGTACATGTACGGACCGGAGTGGACCTGGGAGGGTTTTCAACTCATGGGCTTCCAGGCCGCAATCTTCCGCAGCGGGTCGCGCGGGCGACATGATGCGATACCCACTATCGCCTGGATCACGCCCAGCGACGAGACCAACCTGCGACTGAAAAGCGCATCGGCGCTCTGCCAGGGGGCCAAGCACTTTTTCTACTGGACCTACGGGCCGACGGCCACCAGCACCGAAAACTACTGGTCTGACCTTCGCGGCGCATACGACGGCGTCGCCAGCGTGACGCGACAGCTCGAAGCGGCTGAGCATATAACCGCGTCGGGCAGGCAGCGTCGCACGAAGGTCGCGTTGCTGTACAGTATTTCGTCGGACCTGTGGCAACCGTTTGGTTACATTCACATGCTTGAGCGGCGCCTGACGTACATGTCGCTGGTTCACGATCAGTATCTCGTGGACATGCTCACCGAAGAGGATCTAGCCGCTGGACGTCTCGGTGAGTATCAGGTGCTTTACGTGACCGATCCGTGCGTAAGCGACGCCGCGGCGGAAAAAATATCTACATGGGTTCAGCGGGGCGGGCATATTTACGGATCGTGCGGGGCGGGGCGGTTCAATGAATTTGGCGAACCCAGCGGCGGGCTCGACAAGGTTTTCGGCGCAGGCGTCAATGGCGAGATAATCGTTCAGCCGGGCCGGTATCATATCCGCGGCGCTCTGAACGGGATGAAGTTTATCGACAAGGTGCAGGTCGCAGACGGGGTTTCATTCGGCGCGATCGGGATAAAATGCCCGGTCAAAA
>JABGPF010000065.1:0-77 GCA_018645065.1 Phycisphaerales bacterium
ATTCGACGGGCAGCCATGCGAGACTGACGTCGGCCAACGGTTTTGTCAATAGCGGCACGCTCACCATGCAGTCGAGC
>JABGPF010000065.1:177-21963 GCA_018645065.1 Phycisphaerales bacterium
ACATGGCGGTGAACTACAACGGCGGAACGATCCTGGGCACCCCCACGCTAATAAATTCATCCTTGTCGATCGCTCCCACCGCCGCCAACCCGGCTTCGTTCTTAATCGGCGGTGGTAACAACAACTTGATCGGCAACATCAATGGTGGCCAGTTAGTTACGGTCGAGGGCAATTCGACGGGCAGCCATGCGAAACTGACGTCGGCCAACGGTTTTGTCAATAGCGGCACGCTCACCATGCAGTCGAGCAATGGCGGCTACTCATCCACCCTGGATGTGACTACCGGCGACTTAACCAACGCCGCGACAGGCACGATCAATATCAACGTCGGAGCCGGCGGAGACCGAACCGTTCGGGCAAGCCTCACCAATAACGGCACGGTCAATATCAACACAAACACGTCTTTCTCCAAAACGTCCGGCGTTTATACCAACAACCATCTGATGAACATCGCCGCGAACAAGGCGGTAACGATCAGTAGCTTCGACCAAACGTTCAACCAGAATGGCGGCACGCTCGACATTGACGGTGCGTTGAACCTGTACTACATGGCGGTGAACTACAACGGCGGAACGATCCTGGGCACCCCCACGCTAATAAACTCCTCCTTGTCAATTGCTCCCAGCGCCGCCAACCCGGCTTCGTTCTTAATCGGCGGTGGTAACAACCACTTGATCGGCAACATCAATGGTGGCCAGTTAGTTACGCTCGAGGGCAATTCGACGGGCAGCCATGCGAGACTGACGTCGGCCAACGGTTTTGTCAATAGCGGTACGCTCACCATGCAGTCGAGCAATGGCGGCTACTCATCCACCCTGGATGTGACGACCGGCGACTTAACCAACGCGACGACAGGCACGATCAACATCAACGTCGGCGCTGGCGGGAACCGAGCCGTCCGGGCGAACCTCGCCAACAATGGAACGGTCCATTGGAATGCGTCCGGCACGCTCGGGACGACCGGCGCCACACACGTTAACCGGGGAGATTTCATTATAGCCAACTCGGCCAGCACCACGGTTACTGGCACGAGCTTCATCAATGCTCCAGGCGGGACCATTGCCGGCAGCGGAGTATTTAATGTTGACACCGTGGCGTTCACCAACGATGGCAAGGTCAGCCCCGGTCTCTCACCGGGAATTCTCACGGTCGACGGAACGTATAACCAGTCAACGAGCGGATCGCTCTATATCGAACTCGGCGGGTTGGTCGTCGGCGCCGACTACGATCGGCTGGATGTCGATGGCACGGCCAATCTCGGCGGGACGTTGGATATTTCGCTCTTAGGGGCATTCGTCCCAGACCCCGGCGATACGTTCGTGATCCTCACGGCCACCGATGTTGACGGTTTCTTTAGTAATGCTGAAACGGTCGTCGCGTTCAACGGCGGGACGTTCGACGTACAGTACTTGGACACATCGGTCACGTTGAGTGCCTATCAGGTGCCCGAACCGGCCACGCTGTCGCTGCTGGCGTTGGGCGGGTTGGCGATGCTGAGGCGACGGAAGTAGACTACAACATCCCCTCTATTGTCTTGCTTGCCAGCGGATTCCGTTCCTGATAGGATTTGCAGCAACGTTGATATATGCTGGTGCGTTATGCACATAGGGAGCTTGAAATGGCGGCAAGACAGGTGGCAATGATTGGGGTTGGGGGTTGGCTGATAATGCTGACTGTTGCTTTGACGGCGGGTTGTGGTCTGCTGAATTCGCCTGATAGGCAAGATCGTTCGGGCCAAGGCAAGCAATCCACAATGCCCACAAGCGCTCCGTCGGAGCCTGAAAGCATCCGCGTAGCGCTCGGGGACGTTAAAGTGCCCGATGGCACGCCGGATGGCGAGTGGCTCCAAATCGGGGGAGACACGCCGCTTCTCTGGTGCTATCGTAGCGGTAAGAGACTGGTTTTTGAGCAAGAAGGCCCCAAAGTTTATCTGTCCATTGATGGAAAGCCTTTCGGCCTGGCCGGTATTATCGTTCGCTCAAAGGAAGAGGCGATGCTGCTGGACGAAGCGGCAAAGGTGTCAGAGGGATTGACTGCCTGGATATACAGCCCCCACCTGAAGCACTTACCCGACCTGAAACACATTGACTCGATTGATTCGATCCATGTGTGGGAACGAGTTCGTAAACTACTGACAGATCTTTCGCCTCTTGCTTCGGCAAGCAAGATCACTTCCCTCAGTCTCAGGAATTGCCAAAAGATATCGGACTTATCGGCTTTGCGGGGGTTGAAGCGATTGACTTCACTGGACTTGTACAGCAGCCTTAAGGTAGAGGACATTACACCCCTGACGGACCTGCCGATAACCTGGTTGGACACGCGTAGTACAAGTTTGCAGCCAGCGTCGGTGGAATTACTCGGCGAATTGTCTAATCTGAGATGTCTAAAGGTTACGGCGTATGAGGAGAAGGCTTCTATCCCTCTGGGAAAAGCACTACCGCGATTGTCTCATCTCGAGCGGCTGACCGTAGAGTGCGGTAGCGTTTATACCGATAATGGCTATCGACTCATGTCCTTCGGCAAGATGCCTTCGTTGAAGTCACTGGTAATCGAGGAAATTTCCGAGACGATGGACCTGACCTCACTCGCTACTCTCACCGGTCTCCGTGAACTTCATCTTCTCGGTAGACTCAAAGCAGATGTAGACCTCCGTCCGATCACTCAGCTACAGAAGCTGCGTACTCTTCGCCTTGAGATAAAAAGCGTATGGAAGCGCAAGCCGTCCGATCCGCCAGCGGATCTGACGCCGATACTTGCACTTAAAAGCCTTGAGAAGCTTGAGGTCGCCTCAGCACCCCCGACACGCGGACATGAGCGTCTAGGAGAACTGCCGAATCTCAAGAGCCTGATTCTCCGAACTCCTTCCCTGACGAAGTCCCCCGAGTTCAAGAATCCCCAGCGAGTAATCTCTGTTGACTTCTCACGCAGATTATATTGGGGCGACAGTGAATTGAAAGATATATCGTCACTTGAAAAGCTGGTGAATCTCGAAGACCTGCGGCTTCATAGGTGTACGAAAGTTGAGGATTACAGCGCCTTATCCAAGCTTACAAAACTGCGACATCTGAATATTAGTCAGCCAGGTGCAAGAACACTTACGCCCCTGGCGTCGCTGGTGAATCTTGAAGTTCTGTTGCTTCACAATTCAGGAATCACAGATCTGTCGCCGCTGCGGACACTTAAAAAGCTAAAAGTGCTTGAAATAGGTGTTATCGGCGATGGACTGGAGCGGATCGATAGGTCATTCCGCCCCATGGTGACTCTCACCGTCCTCGATCGTTTGCCCAATCTTATACAGCTTCAACTAGATGGTTGTCGGGTCCGCGGTCTGAACAAAGTCGCATTACCGTCCCTGGAGCGTGTCGCCCTACCCTGTAATCTTACCACCGATCAATTCGCCGAGTTCGTGCAACGCCATCCAAAGCTGACCCACTTGAGATACCATACCCTTCTCTGGCCAACCTGGAAAGACGTGGACCTCAGCCCAATATCGCAGCTTAAGCATCTTTCCAGCTTGGGTGTCGTAAAGATAAGCAATCTGGACATGTTAGGCGGATTGCATCGCCTGACACGTTTGCATGTCGGCATGATTCCCGAACGCGTGAATTTGGAACCACTCAAGAATCTCAGGCAGCTACGTTTTCTGATTCTGTACAACATACCTACCGAACGGGTCAGTGGATGGGAGGCTTTACACTCGCTGACGAATGCATTCAAGATCATCCCATTTGGTCCCAATTGTGAGGACGGAGACACCAGCGACGGACCGCCAATCCTTTACCAGCGAGGTGCTGGCGATGATAATTACCCCTTTGACATTCCGGACCCGCAATGGCGCTGATCCGGAATGTTGTCCTGTGGGTCTTTATCGAATACACCCGTATTTATCCTCCAAGATAGACTCCGCGATTTTCGAGACCTTCTTTGACCCGTCAGAATTCCGGAATTCTGTACCCGAAATTCACCTGTGAATATGTGCGGGTCTAAACGTAAAACGGGGCGGCCTGGTGACAGGCCGCCCCGTGGGGTGTTTGTGTTGTTCTTGCGTTTCCGGTTTTATGCGCGACGGCGTCTGCGTATCATCGCCAATCCGCCCAGAGCTCCCGATGTTTATCGGGACTGTCGCTTGCGCTTCAGCAAAGCAGGAAGGCCTGCGGCCAGGAATATTAGTGTCGCCGGTTCGGGTATCGGCGCCGCATTTGCGTATGTATGACCGCTCGGTAGATTGGCTTGCTGGCCCCACTTCCAGGCCAGGTATCCTTCGACTTTGTCTATAGTGTCTTGTGAGGGATCGCCTTTGAGGAACACCAATTCGCCAAGGTCACCGCCCCAGGTCCCCTGACCAACTATATTCGCGATCCGACCACCGCCGGCCATCGCTGAAATCGTACCAGCGTGAGTGGGGTCGCTCATTCCTTCAAGTTTCGCGTTGGCATAAATAGATTTGGCTGCACCGGTCTGCCAAGACCATCGAACGAAATTGTAATCGCCTGCGATGTGGTTTAGTGTGATGTCTGGATTGTAATCGTTTCCCCAATAGTTCATTCTGTAAACATCTGCATCTCTAAAACCAACGTGCAAACTGCTGGCCCCTGAACCTCCGTTAGCGGCCCCGTACAGATTGGAATAGGTGTCGGTTTTCAGCACTACAAACGCTACATGGCTTTCGCCGGCCATCCAATCGAGCCCGGTACCAAGATTGAGGAAGTCGCTTCCGTCGAGACGAACGACATTCAACCCGTTTTGTTCGGCAAGTACATAGCCTGGTTGATTAGCGCCCGTTGCCTGTGCGGCGTTTCGCGCATTTCCGCTCTTGTCATTCCACTGGCTTACCGCGCCACCTGCTGCGGTGATCGTGGTGTCATCAGAAGCGTCAAGCCATAACTCAGTTGAAATTTCCGCAGGGGTCCAAAGCGGAGCCGCACTTACCGTTCCGCAGATCAGCATCGCCAAGCCCACCACCGCTATTGCAAGTGTATGCTTCGTCATTGTCCTATTCCTCAGTAAAAAACGTGACCGCTCCGGCGAAGCCTCCAACGTCCAGACGCGCCTATCAACAGGCAGACGCTTCACCATCTTTAAAATCCACAGCCGAAGCTCATCGACTGCGATATACACTACCACACTCAGCCGATTTTGGCAAGGGAATAACAAGAGAAAGATCGATGTGTATGACTAGTTTTTCCGGTAGTCCGAGCTTTCGGCGTGGTAAGAATATCAGTGCGAAGAATGTGCAACGCTGACATTAATGCTTATACAAAAGGAGTTCGCAACTACAGTACATTTGCAAAAAAACTCCACCCCAAAGCGCTAAGCCGCAAGCGGCACGACTTCACGTTCGTTCGGGTTTTATTGGCTTTGCCGCTTGCGGCTTAGCGCTTTTACCCGGGCCAGGCTTGATGCCGAGATGTTTCTTCATCGCTTCGGCCATCGCGTCGCCGATGAGGAAATACGTCAGGGCGTTTTCGTTCCAGTGGTATCCGTGGCCGCCGGGTGAAAGTTCTCTCGGGCGGAAGAAGTCGCGCGTTTCTACGGTAGTGACATTGCCCTTGAATTCGGGGTACTTCGCCACGGCCTGCTGAGCTTTTACGATCCCCAGGCGGCGGGCGACCTTCTGATTACGCCCGCCGAAACCGCTGTCGGCGATAACGAACGGAAGTTTTTTCACGCCGAGCGCCTTGCGCACGTCGCGAATAAAATTGGCCATGTTCTTTTCATACTCAGCCACCGCCGTCACGCTGCATCCGTCGTTCCATCCCTGGTGCCATCCGAAACCGGCGATCTCATAACCCTTACCGTCATACGCTGGAAAATGCTTCTTAATGTCGCCCAGCACATCTTTTACGTGCTTGATCATTTCGGTGTAGAACGGGCCTACCGCCCCGCCGCTGCTTGGCGGGCGGAAGTCTTTTTGCAGGCTCTTACCGCCCCAGGCGGTTTTGATAATCAGCACCTGCTCGTCCAGCGCGGCGCCCATGGCGTGTCCGAACTGGAACTCAGGACCGATCGACGTTTTCCGGGCTCCGTAACCGGCGGTCAGTCCGCCCTTGCGATCGAAGTACCAGATCCAGACGTCGTCGCGAACAACCCACTTACCGTTCTTATCGATAATGTGTTTGGTTCGCGCCGCGGTAACGGGATCCTTGACGATATACTCAAGCGAGCCCTTCCCACCGTTGCGAGCGGCGCCCTTAATCTGCCCGGCGCCTTCCATGTTAGACTGGCCGGCAAGAATAAATACCTTCAACTTACCCTTGGCCATAACCGGAGAAGCAAAAAGCGAAAGCGTAATCAGCCCAACAATCAATTTTATTCTCACGGTCATCGTATTAGCATTCCTTTATTGGATATCGATCCGTTGTCGTTCCTAGAACCTTGCACCTAGAACCTGCCGTCGCCGTTACGCCGGTTCTGGTCCTACGTTGAATACTGCTGCGGGGACGGCCATTCCCAGTTTATCGAATTTCGGGAGGAAGTCGTCGTCTACTCCGCTGCATATCCACTGCCCGGCCTGGCGCCCTGCTGCGCCCTGGCCGGTGCGTTTGTACTCGAAGATATTCCGCAGTGCGATCTGGTCGCCCTCGAGCCCGCAGACCTGCGTAATGTGCGTTATTCGGCGCACACCGTCGAGGAAAATTTCATGCTGAACGATTAAGTCTATCGCGGCCGATATTTGGCGATGGATTGCCCAGAGCGGCAGCATCAACCCGCGTGAAAGGGCCATCATTTCGAGTCGCGACACCGCGTCGCGCGGCGAGGACGAGTGCATAACCGAGAGGCATCCGTCGTGTCCGGTGGCTATCGCCTGGAGCATATCCAACGCCTCGTCACCGCGTATTTCACCCATGATTATACGAGTAGGTCGCATTCGCAACGCGTTTTTTACCAACTGGGAAAGTACAATTTCGCCCTTGCCCTCGGAGTTTGGCGGGCGCGATTCGAGGCTGACTACGTGCTGCTGCTGGAGATCGAGTTCGGCGGTGTCTTCGATCGTAACAATTCGCTCAGACTCCGGGATGCTCTTGGACAGAATTCCAAGCGTGGTGGTTTTACCAGTGCCCGTGGCGCCGGAGAAAATAATGTTCAAACGAGCCTTCACCGATGCGCTCAGCAGATCGGCCATTCGCTGGGAAAGCGTGCCCCGCTCAATAAGATCGGAAATAGTTGTCAGCGTGCGGGTGAATTTGCGAATAGTGACCGTAGGCCCGCCGACCGCCACCGGAGGCACGATCACATTTACGCGGGAACCGTCAGGCAGGCGGAAGTCGACAAACGGAGCGGCGGTGGTTATCGACCGCCCGGTGGGCTCGACCATTCGATCGACCAGCCCGCGAACCTGGGCGTCGTCCTCAAACTTGCAGTCGTCGAGAACCATCTTACCGTTGCGTTCAACATATATCTGATCGTGCCCGTTGATCATTATCTCGGTGATCTGAGGGTCCATCAGCAAGTGACGTATCGGTTTAATCGCCGGAAAGTCGTAGAACATAATAACCTCTATGAGTTTATGGTTCGAATCACAGGCAATTGTCCGCCCCGGCCGCTCGATTGTCAAGCAAGACGCCTTTGGAGAACTCAGAACACCCTTGCCAAGACCGTTCAATACGGTGAAAATGTTCTTATTCGCGACACCAGTCATCAAAGGATTTCGCATGAATAATATTTCACGTCGCACATTCATCAAAGGTTCAACTATCGCAGCGGCCGGAATTTGCAGCAGCGCGATGCTCCAACCGCACGCTCGGGCGATGGGCGCAAACAGCGACATCCGCATGGGGGTTGTCGGTATCGGATCCAATGTGAAGATTGGCGGAAAGGGAAAGCAGGACCTACGCAAGTTCCGCAAGTACCCCGGCGTGCGGATAACAGCCCTGTGCGACGTCGACCGCAAGATCCTCGACGCCCAGGTCGCCGACTGCAAAAGACACAAAGAGCCTGTGGAAGCATACACCGACGTACGGAAAATGCTGGCCAGCAAGAATGTAGACGCGATCATCGTGACAACGCCGAACCACTGGCACGCGCTGGTCACGATCTGGGCCTGCCAGGCCGGAAAGCATGTCTACGTGCAAAAACCCGCATCGCACAATATCTTCGAAGGTCGCAAGATGGTCGAAGCCGCCCGCAAGTACAACCGCGTAGTACAATGCACAAATAACTCCCGATCGGCTACCGGTTTCAAGGAAGCTTTGGAGTACGTGCAAAAGGGAAATCTGGGCAAAATGCTCTGCGTTTACGGTTTGAACTACAAACCGAGGGGCAGCATCGGCCTGGCTGGCGGGGTCCAACAGATTCCCAAATCGATCGATTACGACCTCTGGTCCGGACCGGCGCCCCAGGCTCCGCTGATACGGAAGCACCTGCATTACGATTGGCATTGGGATTGGCGGTACGGTAATGGCGACCTGGGCAACATGGGCATCCATTTCATGGACGGTTGCCGGATGGCCGTCGGCGAAAGCAAGCTGCCTAAACATGTAATGTCCATCGGCGGACGGTTCAGCTACAAAGACGACGGACAGAAGCCCAACACGCTGCTGACCTATTTCGACTATAAACCCGTGCCCGTTATCTTCGAAGTACGCGGCCTGCCGAAGAACAAGTCCATCGCCGCCAGAGCCTGGGGCAGGAACATGGACACTTTCCACGGCGTTGGACAGGGCGTAGTGGTGCTCTGCGAAGGCGGGCATCTGGCGAAAAACAAAGTGTTCGACAAGGCGGGCAAGCTGATCAAGCAGTTCAAGCCCACCACGCCCGAGGTCGGAGCGAACTTCCTGCAGGCGGTGCGAAACGGAAAACCCGGTGAGCTGGTGGCCGATATCGAAGAGGGTCACACGTCGGCTGCACTCGTCCACCTGGCAAACATCTCACACCGACTGGGCAAAACCGCGCCCGATGGCGAAATCACCGATCGAATCGCCGGGCAAAAAGAACTCGCCAAGTCCTACAAACGTTTCAAAACGCATCTCGACGCCAACGGAGTGGACCTGAAAACCACCGCGGCGACTCTGGGACCGATGCTCACAGTAGACCCCCGAGCCGAACGGTTCATCGGCGATTTCAGCGACGAGGCGAACAAACTCGTCACACGCCAATACCGCAAACCTTTCGTCGTACCGGACAAAGTGTAACCTGAAACATCACCAAGCAACGGAGAACTACCATGACTGACATATTCGCAAACACATCACGCCGCCAATTCCTGGCTGGGACCCTCGCCGCCGCCGGAGCATGCAGCTTGGGTTTCGCAGCCGACAAGAAACCCGCCCCAAAGATTCGCCTGGGCCTGGCGACCTACACGTGGGGCAAGGATTGGGATATCCCCACGCTGATCAAGAACCTACCCCGAGCTGGCGTTTTCGGCGTGGAACTGCGCACCAGCCTCAAATGGGCACACAAAGTAGAGTTAAATCTTAACGCCAAACAACGGGCCGAGGTCAAGAAACGCTTCGCCGACAGCCCCGTAGAACTGGTAGCCCTGGCGTGCAGCGAACGAATGGATTCGCCCGATCCGGCGAAATTGAAGAAAGCGATCGTCTCGGCGAAAGCACACATAAAACTCAGCCACGATGTCGGAAGCAAATCGCTGCGGATATTCCCCAATACGTTCCACAAAAACGTGCCCCGCGAAAAGACCATCGCCCAGATCGCCCGCGCCGCCGATGAGATCGGCGCATACGCCGCCAAGCTCGGTCAGCAGGTGGATCTGGAAGCTCACGGACCAGCCGGCGAGCTGCCGACCATGGCGGCGATCATGAAACTCGTCAAGCAGCCGACCGTCCGCGTGAGGCTCAACAGCGACTCCCGCGACATTAAGGGCAAGGGCTTCGACGCGAACTTCAACATGGTGAAAAACCACCTGGCCAAAACCATCCACATCCACAATCTAAAGAGCGATTTCCCCTACCAACGCCAGTGCGAACTGCTCGTAGCGTCGGGCTGGGAAGGATGGGTCCTGATGGAGAACAGCAACAAAGTGCCCGACCGCGTTGAAGCGATTATCGAGCAGCGAAAAATCTGGGAAACCCTAATGGCCAACGCCACAAAAGCCCAAAAATAAATCCCACTCAACTACCGCCATCAACCACAATCCTCCAGCAGCGGTGAATATCGTCAACGGCGGTTGTGCTGATGCCAATCTGTTCAGGCGTCTCTCTAATTGAAACATGCGGGTTGCCCTGGACCAGAGATATGATCTTCTTCTGACTTTCCACCAACCCATCTACCAACCCTTCCACCGGCGTTTCAACGCGAGCTATTTACCCAAGACTAGACATCAGTCGCGGGGCGGTTGTACAGATAGCGTTGTTCTGGACTTGTCGGTTTGTCGGGCATTGTCATTGTGAGAACTCCCTTTTCCAAAAGGGGTTGCAATATCTCCCGGCGGAAATGTTCACGGTGTGCCAGTCCCAGAAACGCCATCATTTCTTCTCGGCTGCGTGATTTTCGACAGAAGTCCAGCAAGCGTTCAACTTGCGCGGTGACTTGCGCGGTAACTTGCGCGGTAACCTGATCGACCACTCGATCCTCGGTTTGCTCAGCACCGCCTGGCGTGCTCAGATAGCGTTGCTTTGGACTTGTCGGCTTATCAGGTATTGTTGTGGAGAGAAGTTCCTTTTTCAAAAGGGGTTGCAATATCTCACGCCGAAAATGTTCGCGGTGTGTCAGCCCCAGAAACGCCATCATTTCTTCTCGGCTTCGTGGTATCAGGCAGAAGTCCAACAAGCGTTCAACTTGCGCGGTGACTTGCGCGGTGACTTGCGTGGCCCCTTGCGCGGTAGTTTTATCCAAAGAAGCCTGGTTCTCCTCAGACAGAGGGAGAATGAACCGGAAAACATCGTTTTCGATCAGTTCAGGATCCCGGCCTGAGTAGAGCTTGCAGTATCTGAACAGTTTCCGAACGCCCGAACCCAATTCGTCGGCTAGGCCGATCTCCTTGAACACTCGGGCGATCACGGGATTCTTCGGGAACGGTGAAAACAGTCGCAGATCAATAGGCCCGTGCCCGTGCGGCTTGTTACCGTTCTCAGTGAACAGCCCGTTGCGTTCGATCACAAACTTAGCCGGGAACGGATTGCTATATTCACGGTGGATTATCAGGTTCCCGATAATCTCCCGCAGAATATGGCTGCGGATCGATATCCGTTGCATTCCTTCGAGATGAAACGGATCGTCCAGATGTTTTTCGCCAAACGCCACCAGGCGGTCATAAGTGTCCAGCAGGTTGGTGCGTATATCGTCGCGATCGTCGTAGCGGTCTACATCCACGCGACGCATGATGGCATCGGTTTTGTGGTGCGGCAGTACCGACAAAATGGTCTCATCCTTACCGAACAGCAATATCCCCGCCGTCACGATTCAGAAACCCGCAGACAGTCTCATAAAGGTTACGGTTCAGCCCCTGGCGTGCGGCTTTGAATTCGACCTTACGCGACTCACCCTGCGACAGCAGACTCTGGAGGCGTAGATTCATACCACAACCTCTTTCCTGAGTGCGTCATCGATATTCTTAAAAGCCTGCTCGAACATATATCTCTCTGCGTTTACGTCAGCCTTAACCGTCGACCACAATCCGCCAGCAGCGGTGGATTCGTTTGTTGCGGAAGTCTTCGGGCACGGTTTGCTTGCTGATCTCGCGCATCGTACAGCCGGGCAGAACCGTCTGGTCGAACTTGAACCGTTTGAAGTTCGTCGAGAAATATATCACGCCGCCGGGCGACATCAGCTTCAACAAACCGCCCAGCAAGGCTACGTAATCGCGCTGGATATCGAAATCGCCTTCGGTGCTCTTTGAGTTCGAAAACGTCGGCGGATCGACCACCGCAAGATCGTAATGCTCGCCGGGCGCGTGATCAGCAAGGAACTCAAGGGCGCCGGACCGCACAAACCGATGCGAATCACTGTCAAGCTCGTTTAACCGGAAGTTCGCACGAGCCCAGTCCAGATAAGTGCTCGACAGATCGACAGTTGTAGTGCTGGCCGCCCCACCGGCCGCTGCGTAAACGCTGAAGGCGCCCGTATAGGCGAACAGGTTCAGCATTCGCTTACCGCTCGCCTCGTCGCGAACCATTCCGCGCGTGATGCGATGATCCAAAAACAGGCCCGTATCAATATAATCAGCAAGGTTCACCAGGAACTTGCTGCCGCCTTCTGATACGGTAATTCGCGGCGATCCGGTTTCGGTTACTCGTTCGTATTGTTCGACTCCGCGTTGGCGTCTGCGGCGTTTCAGGAATGTGTTATCCGGGCTGATATCGAGTTTTTCGCCAGCGGCGGCAGCCATTTTTTCCAACCAGTCGGCGTGCTGACCGGCGGTTCGATCGTGCGGGCGATCGTACTCTGCAATGTGCAGCCGCCCCTCGTACAGATCAACAGCAAGCGGAATTTCAGGTATATCGCGATCGTATATTCGGTAGCATGTGATTTCGCGTTTTGTGGGCCATTTTCGCAGGTGTCTTGCCTGTTTGGCCAGTCGATTGGCGAACATTTCGGCCTGCGGTTCGGCCCGATCGGTGAGCCCGCCGAACGCCTGCATAACCGGCTCGGACGACGAGGTTGCATCTTCGTCGAGCACCGGTGCGGGTGCAGCGCCTTCCTTGGGCGGCCTGGGGCCATGGAACTGGTAATAGGTGCACTCGATGCTGCCGTTGTAGAGCTTGCGGCGTCGATCGGCGTCTTGGCCGACAATGGCTTCGAACCGCGGATAGCTGGTGATAATGTAGTGCGACCAGGTTTTCAGGCGCCGCAGGACATCGGGCATTGAGCGGTAGATGCTCTCGACGTCGATTTTATCGCCGATCCGCTCAGCGTACGGTGGGTTGCAGAACATGCATCCGTACTCCGAACCGTAGTCCAGGTCCTCGAACGCCTGCACGCGGAACTTCAGCGAATTGCCCAATCCGGCGTGATGAGCGTGATCCCGGGCCAATTGCGTCTGTTCGGGGTCAATATCGGTTCCGATAATCTCAAGCGGGCGATCCATAACCGCCAGATCGCGAGCTTCTTCCCGGGCGACATCCCCCAGCGAACCGTCAACCGTAGGCCAATCGCCAATAGCGAACCTGCGGTTCATGCCCGGCGCCATGTTTCTACCTATGAGAGCGGCCTCGATGCCTATCGTCCCGCCCCCGCAGAACGGGTCAAGCAGCGGGCGGTCCGGTTTCCAGAAGCTAAGCTGCACCAGACCGGCAGCCAGGGTCTCCTTCATCGGAGCCTTTCCCACCTTCCTGCGATACCCGCGTTTGTTCAGGCCAGCCCCGGTGGTGTCGAGCGTCAGCTTAGCCACATCGTTCAGCAGCGACACTTCAACGACGCATCGGGCGCCGGTTTCCGGCAGGCTTCCGACGTTGTGTGCTCGCAGGAGTTTGTCGACGATCGCCTTTTTGCATATTTTCTGGCAGGCGGGCACCGACGACAGTTGCGATTTGACGCTGCGCCCGTTCACCGGGAACTCCGCATCGGGCGCTATCCACTGTTCCCAGGGCAGCTCATTTGTACGGTCGAACAGCTCGCCGAAGTCGATGGCTGGGAATGATCCGACCTCGATCAGCACTCGGTCTGCGCTTCTCAGCCATGTGTTGGCGCGGAACACCGCCGCCAGGTCACCCTGGAAGGCAATTCTTCCAACGCTTTCGATGCTGGGTTGGTATCCGAGGTCTTTGAGTTCACGAGCGACGACAGCTTCGAGCCCAAACGTAGATGTAGCTATAAGGTTCATATCGGTCCATCATACGCGTAATACGGCTTGTAGTCCAACCAAGCGGCATGTGGGTCACTGTTTTCTCCATATTTTCGGGTAAAAAAAAAACAGTTTCAGGTTGACGTATAGTATATTCATGATAGAGTTAGTTGTTGAAAATGTGAGGACATCGTCAAAGTGAGGACGTATCTTCTCGCCGTGCAGTATATCTCGTTTAGTTATTGCTCCGCCGACAAGTCACATCAGTCGGTAGGAGAATTAACAGGAGTGCTTTTTTGACAGTACTTTACAATGTACAGGCAAACCTTTCGTATCAAAATTCTAGCCTCGGCGTGCGGTCTGCGCGCCGACAAAACCACTCGTGCAGGAGTTTATTTATGTTCTTAATGCGTACACGCAACATAATTACTATCGTATTGGCCTTTGCGATGATTTTTTCCGGTCCGCTGTCGGCCTGGGCGGCGGTTCCGGCGGTAACGCTGGACTGGAACGCAACAAGCGACACCACCGCCAACAGCACATGGGAGGCAGATGCGGGCGGTAAGAACTGGTCGCTCAAGAATATGGATTACTCCAACCGGATTGATCTGATAAGCACCGGATTCAATACCTCGACTCTCACGCACTCATACAATTTCAACGGTACTAACGAATATGGGACAACCGGCACCCTCGCGACAGGCAATACAAACGCGAGTTTCGAGTTCCTGTTCAAGCCCAGCGATTACACGGACACCGGAAATGAAATGATCGTTGAAACCGGCGGAAGCGGAGACGGAACTGCGATCTACATCAAGGGCAGCACACTCCGCCTCTGGGCCAAGAACCAAGGCGTCAACGCCCAGGCGGAATTCGACCTTTCCACCATCAGCACCACCCCCGACGATTTCTTCCACGTAGTCGGAGTGATCAATCTGACCGACGACAAAGTTGACCTCTATGTCAACGGAGCCCTCCAGACAACCGCCATCGCCACCGGGGATGACGCGGACCTCAAGGATTGGGCCGGTTCGGACGGCGCAGGACTCGGAAGGAACAATGGCACGACCCCCACATCCAACGCCCATTATGGCGGCGAGATCGCATTTATGCGTCTCTACGACAACGCTTTGCTCGACTCGACGGACGCAATGACGCTTTATGACAATATCGCCATCAATGAAATGATATGGACCGCCGGAGCCACCCCCGACACCACATGGGCCAACACAGGCAACTGGGACATTGGCTCAGCGATCCCTAACGACAACACCCGTGCAATTCTCGACACAGCCAATACCATCACGCTGGACAGCGACGCCTCGGCCTACAAGCTTGTGGTGTCCAACGGCGGAGCGGTTGAAGTTTCCGCAGCCCATACGATGACGCTTAGCAAAGAGATATCTCTCGACGCGACCAGCACGCTTACGGTGAACGGAGCTCTCACCACAGGCGGAATTACCGCGGCAAGCGGGTCGGTAGTTACATTTGGAAACAACGCTCAACTTACCGTCGGCGCTACCGGCGGGACGCTCGGGGCCGTGAGCACAAATGGATATACCGTCGTAAACACCGCTGGAACCGTGACGATGGACAGCTTCAACGACAACACGACCGCAGGTGTGTTCACCAAGATCGGCGACGGAACGCTGACGCTAGCAGCGAACAACACCGGCGACGGAACCGTAGTTGCGGACCATACGGTATTCAACGTTTCCAACGGTACGCTGGCGGGATCGGGAACAGATCCGCTGGGCGGAGCGACGGTATTGGTTCTCAATGGCGGAACGTTCGAGACCATCGGCGCCGAAACACTCGCAGCCCCCACCTATCAGTACTACAGGTTCAATCCGACCAAAACTCGCAGCAACAACCCAATGCAGATTTCCGAGTTGGAATTCCTCTTTGAAGGTTCCGAGCTCACATATCCGAATATCACTGCAAATGCATCGGACTTCAACGGCACCGGTGTGGGCTCCCAAAGCCCGGACAAGCTCTTTGATAATACCGTCAACACGAAATACTACATCGGCGGCTCGTTCGCCCAGAATCAGTGGGTCATGTTCAATTTCGGGACCCCCACCGCAATCGACGAATACACGTTCGCAACCGCAAACGACATGACCGCACGCGATCCGGTTCGCTGGCTGCTGGAAGGCAGCAACGACAACGCGACATGGACAATCATCGACGACCAGTCCGCAGCCGACTACGCGACGCCTACGGCTCGCAAGACCCGCCTTCCGTCCAATATCGCTGTCAACGAACTCGTGTACGGAGCGATTGATCTGCCTAATCTGAACATCACCGTGACATCGGGTTCCAATCTCGTTGCGAGAACCGACTCGACAGCCACATTTGGTTCGCTGGCGTTGAATAACGGAACGGTTAACGTAACCGGCACCGAAGACGGAGCGATCTTCAGCGGTAATACCACCGTAGCGTCTGGAGCAACAGCGGGCGTGACCTCATCCAACGCCTTGACGCTGGGTACGCTGACCGTTGGCGAGAACGCAGTGGTAACCGTCGGCGGACCCGCTGCCAGCGCGACCAGCCTGACCATCACAGACGACATAGACGCCGACAACAATACAAGAGCAACCTTCAACACCACTGGCGTGTTCAACGCGGGCACGTACGACGATGGCGCCAACACCGTAGCCATCACCCAAACCGGTTCAGGCACAATGCAGTTGCTGGGGCTCGAATCCGGAGCCGCTGACGGTACAACCTTCACCGTACAGGACGGCGGAACGCTCGAGTTCAGTGGAGACAACGCTTTGGGCGGATCTGCGGCGCCTCTGAACATGAATGGCGGAACGATCAGGATCAACGGTCCTCAGGTCGCTCCTGTCGCACCGGCCGGCGCCGTGGCGCACTGGGGCTTTGACGAGACCAGCGGTCTGACCGCGATCGATTCAGCCGGCGGGCACAACGGAACCCTCGCGGGATTCGACGGTGACGACAGCCAATGGGTCGATGGGCATGTCGGTGGAGCGTTGAGGATTAACGGAGACAACGATGGCGAGTTGGTGAACGCTGTCGGTTACAAGGGAATCGGCGGAACCCAAGCCAGAACAACCGCGGCCTGGATCAAGACAACGGACACAGACGGAACGATCGTGTCCTGGGGAAAGAACACGGGCGGCCAAAAATGGGTATTCCGGACACAAACCGGAAACGGACCAAACGGAGCGATACGCACAGAAGTCAACGGCGGATACCTCGTTGGTGAAACGATTGTCGCAGACGGCGACTGGCATCACGTTGCGATGGTGCTGCCTAACGGCGCAAATAATGTCAGCCAGATGCTCGTGTACATTGATGGACTGCTGGAACCGCACTCCAACACTCTGGGCAAGGGCATTAACACAGCATCGGGCAATGATGTACAAATCGGCGTTGGCTTTGGTGGCCAGAAATTCACCGGTCTGATCGACGAACTGTACATGTACGATTCGGCGCTCACTCAAGAGCAAATCGCCGAACTGGCCACTGGAATGATACCCACTCCTATCTCGATGACCGATACGGATCTGAACGTAACCAACGATTCGACTCTCGATGCTGTCACACCCCTATCCGCTGCTTTTGGCAACTTAACCTTCGCCGCACCGTCAGTTCTGACAACCAGCGGAGCAGGCGAATGGATCGGTTTTCTTAGCGCGACACTGGCCACAGGCGAAAACGGATTTAATATCGTATCAGACACTTTGATCGGTGAAATCAACGTTGCAGATGGTATTGCTGCGACGATCGTGAAAACCGGCGCGGCAGATCTGATTCTACCTAGCGCCGATCCGCTAATCGCAGCCGGCGGCTCGGTAGCGTTCGACGTTCGCCAAGGCGGCCTGATAGTCCAGGCCGGTTCCAACCCGCTCGGCGACGGTAGTGCTGTCGGCATCAACGGCGGCGAACTCATGCTGATCAGCAGCGCCCCGGCAACGAACGTAACGTTCGATAACCAGATCACCAGCACAGGTGGAACGCTTACCGCAGGCGCCGACGACGACGACAATATCGGACCGCTAACGGTAACAGTTGGTAACGCAGCCGGAAACAACGTAACGCTGACCAGCGGAACGCTTGTGATGCAGACCACCGATAATTACACGCTGAATATCGCCGGAACCGTTAGCGGTGCAGGCAATATGACCGTTGGAGCAAACAGCACAGTAACCGCAGCACAAACAATCGACGCCGGAATCGTCACGATCGACGCCGGAGCCAATCTAAGCGTATCAGGCGCAGTAACCGTTAACGAACTGGTCTCCAACGGAGGCGGACTGGCGCTTAACGGAAACAATCTGACGACTAAGAAACTCTCAACCGCATCCGGAACGTTCGACATGGGCGCCACCGGAACCTTCATCGCCACCGGCGACATCACCGGATCGAACCAGGTGGAACTAAACAGTGTCGGCGGGACGTTGACGATCGGCACGACACCGAGCAATCTGCAGCTTCACCTGGATGCCGCCGACGCATCAACGCTGTACCAGGACGCAGATGGCACAATCGCTGCCGCTGATGGAACTTCCGTCTCCTTGTGGCGCGACAAGAGCGGAAACGGAAACGATGTCGTGCGAACCAATGACGTTAACAGGCCTGTCTACGACGTGACAACGAATCAGCTGAACGGTGAAGCGACGCTCCACTTCACCGCCGACAACCTCGGACGGGCCAACGATATCGGAATCACCGGAAACGCCGACCGGACAGTCGTTACGGTCTGGCATAACGGATCGGGAACCGCGAACTACAACCACGTGCTCCACATGGGCGACGCCGTCGACGGCCAGGCTTACGGACACGCTTCCAAGAGCAATGGCGTTATCGCTAACCACTACTGGCACGATGGTTTTGAAACCAGCGCCGCCACAGCTTACTCCCAAGCCAATATCGCAATCTCAACGTGGGACGGCGACGGCGGAACGGACGTCAACGGACTCGATTCATGGTACGTAAACGGCGACTTCGCCGGGGCCTATGAGCGAGCAGCTCTGGACACCGGAGCCGGAGCACTGCTGATCGGTTCGCGACTCGGTCCGCAAAGCGAAGGCATGAACGCCAATATCGCCGAAGTGCTCGTATTCGACAAGGTCCTCACAGCAAACGAGATTGCTTCTGTCGGCGGGTATCTCAAGGACAAATGGGGAGTGGCTGCTCCAGCGTGGACAGGCTCCATGGGCGGTGTAATGAACATGGCCAGCACCAACCTGCTGATGACCACCGAGACTGCGATCCACCTGACCAGCGATGTGAACCTGGGCTCGCTGACCGTTGGCAACGCCAGCCCATCGACTCTTACGTTCACCGGAGCAGTCGGGCTGAACCTCAATCTCACGGGCACTTCGTTCGCCAATAATCTGGACGGAACAGCTCCCAACCTGAGCATCGTAAACGCACCCAACGTCAACCTCGGCGCGCTGAACCTTAATGGATCGACCGCCCCTGTGATCCAGAAGACCGGTGCGGGTCAGTTGATTATCACCGATGAGGTGACAGGCTACATCGGCGCCGTAACGTACAACATCAACGAAGGCGGACTGACCCTGGGCGACCCGGGCCTGGTCGGTGGTGAAGTGAACATGGCCGGCGACACCGTGCTGAAACTTTCCAGTTCACTTGGCGACAAGACGTACAACGAAACGTTTAACTTCACGGGCAACACCGCGGTTATCGCTGGTCGAGCCGACGCCTCCAGCGCAGCGGCTGCTACAATAACGCTGCCGGCGCTGAACCTGCCCACCCAGGCGGTAACGCTTGGAGCAGAAAATACGTACACCCTTGCGATCACCGCCCCGCTAGCCGCAGACACCCTGGCGATCACAGGCGCCGGAAACGTCACGCTCAATGCGGGCGGTTCGGCGACATCACTAAGCGTCACAAGCGGAACGCTTAACGTTAACACAGCACCCATCGCCACACCGAGCATATCGGTTACCGGCAGCGGTTCGCTGAACATGGGCGTAGCCCAGGAAACCGCCAATCTGCTGGTCGACACAAGCGGTGTGGTAAGCGTTTCCAATCCTCTGACGGTGACCAGCAAGATCACCCTCGGCGGAATCGAGATCACCGACAGCGAAGCTATGGATATCGTCGGTGGAAATCTGGGCGACGCCGACGCGACGATAACGGTCGCAGGCGGAGCCTTTGCGATCAACGGAGCCTTCGGCGGACCGGTTCCCTCCGGAGCGGAACTCTACTACTCTTTCGACAATCAGGTCAATCCCCTGAGCGATGACTCAGTCGGGGCCGGTCATAACGGTTTGCCTAAGAACTTCTACCCGGCATGGACCGCAGGCGGAGTATTGAACGGAGCGGTAACTTTCGACGGCGCCGTATCGGGCGTTCAGCCCATGGATACAGCCTTCCTGACCGACGCGATAAACGCTGTCACAGTCGCCATGTGGATCGACCAGGACGTCACCACCGGAACCCAGATTCTGCTGGACGAAGGCGGAGCGACCAACGGATTCGCAATCGTCCTCGATGAAGGAATCCTGAAAACGAAAATCAAGTCAGGAGACAACATCCTGGAACTGAGTTCAGGAACCGCGCTTTCGGACGAAACGCACCACATCGGCGTAGTGTTCGGTAATGTTTCCAGTAAGTTTGAACTGTATATTGACGGAGCACTGGTAGACGACGGGATTTACGCCCTGACGGCAGTCGCGGCCCACGGCGACCTGCCGGGTATCGGATACCTGGAAAACGAAAGCCCATTGACGGGCGGACGTTTCAGCGGACTGATGGACGAGTTATACTACTACGATACGGGATTGTCGGCTGAACAAATAGGCGAACTTTACGCCGCGCCCACCATCCACGGCGCCGTCGATATGCCTAAACTGGCGATCAACCTTGGCACGGACGGACCGGCGACCACGATCAACCTTAACGCCAGCACCGCCACCCTTGGCGATCTGACTATGGGCGCCAATACAGACCTTACGATCGCAGGGACCGACACCGCCAGCTTCAACAACGTCACGGTTAACGCTGGCGCCACCAGCATCAACACCAGCGGCGCCGCGATCGCGACGACCATCCGCGGAACTTTGGCGACTGCTGGCGGAACCGACCTGACTAATAACTTCACCGTCAACGGCGACCTGACTGTCGCCAATATGAGTGCAGTTGACGCAACGATTACCGCCAAAAACTTCACCGCTACCGGCGATGTAAGCTTCGGCGGAACTTCCGGGTTGGCGCTGACGTCCTCGACACTGACTGTCGCAAATGGCTCGGTCACAACGTTCGCCGACGCCTCAACCACCAGCAACGTAACTGCTATTGAAGTAGCTGGCAGGATGAATGTCGCCTCGAGCGGTGTTTCGACTGAAACGCTGAATGTAGCCTCAGGCGCCGTGCTGAACGCATCGGCCCCGGTTACTGTCAGCAGCCAGACGACCATCGGCGACACAGTAGTCGCAGAAATCGCTGGCGGAACATTCGGCGTGAGCGGATCAGACGTACTGTCGGCACACACGCTAACGCTTAACGGCGGGACGATGACCCTTACAGGTCAAGCCGAAGCGACCGTTTACGGCACGACCGGAAACGCCATCGGCGTGAACTTCCGCAGAACCTCAGGCCAAACCGAGATGCTCCCGACCGACATCGCCGGTGTGGATGTCGCCCATGCCAACTGGAACAACAGCGACGGTGGAGTCAACGGTACGACCGCCACCATCGCCGGCCCGATCGCAGCAACGCTGGTTGATCAGGACGGAGCCGCAACGACAGCAACCATCGAATGGTGGTCTAACACCAACTATAGCAACAATAACGGTGGAAATGGCGATGAGAAGATGATGACCGGGTATCTCGACGACACCGGAAACGCCGGAACCGCCGGTATGAAGTTCGAGAACATCCCGTATGCGATGTATGGCGTGTATGCATACATGGGCTCAGACGTCAACGGCAGGACCGGGCACGTGCAGGTGGTGGAAGATCACCTGAACCCAACCCCGACCGCCCTGGACACGTTCCACTACAAGACGTATGTGGCGGGTCTCGTTTTCCCCGATGATTACGTCCGAATGACCGCCACCAGCGGCGACGGAATCAGTTCCAACTACGCCCTTTGGGAAGGCCTG